>CAYFVJ010000017.1:12616-25512 GCA_964346555.1 uncultured Alteromonadaceae bacterium | reverse complement strand
CCTCGTCAACGGGAGGGTAGAACGCTGGTGATTCTCGACAGCCGGGACCTGGACGTCCGCGCCAATGCCGTCATCGAGCGCCTTCACGGCTATCTCGATGCCGGCAGGCGCGTCTTCACCACGAGCTCCTTCCAGACCCAGAGCCTGCCGCTGCTGCACATGATCAGCCGCGTTGGCCGCGGCATACCGGTCTATTACACGAACACCGGGTTTCTGTTCCCCGAGACCATCCGCTTTGCGGAGCAGCTTGCGGCACAGCTGGACCTCAACCTGATTGCGCTGCGCCCGGATGTGCCCAAGATCAAGCAGCTCGATCGCGCCGGTCGGTTTCTCTATGCCTCCGACCCGGACTACTGCTGCTTCCTGAACAAGGTACAGCCGCTCGATCCGGTCCTGCGGGAGCACGACATCTGGGTCAACGGCGTGCGTGCGGACCAGAGCGCCGTGCGCGCCGCCCTGGCGGAGGAGGAGCCGGCACAGCACGGCTGCCTTCGCTACCATCCGCTGCTGGCCTGGGATGCCCGCATGGTCCACTTCTACCGCAAGAACCACGACCTGCCGGAGCACCCGATGGAGGCCCGGGGCTATTTCAGCATCGGCTGCGAGCCCTGCACCGCGAAGGCCTTCGGCGAGGGCAATGCCCGCAATGCGCGCTGGTTCGGCATGAACAAGACCGAGTGCGGACTCAACACGACGCTGGTCAGCGGCGAGTCCGCGTGAAGGTATTGCTGACCGGGGGTGCCGGCTACATCGGCGTTGAGCTGGTCTACCGGCTCTCGGCAGAGCCCCGCATCGACAGCATTCTCGTCTATGACAATCTCTGCAAGGGTAACTACAACCTGTTCACGGGCCTGCGCAAGGTGCCCGGGAACAATGTCCGCTTTGTCCAGGCCGATATCCTCGATTCGCGCAGCCTGCGCCGCGCCATGACCGGGGTCGACCTGGTCATCCACCTCGCCGCCAAGGTCGAGACCCCCTTTGCGGACCAGAACGCCCACGACTTCGAGCAGACCAACCACTGGGGCACGGCGGAAGTCGTGTACGCGGCCGAGGAGACGGGCGTGGGCCGCCTTATCTACCTGAGCAGCCAGGCCGTGTACGGCGAGGGCGCCGTGGAAGGCGCGGATCACCCGCGGGCGCCGAGCAGTTTCTACGGTCTGTCGAAGATGCGCGGCGAGGAGCACGTGCTGCGGCTCATGGAAAAGATCCCCGTGCAATTGCTGCGCTGCGCGAACGTCTACGGTTACTCGAAGAATCTGCGCTTCGAGACCCTCGTCAACCAGTTCGTCTTCGACGCGCACTTCACCAATCGCGTGGCCGTCCACGGCGATCCCGCGCACACGCTGACGCATATCAGCCTGTATCGCCTGGTGGAGGTGCTGGCGCGGCTGGCAACGCGGGACATGCCCGCGGACGTCTACAACCTCTCGCACCGGACGCTGGCCACCGGGGAACTGGTGGCGGCGCTGCGCGTGCTCTACCCGCAGCTGGAGACGATCTTCGTGGATCAGCACATACCGCTCAAGGATCTGACCATGGCCTGCGACGAGCGGCTGCAGCCACTGCTGCCCGGCGACGGCACCATGGTCGAGGATCTGGTGAAGTTCCGGGAGCTGTTTACCTTCTGATCCGGGACTGGCCTCTCTATCCCGCTCTAGCCATCGACACCCCTCTCTTCCCCGCTACATCCTTCTCGGCAGCAGCGCGGTGTAATCGAAGTCGAGCACCACGGCCGGATCGTAAGTGCCGTCTGCGTCCTGCCCCGGCCAGTCGTCGCAGGGCCGATCCTTGCAGGCCACCGTGCGCAGGCGCAGGGCACCGATACCCGGGTCGCTGTCCAGGGCCTGCTTGTCGAGCACTTCTGACCAGGCGTAGATCGTGTCGCCGGCGAAGCTCGGGGCGACGTGGCGACCCCCGTTGATGGCGGCGATGCGCTGGGCGTTGGCGAGGCCGTTGAAAGACAGGGCACGGGACAGGCTGATGAGGTGACCGCCGTAGACGATGCGGCGACCGTTGCGACCCTGCCTCTCCGCGTGCTGATTGAAATGCACCCGGGCCGTGTTCTGGAACAGGCGGCACGCCTGCATGTGGTCGGACTCCTCGAGGGTTATCCCGTCGACGTGGTCGATGCGCTCGCCCACCGTATAGTCGTCCCAGAAATGCGGGCTGCCGGCCTGCGCGGGATCGTAGGCCCCGCTCGCCCGCCAGGGCGCGGCCACGAGGGACGCCGTGGGCACCGCGTCCGGCAGCTCCGGAACCACCGGCGCCGGTGCTGGTGCTGCCGGGTCGCGCTTGCGTACCATTGCCCAGCGATGGTACTCGACGACCGTCTCGCCGGTCTGGTTTGCGCCCCGGGTGTGCACGTAGACCACGCCGGTCCTGCCATTGCTGTTCTGCTTGACGCCGGTGACCGTGGACACGGCGGACAGCGTATCGCCGGGGTACACCGGCACCCCGAAGCGCCCCCCGGCGTAGCCGAGGTTGGCCAGGGCGTTGAGGGAGATGTCGTGCACCGTTCTGCCGAACACCAGGTGGAAGGTCAGCAGGTCGTCGACGGGCCGGGCCGGGTAGCCCAGCGCCCCGGCGAAGGGGGCGCTCGACTGCAGGGCAAAGCGCGGCCCGTAGATCGCCTGGTAGACCGCGCTGTCCCCGTCGCTCACGGTTCGGGGCGTGGCGTGCACCAGTTCCCGGCCGGGGAAAAAGTCCTCGAAGAAGTTGCCGGCGTCGTTCTTGCTGCTCACGCTCTCCTCCCCCTCAAAACCCGTAGGCCTGCGCAAGCTCGGGGTCGCGCTCGGCGAGCATCTTCGCCAGGTCCACCATGACCCTGGCCTGCTTCCAGCTGGCATCGTCCTGCATCTTGCCGTCGATCATCGCGACCCCGGAGCCGTCGGGCATGGCGTCGAGGATCTTGCGGGCGAACAGCACCTCGTCCGGGTCGGGGCTGAAGACCTTGCGCGCGATGGGAATCTGGCTCGGCGCCAGGGACCACGCACCCGTACAGCCCATAAGAAAGGCGTTGCGGAACTGGGCCTCGCAGCCCGCCTCGTCGGCGATATCCCCGAAGGGACCGTAGAACGCACCGATGCCGTACATGCGACAGGCATCGACCATGCGCGCGACCGTGTAGTGCCACAGATCCTGCAGGAAGAACCCGCGCTGCGACTGTCCCTCGGCGGGGTCGGCGAGAACGCCGTAGCCCGGGTGGCCGCCGCCGATGCGCGTGGTCTTCATGCCCCGGGAGGCGGCGAGATCCGCGGGCCCCAGGCTCAGGCCGTGCATGCGCGGGCTGGCGCCGGCGATCGCTTCGACGTTGGCGACGCCCTGGGCCGTTTCCAGCAGCGCGTGCAGGCCGATGGGATGGGGCACCGAGTGGCGCGCCTCGAGCTGGGCCATGAGCTGGTCCACGTAGTGGATGTCCCAGGGGCCCTCGACCTTGGGGATCATGATCACGTCCACCTTGTCGCCGGCGGCGCCGATGATCTCCATCATGTCGTCGAGGAACCACGGGCTGTCGAGGGCATTGACCCGTACCCACAGCGCCGTGGTGCCGAGATCGGCTGCCTGCGCCAGCTCGATGAACCCGGCGCGGGCCGCTTCCTTGACGTCGACAGGGATCGCGTCCTCGAGATTCCCGCACAGGACATCGACCCCCGAGCTGGCCAGCGCCGGTGCCTTGGCCCGGATTTTTTCGAGGTGCGGCGGAAAGAAGTGGATCATGCGTTCCGGGCGTATCGGGCGCTCGCGCAGCGGTTGCGGTGCCCCCAGGGCCAGTGGTTTGTAGAAGTCGACAGGCGTTTTCATGGTGCAGCTCTCTCTGGGTTCAATGATTCGGGTGTGCCGGCCCCGGGGGGCCGGTCGCCTGGCTGGCGCGAGCAGTCACGGGCCCGCAATGACGCCCGCGTCGTGCAGGCGACCCAGCTCGCCTTCGGCCAGGCCCAGCAGGTCCAGCAGGATTTCGTCTGTGTGTTCACCGAGGCGTGGGGCGCGCACCGGGGGCTGGCGCGCCACGGCGCCGAAGTCCAGCGGCGTGCCGGGCACGAGCCAGCGGCCGGCGCCGGGTTGCTCCAGCATCGAGAACAAGGGGTTGTCCAGGGAGCAGTCCGGGTCGTCGCGCAGGGCCTCGCCGACGCTGCGGTACGGTGCCCAGGTGACCCGGTGCGCCGTGAACAGGGTCTCGACCTCGGCCGCATCCCGCGCTTCGGTCCACGCGGCCACCAGGGCCGCGAGCTCGCGCCGCGCCCGGTAGCGGTTGCCCTCCCGGTCGAGGTCGAGCCCGAGGCGCTCGCCCAGCGCGGCGACTTCAGCCTCCAGCCCCGTCGCGGCAAGCAGGCACTTCCATTGCGACCCGGTGAGCCCGACCAGCATTACCCGCCGCCCGTCCCGGGTGCGGAAATCGCGGCCAAAAGCGCCGTAGAGGTAGTTGCCCTGCTTCGGCCGATCCTCGCCGCCAAGACTGTGCTCAGCGAGCATGCCGAGGTGCCCGAGCGTGGCCAGGGCCACATCCTTCAGCGCCAGGCGCACGAGCTGGCCCTCGCCCGTGCGCCGGCGGTGGCGCTCCGCCGCCAGCACCGCCGTCGCCAGGGTCTGGCCGGCGAGCAGGTCCCAGGCCGGGAGCACATGATTGACCGGCTCCGGGCTGTCCTCCGGTCCGGTCATCGCGGGCAGGCCGAGCTGCGGATTCACGGTGTAGTCGACCTCGGAGCCGCCGTCGCGGCGACCGAGGAGGTTGACCATGATCAGGTCTTCCCGGTGGGCCTTCAGGGCCTCGAAGGCCAGCCAGCCGCGGGCCGGAAAGTTGCTACTGAAGATACCGCCGTCGTCCCCGGGCAGGCTGATCAACCGGGTGAGCAGCGCTCGGCCCTCCTCTCGACGGAAATCCACCGCGATGGATTTCTTGCCCTTGTTCAGCCCGGCCCAGAACAGGCTGACCCCGCTGTCCGGCGCCAGGGGCCAGCGGCCGTGGTCCAGGCCGCCGCCGACGGGGTCGAAGCGGATGACTTCGGCCCCGAGCTGGGCCAGGGTCATGCCGCCGAGCGGCGCGGCGACGAAGGCACTGCCCTCGATCACACGCAGGCCGCTGAGGATGCCCGCGCTCACGCGACCACACCCTTGTCGCGCAGGCTGGCAATTTCCGCATCATCCAGGCCGAGGAGGTCCCGCAGCAGCTCCTCCGTATGCTGCCCCAGCCGCGGCCCCAGGTGCCGGATCTCTCCCGGTGTCTCCGACAGGCGCGGGATGACCCCGGGGACGATCACCGTTTCGCCGACGGCCTCGTCGTCGATGGCGACGAGCATCCTGCGGGCATGGAACTGGCGGTCGCCGAAGATATCCTCGATGGAGTTGAGAGGGCCCGCCGGGGCGCCGGTCGCGCAGCAGCGCGCCAGCAGTTGCTCCCGGGGCAGGGAGCCCGCCCAGTCGCGCACGATCTCGTTCACGTCCTGGTAGTGCTTGAGGCGCAGTGTCTGCTTGCCGTACACGTGCGGCGCCGCCAGCTCCGGGCGCTCCATGGCCTCGGCGAGGCGCAGAAACAATTTGTCCGTGACGCAGCTGATCGCCACCCAGTGGCCGTCCCGGGTCGGGAAATGTCCATTCGGGCAGGCAAAGTAGTTGTTGTGCGGGCCGCGCCGCTCGCGCACCGTGCCGTATTTGCCGAAGGCCGGCGCCAGCTCCTCGGTACAGCGGAAGACGGACTCGTAGAGGCTGGCGTCGATATACTGTCCCTCGCCGGTCTCGTCCCGATAGCGCAGCGCCATGAGGATGCCGATACAGCCGTAGAGCCCGGTCGTGTAGTCGCCGAGGGTTGTCGAGCCGGGCGTCACCGGAACGCCCCGGGGCATGCCGGCGAGATAGGCGAGCCCGCCGACGGCGTGCGCGACGCGGGCAAAGCCGGGTCGGTCCCGGTAGGGGCCATCCTGGCCGTAGCCCGTGACCCGCAGCATGATCAGGCCCGGGTTGATGGCCTGCAGCGTTTCCCAGCCCAGCCCCCAGCGTTCCATCGTGCCGGGTCGGAAGTTCTCGACCAGCACGTCGGCGTCCCGCACGAGTCCCTTGAGGAGCTCCGCGCCCTCGCTGGTGCGCAGGTCCAGGGCCAGTGATTTCTTGTTGCGCGCTTCGCTGAGCCAGGTGAGGGTATCGCCGACCGCCGTGGGCGTACCGAACTTGCGCAGGGAACAGCCGTCCGCCGGCTGCTCGATCTTCAGTACCTCCGCCCCGAATTCCCCCATGATCGCCGCCGCGTAGGGGCCGGCGATAACCGTGGCCAGGTCCAGCACGCGAAGCCCGGCCAGCGGCAGGTCGCCGCTCGACACCGGGGCGTCGCTCCTGTCGCCTGTTTGCTTCTCGTCTGGCATTGCTAGATCACCCCATGCTCGCGCAGCGTGTCGATGGCGTCGTCGTCGAGGCCGAGCAATTCGCGCAACACCACCGTCGTCGCATTGCCCAGCGGCGGACCGAGGCCGCTGATCCGACCGGGGGTCCGGGACAGGTGCGGCAGCACCCCGGGAACCACGACCTCGCCGACGCCCGGGACGTCCACGCGCGCGAGCGTCTGCCGGGCGCGGAAGTGTTCGTCCTGGAAGATGTCCTCGATGCTGTTGACGTTGCCCGCCGGTACCTGCGCCTCCAGGCAGCGACGCATGATCTCGTCCCGCGGCTCGCTCCCCACCCAGTGCTCGATGAGGGTGTTCACCGCCGTGCGCGCCGCGAGGCGGTTTCTCTGGATGCCGTACATGTCCTCGGCGGCGAGTTCCGGCCGCTCCATGGCCGCCGCGAGGCGCTCGAACATGCGGTCTGTGGTACAGGCGATCGCCACCCACTTGTCATCGCTGCAGCGAAAGTGGCCGTGCGGCACCGCGACGAAACTGCCGGCGCCCTCGCGCTCACGCACCTTGCCGAACAGGCCGTAGGCCGGCGCGAGCTCGTCCAGGGTGCGAAAGAGCGCCTCGAAGATGGCGATATCGATGACCTGACCACGGCCGGTTTTCTCGCGGTGCCGCAGCGCGAGGAGGATACCGATGGCGCCGTAGAGGCTGGACAGGTAATCGCCGAGGGGAACGGTGCCGGGCACCACCGGCGTCTCGCCGGGAAAGCCCGCGAGGTAGGAAAGCCCCGAGAACGCATGCGCCACGTGGGCAAAGCCCGAGCGGCGCCGGTAGGGTCCGGTTTGCCCGAAGCCCGAGACGCGCAGAAAAATCAGCCCCGGGTTGGCCTCGCGCAGGACCTCCCAGGTCAGGCCCCAGGCCTCCAGGGTCCCCGGGCGGAAGTTCTCCAGCAGCACGTCGGACTTCTCGACCAGCTGCAGGAACAGCTCCCGGCCCCGGGCCCGACGCAGATCCAGGGTGACGGACCCGCGATTCCGCGCCTCCGTGAGGAAGGCCAGGGTGAGCTGCGGGTGCTCCGTCGGCGTGCCGAAGGCGCGCATGGGATCGCCGGCGGCGGGGTGCTCGATCTTGAGCACCTCGGCGCCGAACTCCCCGAAGATGGAAGCGGCGTGCGGCCCCGCGAGAAAGGTGCCCAGGTCCAGCACGCGGATGCCGGCCATGGGCAGGGGCGTCTGTGCCGCCGGGCCTGCCGTGTCCTCGCGCTCCGTGCGCTCTTCCCTGACCACTTCCTTGCGACCTCCCGACATCGGTATCCGAACAACATTCCTGCCGCTTATTTTGTATATTCACGGCGATGATGCGGATACAATACCGGAAAAGGAGGTGCAAAATCGATAGTTCAGGGCAATTTGATGAGTGGATCGGGCGCAGCGAGCGTCTGCTGGAGGTGCTCGACCCCTGGCGGGCCCGGGCCGCCGCGGCGATGCTCGATCGCGAGGATCTGGACCCGGGGCCCGGTTCGGCACTGCCACCGCTCTGGCACTGGTTCTATTTTCTGGCGGCGACACCGCAGCCCCGCCTGGGCGGGGACGGGCATCCGCAGCGCGGTGGTTTCATGCCGCCGATCCAGTTACCGCGGCGCATGTTCGCCGGTGCACGGCTGACCTTCCACCGGCCCCTGCGCCTCGGCGAGCCCGCGGAGCGCTGCGCGGTGCTGCGCGACGTCCGCGAGAAAAGCGGGCGCTCGGGCCGCCTGGCCTTTGTCACGGTCGATTACCGGCTCTCCCAGGGCGGCGAGCTGTGTATCGAGGAGCAGCAGGATATCGTCTACCGCGAAGCCGGTGAGCCGGTGCCGATGCCGCAGGCGATACCCCCGCCGGCGCCGGAAGCGGGCAGCTGGACCCGGGAATGCGCGGCGGATTCGCGGCTGCTGTTCCGCTTTTCCGCGCTCACCTTCAATGCCCACCGCATTCATTACGATCGTGCCTACGCCCGCGAGCAGGAGGGCTATCCCGGGCTCGTGGTCCACGGGCCGCTGACCGCCATGCTGCTGGCGGACCTGGTGCGGCGCAATGACCGGCGCCCCATCGCGACCTTCAGTTTCCGCGGCGCGGCGCCCCTGTTCGACCTGGCGCCGCTGCGCCTCCATGGCCGGCCCGCCGGCGCGTCGGTCGAGCTGGAGGCCCGGGGCCCCGACGAGCGCACGGGGCTCACGGCCACGGCGACACTGGCCGGGGCATAGACGAGCGGGCGGTGGCAGAAATGGCGAGGATGGCAGGGCTGGCAGAGCTGCCACCCGCGCGGCGCGGCGCCCTTCAGTCGGCGGTCAGGCTGGAAAAATACGCGGTCTGCGTCGGTGGTCCCAGCTCCGGATCCTCCTCGCCGATACCGCCCAGGATCACGCGATAGCCATTGCGGCGCGCGACGCCCTGGGCCCATTGGCGGAATTTGGCGCGGCACCATTCGAACCGGTGATCCGGATCCCGCCACTGGCCCGGGGCAAGATCCAGCAGCGGGTTGTACTCCCGGTTCGGGGTGGTGAGGTAAACCACTGTCGGCCGGAGCTGCCCGAACACGACCCGCTCCGCCGCCGACAGCCGCGTTGGCGGCAGGTGCTCGATGGTTTCGACCATGGCCGCGGCGTCGTAGCCGACGAGTTCCGGGAGCGGCTCCGTGTAGGACGCGGAGAGCAGTCGCAGACGCGCCGCTGGACCCCGCAGCTGTTCCCGGAGCACGGCCCGGGCCTGGGCGAGCGTCAGCGCACAGGCGTCAACGCCGACGATTTCCTCGAACCACGGCTCCCGGGCCAGGCGGTGGAGCAGCTGACCGGAGCCGCAGCCGAGATCGAGGACCCGGCGCGCGCCGCTCGCCCGGAGGCGTCGGCAGACCTCATCCAGGCGTGCCTCGTGGAGTGCGCTGGCCTGGTCCAGCTGCGCCGGGGCGGCCCGGGCCCTGCCGTGGTTCATGGGAGCAGCGGGCTCGCGGCGCCGACGCTGATCAGCAGTAGCCGGTGCATGGCGCGGGTGCAGGCGACGTAAAGAAGATTGCGATCCAGCTCCGTCGCGTACTGCCGGGCGCTGGCATCGGCGATGACCACCTGGTCGAACTCGAGACCCTTGGCCATGGGCGCGGTGCAGACGGTAACCCCGGTGGAGAAAGCGGCGCTGCCGGCATCGAGCAGTTGGGTATCGAGACCCGCCTCGGCCAGGGACTGGTGCAGCTGCCGGGCCTGCTTCTGCGTCCGGGCGATGATCGCGAGGCTCTGCTGCGCTGTGGCCTCGAAGCGGCGAACGGCGTCCTGCAGCTCCCGGAGCATGTCGGCGCGCCGCGCGACCACCCGCACGGCCGGCGTCTCACCGTGCCTTTTCATCGCCTCCAGCGACGGGTTTGGCGCAATGGCCAGGGCGAACTGCATGATCTCCCAGGTGCAGCGATAGCTCTTGGTCAGTTCGACCTGTGTGGCTGCAGCCAGTGCCCTGCGTATATCCTCGGCCGTACAGCCGCCGTAGGGATTGAGCGACTGGCTGGCGTCGCCGAGCACGGTCTTGCGGCAGCGGAACAGTTTTCCGAGCACCGCGTACTGCACGGGCGCGTAGTCCTGCATCTCGTCGATGAGCAGGTGCTTGATGCCCGGTCGGGGATTGCGCACGCCCTCGAGACGCGCCTTGAGATGAATCAGCGGGAATACGTCCGCATACTCGAGCCTGCCGCCGCGCGGCCGGAACAGCTCCGGCCGGCCCAGCCAGTCGAAGAAGCCCGTATAGGCCTGGCGCAGCGTGGTCTTGCGGACCATGCCGCGGATCGCCTCGCGCAGCGCCTGGCGCTCGTCGGTGCGCAGGTCGTAGTTGTAGTGGATGCCGATCTGCGTCTCTGCCTCGCGCAAAACCCGGGCGACGCGTTCGGTCAGGGCGACGCCGCGGTGCTTCTGCCAGGTCTCGGCAAAGAACCAGTCCGGTACGATCTTGCGACCCGTGCGCCAGCCGACGGCTTCGAAGGAAGACTGTTCGAGGTGGTCCGCGTAGCGATCGAGGTCGCGCAGGAACCCGGGAGCGCTCTTCGCGGCGATGCGTTCGCGGAGCGCCTCATCATCCTTTTCGAGAAGCTGTGTGGTCTGCTCGAAGGCGCTCTGAAAGCGATACTGGTGGTCCAGCAGCTCGGCGGCGAGTTCGTCCATCGCCATTTCCGCCACCTGCTCCTCGCCGAGCTCCGGGAGCACGTTACCGATATAGTCGGCGAAGACCCGGTTCGGCGAGATGATCAGGATATCGTCGGAACTCAGCGTGTCCTTGTGCCGATACAGCAGGTAGGCGATGCGGTGCAGGGCGATAGAGGTCTTGCCGGACCCGGCGACGCCCTGGATGATCAGTGTGTGCGCCTCGTCGTTGCGAATGATGGCATTCTGGTCGCGCTGGATCGTGGCGACGATGTTCTGCATGCCCTCGTCGCCGCTGGCGCGGCTCAGTTCTTCCTGCAGCATGTCGTCGACGATGTGCACCCCGGACTCGATGACGAACTCCAGCTCGCCGTCGCTGATCCGGAACTGGCGCTTGCGCTCGAGCTCCCCCTCGACGGTACCGGCGGGCGCCTCGTAGCGCGCCGGCCCGGTTTCGTGATCGTAGAACAGGGAGGCGATGGGTGCGCGCCAGTCGTAGACCAGCGTTTCCCGCAGCGCCTCATCGCGATAGTGATGGACACCCACGTACACGGGACTCCCCTGGTTCTCGTCCTGGCGGCGGAAGTCAAAGCGGCCGAAGTAGGGCGAGCGTCGCAGTTTCAGGAGCTTCTGTTGCTGGGTTTTCAGTGCGTCGGCGGAATCGAGCGTCTGCTCGACAGTCTGGCGCACCGCGATCTTCTCGATATGATCCATGTCGCGACGCGCTTCCCAGAGGTATTCCTTGCGCGTCTGGATTTCGCCGGCGTAGTCGCGAAGCCGCTTTTCAAGGGTGTCGATGGCGCCGTCGATACTGCCGAGGCAGGCCTGGAGACGGTCTCTCTCCTCGCGTTCCATGGCGCTGCTCATCGTTGCTCGCTCGGGCTCCCGGGGCGTAATTTGGAGGGCGTAGAGGGTAGCACCTTGCCGCGGGCCTTTGTAGGCGACCCTTGCCCGGGCGTCGCCGCTCAGCGGAGTTCTACCGCAGCGGCGGCGCGCTGCGCGCGGTGCCGGAGCCGCCGCGACGCCAGCGCCATGGCTGCGGCCGCGAGCAGGCAGTAGCTGCCGATCCAGCCCATCTGCTGCGGCACGGTAATGCCGAGGTCGATGAGTGTAGCGGTAATTCCCGGGCCGGCGGCGGTGGCCAGGACCATGGCGGACACGGTGACGGAGCGGATCGCGCCGAGGTGCAGGGTGCCGTAGAGCTCGGGCCACAGGGCCCCGAACAGGGTCGAGGAGAAGCCATAGGCGACACCCAGCAGCGCCATGACCAGGAACAGCAGCTGCGGTGGGCCATCGCTGCTGAGGACGAAGCAGGCGCCCGCCAGCGGCAGCAGGAATACCGGCAGCAGGGCGCGGGCCCGGAAACGGTCGATGAGGGCACCCCCGGTGAGCGCAAACACCACGGTGGTCAGGGCCATGAGCGAGAGCGACAGTGCATAGTGCGTCGGCGTCCAGCCACGCAGCGCCGTGAGGTGGTCCTGGTGATAGAAAATCGTCGTGCCCACAAAGGCCGGCGCCAGGACCCCTGTGAGCAGGAGCCAGAACAGGGGATCCCGCAGAACCTCGCCGCGGGTCCACTGCCGTGCCGGCGGCGCCGGCTCCCGGTCGCCGTAGTCGGCGGGGGCGGGCGTGCGCGGCACCCGGAAGGCGCGGTAGGCCAGGGGCAGTCCCACCAGAAGCAGCACCGCGCCGCTTGTCAGCCAGGCAGAGCGATGTCCAAGGACGGCCACGAGGAAGGCAAAAGCCAGGGGCAGCGTCGCCTCGCCAGCCTGGTGGCCGAGTACCACGAGGGACACAGCGCGACCGCGCTGGGCCTCGAACCAGCGCCCGGTGGCCGTCAGCGCAATGTGCGTCATCATGCCCTGGCCAAACAGGCGCAGCAGGAAGATGGCCAGCACCAGCAGCGTCAGCGAAGGGGCGGCGGCCGCCAGCACCGTGGCCCCGGCGAGGACCGGCATCACCAGCAGGACGACGCGGTGCGCCGGCAGCAGATCGACGATGCGTCCCAGCCACGGCAGGCAGGCGGCGCTGGCGAGCGTGGCCAGCATGTACAGGCGGCCGATCTCGCCGTGGCTGAGGGCGAAGCTCTGCCGCCATTCGCCGATGGATGCGGCGATGAAAAAGGTCTGGCCGAAGCTGGAGCAATAGGTCAGCAGGAAGCCGCCCCCGATCCAGGGAAAATTATCGCGCAGAAAGCGCAGCATCGTCATGGTTTGACACTCGCGGGAAGCGGCGGCGTGCCTGCGGGGCCGCCGATAACTACAACAAAGATCGTACTACGAATCGCGGCCCGGGCCCATGGCACTCCGTGTCAACAGGCACTCCCCGCGAACAGGCTTTTTTTCACCAGGCAATCCCTGTCAACCGCCGCTCCCTGTCGCCACCGGGCCGGCCCGCGGTGCTTTGCAGCGATCGGGGCAGCG
>CAYFVJ010000017.1:0-12516 GCA_964346555.1 uncultured Alteromonadaceae bacterium | reverse complement strand
GCAGCGATCGGGGCAGCGCTTGGCGCATCGATCGGGGATGCCAACGGCCTCGGCTTCGGCTACGCTGGCGCGCCGGTTGAGGCAGCTAGGAGCAGTCTATGGAAACGCGCACGATCACGGTCATCCGCGGTGACGGTATCGGCCCGAGCATCGTCAATGCGGCGACTGCCGTGCTCGACGCCGCCGGCTGTGCCTTTCGCTACGACTACGTCGAGGGCGGCCTTGCGGCCCTCGAGCACACGGGCGAACTGCTACCGGCGTCGACCCTCGACGCCATCGAGCGCAACCGGGTGGTGCTCAAGGGCCCCCTGACCACGCCCATCGGCCAGGGCTTCTCGTCAATCAACGTCAGCCTGCGCCAGCGTTTCCAGCTCTACGCCAACGTGCGCCCGGTGCTGTCCTTCCCGGGCACGAAAGCCCGGTACGAGAACATCGACATCATCACCGTGCGCGAGAACACCGAGGGCATGTATTCCGGCCGGGGCCAGACCGTGTCCGACGACGACACCGTGGCGGAGGCCCTCAGCGTGATCAGCCGCGGCGGCGCCGAGCGTATTCTCCGCTTTGCTTTCGACCTCGCCCGGCGCGAAGGTCGTCACCAGGTCACGGTGGTGCACAAGGCCAATATCCTCAAGTCCACCTCCGGCCTGTTCCTGCGCGTCGCCCGGGAGATTGCCGCGCAGTACCCGGAGATCGAGATGGTCGAGATGATCGTCGACAACGCCTGCATGCAGCTGGTGATGCGGCCGGAGCAGTTCGACGTGATCGTCACTACCAATCTCTTCGGCGATATCCTCTCGGACCTGTGTGCGGGCCTCGTTGGCGGGCTCGGTATGGCGCCGGGAGCGAATATCGGTGAGGACTGCGCCATTTTCGAGGCGGTCCACGGCAGCGCGCCGGACATCGCCGGCAAGAACATCGCCAACCCGACGAGCGTGATCCTCGCCAGCTGCCAGATGCTGGACTACCTTCACGAGGGCGAAACCGCCGGGCGGATCCGCGCCGCCCTGCGCAGCGTGATCGCCGCCGGCGAGCACAGCACTACGGACCTCGGCGGCAGCGCCGGCACCACCGGGTTTGCCGACGCGGTGATCGAGGCTCTGGCGGCTTCGTGAGGAATGTGGTCAGTCGGCCCGCACGCTTCCGAGACTCCAGCTCCGGGAAGCCCTCGTTCACCGACTGATTCAGCTTGCCGCAGCAGTTGTTGGGACCGCCGGAGTCGATCAGCACCCGCGGCCGCTCCCGGAAAAGATGCGGGATCTCCTGCACCGTATCGCCAGCGAGGCTGTCAGCCAGGTACCTAAAGCAGTGTCCGGGGCCCGGGCTCGTAAAAGCCATCTTTGGCCTCAAGAGCTGCGCGGGCGGAATCGATAGCCATTTCGACGAAAGCTTGCGAGGATTGGAGGCAGCTTGAAGTCGAGGACGAAAACCATGGATCGTAAACAGCCATTTGTTGGCTTTTCCGCCATCCTCCTGGGTGCGGCAGCGCTACTTTTGGCGATAACACATTTTTGGGCAGGCCCGTTTTCACCACAGCCAGAGCTTGAAACTACCGTCGCCGAAAAAGCGGTCGCTATCCGGGACGCAACCATTGCTGCTCTCAAGGGGGAGGAAAGGCCGTCGCCGCGGAGCATTGACGCAGGTTCGCGCCGGGACCTCGATCGAATCGCAAGTATTGCTACCGGTGTCATGGCGGGCCTGGCGATCGTGCTTGCGGTCGTCAGTCTCGCCCTGCACGAGCCGTTACGCGTGGCCGCCGGCGGCGTGATCCTGGGTGGGGCGGCCCTTGCGTTCCAGTTTGCCGTCCTGGCGATTGCCGCCATAGTCGTTGCGGCGTTGATTGCCGGGGTGCTTGGTGAGCTCGGCTTTGACTAGCAGCCAGTCGGAATCAGGTCTGTTCTCCTGCGGGAACGCCTTTATTCGACAGGCTGCTGGTGATCCAAGGATTTTCCGAGGGGCCTGCGGCTGCCACGGCGCGCGCCGGTCGTGCGACACTGGCCGGCAGGAAGGTCCGCAGGAGCGGAGGCGGTGCTCGGGACGACAGACAGGGACCTCATGAGCCGGGCCCTGGCGCTGGCCGAAGCGGCGGCGGCGACCGGGGAAGTGCCCATCGGCGCGGTGCTGGTGCTTGACGGGGAAATCCTCGGGGAAGGTGCCAACAGCGTTATCGGCAGCCGGGACCCGACGGCCCACGCCGAGGTGAATGCCCTGCGCGCCGCCGGTCGGTACTGCGGGAACTACCGCCTGCCGGGCAGCGTGCTCTACGTGACCCTCGAGCCCTGCACCATGTGCGTGGGCGCCCTCGTGCACGCGCGGGTGGCTGAGCTGGTCTTCGCCGCCCGCGAACCCCGCGCCGGCGCCGTGTGCAGCAACGCCCGGCTCCTCGACGCGACCCACTACAATCACCGCGTCGCCTGGCGCGAGGGTCCCCTGGCGGAGGAGAGCAGCGAACTCCTGCGCGCCTTTTTTGCTGCCCGGCGCTGAGCGTACCGAAGACGACAGCGATCGCATGTTACTGACAAGAACACGCTGAGCGGACCTGGCTCATAAAATATTTGCAATGCTTTGCAAAAAAGGGTGCTACCAGCAAGGATCGATAATAAAGTAAGAAAAACCATCAGCCCGTACGGCACTCTGGCTGTTCCTGGTGGCTATTGGCACGGCGTTCCGGGCTTTTGCAGGAACAAGACAAACCTGTGGCAAGAACAAGAAGAAGTGACATGACCAGCGATTATCGATGGCTTGGCTTGTTGTCGCTGTTTACAGCACTTAACAGCACCGCACAACCTCAGAATCCGCCTCAGAATCCACGTTTTGGTGACACCTTCACGCTCTCCACCGGCGTACTGTTTCACAATGCCGATGCCTCTCTCGGTGCCACGCTGGATGACAACGACCGGGTTGATCTAAGCCTCGATGATCTTGGTGTTGGCCGCAGCGAAACGGTATTCTGGTCTGAATTGTCCTGGCAGATAGGCCGGCGCTGGCGCTGGGACGTAACCTACAGCGCGTTTGACGGCAACGGCTTCATCGAAGCCGATACCAGCGGTAACTTCGGTGAGATCAACTTTGACGCCGGCGCATCGCTGACCACCGATCTGGATGTTGATCTGTTTATCACCGAATTCAATTACGACTTCATCGGCAGCGCTCGTGCTCGCCTTGGTGCCGGCATCGGCTTTCACGTCACCAGCATCGATTTCGATCTGCTGGCCAACCTTGAAGTCATGGCCGATAACAGTGCGCTTGAAGAGACCTTGCGCTCAGAAACCACCGATCTAATGGCACCCTTGCCCAATTTCTCTTTGAGCGGTAGCTAT
The DNA here is from genome assembly GCA_964346555.1 of uncultured Alteromonadaceae bacterium. Lineage (GTDB taxonomy): Bacteria > Pseudomonadota > Gammaproteobacteria > Pseudomonadales > Halieaceae > Chromatocurvus. The sequence continues at coordinate 9,196 of CAYFVJ010000017.1, read as the reverse complement.
CGCCTGTCAGAAAACCTCTACTGGTCGGCTGACGTTGGCTACCTTTCCCTCAATGTCGACAAGTACGACGGCGAAATTTTCTCACTGCGCACACGGGTGGAATGGCGCCCCTGGAAACGCCTGGGCATTGGCGCGGCTTACCAGTTTGTTGATCTCAACCTGAAGGTGGACGATGGTCGCATTGAGGAACGCTATAAACTGCAACTCAATGGTCCGGCATTGTTTCTTTCCTACGGTTTCTGATCCGAGCGATTCTGCGAGACAAAGCATATGAGCTGGCTGTTTCTTCTGCCATTACTGATCCTCGCTGGCGCATTCGTTGCGTTCGAGCTTGGCGCACTCAGCAGCCGTCGGCGGACTCATGGCACCGGCTCATCCAGTCCACTCAATGGCGCTATTTATGCGCTGCTTGGTCTGCTGGTGGCATTCTCGTTCAACGGTGCCTACCAGCGCTTTTATGAACGCAGCCAGTTAACGATAGAAGAAAGCATTCGGGTGCAGGACATGGCCAGCATGCTGGAATTGCTGCCCGCCGAGGATACCGCCAAACTAAAACCGGAGCTGCAGTCATATCTGCAATCCCGCATCGCCATTTATGCAGCCTTTCCTGATGAGGTCTTGGCATTGCAACGGTTTCAGCAATCGCGATCGGCACTGCAGCAGCTGCAATCTGCAGTGCACCAGGTGGTCAACAGCACAGATGATCGCGCCATCAGAACCCAGTTGATAGCGCGCATGGCAGCATTGCGCGCAATCGAAGCCAGGCGCGTGGCCGCAACCCAGGCGCATCCACCCGCAATACTGTTTCTACTCATGACCACACTAGCTTTGGTGGTCAGCTTCTTGGCCGGCCACGACCATGATAACGAGCTGCGGCGACCCTTGCTGCAGACCAGCTTATTTGCGCTGATTTTCGCGCTCACTACATGGGTGATTGTGGACATGGAATACCCGCGTCTGGGTCTGCTGGTGGCAGACATGCAGGATGCCGTGCTCGATGAGCTGCTGATAACAATCACTCAGTCGCCCATTTCTCTACAATGATCCTGGTCAGCCGACTCAATCACTACTTTGAATCACTTCTATTTTGCTCGCCTTCACGGCAGCAAGCCGACGCTGATATTCCTGATAGCTCAAATAATATTTGAAAATATTGCTGACGTAGTTTTTCGTTTCCCGGTTGGAAACCTGTTCGACATTTCGGAACCAGAGATCCGGATCAAGTCCGCGCTCAGCGGCTTTTTTGCGGTACTGATTGATACGTGCAGGGCCGGCGTTGTAAGCCGCAAGGGTGAACAGGAGTCCGTGCAGTGGCGCAATCCCGGGTTCATCAAAATACCGATCCAGCATGAAACGCTTGTATTTGATACCAGCCTGAATATTGTTTTCAATCGTCGCGATATCCGGAATGCCGACATTGGGGTCAGCAGCGGTACTCGGCAGCAACTGCATGACACCCACTGCGCCGGCGTTGCTGACCACACTGTGATCAAAGCCCGATTCCTGATACGCCTGAGCAGCCGACAACAACCAGTCAAATCCATACTCACCGGCGTATTTCTGGAACAGATTCTCCAATTCACTCAGCCTGCTGATATCCGGCTCATTCAGCGGGTTGCGCACCCAGCGGTTGTTCTCGAAGTAGCGCTTGATGAGGATGTTGCCAAGCAGTGTGCCCTGGCGATTTTTATCGACAAATGCATTCACTGCCGCAGCAAGTTGCGGGTTGTTTTTGCGATATGCCCAGGCAATGCTGCGGTCGGATGCTACTGCCAGATCATCGCGCACGTTCAGCGCGGGCAGAATGTCCTGCCACAAGCCGGTCAGACTGTTGTCTGCGATGGTTATCGGATAAACACCGGCAGCAACCAGCTCCAGAATGTCCTCGGTTTCCAGCAGTTCATCGACAGTGGAGATTTCGGGTGCCGTCAAGCCCCGGCGGCGCATGTCTGCAGCCAGCGCCTGCAATGACTCGAAATAACTGCTGGAGGCGCGAACATAGATGGACTCGCCGGCCAGATCATCCAGCGCCTTCAGCTCGGGCCCGTTCGGTCCGGTGACCACCAGCTCGCGGATATCTTCAGCCCATGGTCGTGAAAAATCGACCTGTTGCTCGCGCTCATCGGTGATGGTCAGGTTGGCTGCAGCAATATCAGCACGCCCCGAACTCAAAGCGTCAAGCAACTCATCACGCGACATAGGGATCAGCGTAATGCGGATATTGGCCAGTTCTTCAGCACGCTGCCGCAGATCTTTTTCAAATGCGGTCAGCAGCTCGTAAGTCATGCCTCGGGGGCGGCCTTCGTCGAGGAAAAAATTGGTGCGACTGAAGGTGGTCGCCACTCTCAACACGGTGCGCCTGGCGATGCCGTCAAGATCACCCGTCCATGGCTTTGCCAGCGCTGCGGAAAGTTGCATGGAACCAGGAGCCTCTGACACGTCAGTCTGCCGGTCCTCTCTGTCCGGTTTTGCAGCTTGGTTTTCTGTAGAAGCGGATTCCTTGCCGCAAGCCGACACCGCCAGAAGCGACAAAAACAGTATTGCCTGTGGCTTGATAATGGTCATATCATTCCCTCTTATTCGGGCGAAACCAGCAAAATTATCCTATACTCAAAAGCTAACATACTCGAGGCAAAAACAATGCAAGACAGAAGAAAAAGCTGTCATTACGGCACAATCCTGATAACGCTGATACTGCTTGCTGGTTGTGCCAGTCGTCCAGCCAAGCCGTTGATCGACTTTAACGCAAGCTACGACTTCAGCGATGTCAGCGCGGTGGCTTTTTATCACGAATCCGGCCAGGTCAATGCACAAAACCCGCTGCAGATCAGCGATATGGCGCGCGACCGGATTGATCTGGCGCTGCAGGAAGCCATGCGTGGCAAAGGTCTGGCATTTACAGATGACCCAGCCAAGGCTGATTTGTTGCTGAGCTGGCATTTGGCCACGGAGGAAAAAACCGACATTCGCACCTACGAAACACCACAATTCGGCGGCTTCTACGGCGCCGGATTTTACCCCTACAACCGTTACAGTATGTACAGCTGCTGGAACTGCATGAATACCCGCACAGAAGTCGACGTACGCGAATACACCGTGGGCACATTCGTCGTCGACCTGATCGATCCAGAGCTGGAAAAATCCGTCTGGCGCAGCGTCACCAGTTCACGCATGAAAGGTGACTTCAAACAGGATCAGGACAAGTATGATGCGGCGGCGGTGCGCGTGATGGCGGCTTTTCCGCCGGGTTCAGCGTCTGCTAACTGAATTTAACGCTCAGAATTCACGCTTTTGGTTTGTGCCGACGCATTATTCTGCAACAAGGTCAGCGTCTCACTGAGACGCTGTTCATCCGCGCCACCACCCAGCGCACGGTACAAGTCAACAAATTGCTGCACGCGGCCGAATTCGGCCTGAGCCAGCGCCAGCTCTGCAGCCAGCAGCTGACGCTCGGCATCGAGCACTTCCAGAAACGCCACCACGCCCTGCTTGAAGCGCATGCGTTGTAATTTAAGTACCTGCGCCGCCGCCGCCGTACGGGTACGATTGTGCTCGATAATATCGGCGGCAGACTGATAGCCAATCAGGGCATCGGCGACCTCGCGCAATGCCCCGAGAACGGCCGCGCGATAAGCCTCGCCGGCCTGAATCAGTTGCGCATCAGCGATGCGCACGCCGGCTTTGGTACGGCCGAAATCCAGCAGCGGCACCGACACTGTCGGCCCCCAGGAGGACAGATCGGTACCGCCATCGATAAGGTCATCCAGTGAGGTCGAAAAACGCCCGGCAAAGCCGGTCAGGCCGATGGTGGGAAAAGGAAAACGATTGGCAATGGCCACACCGACGCGAGCGGTGGCGGCGTGCAGTCGCTGTTCGGCAGCTCGCACATCCGGACGATCGGTCAATAACTCTGTCGGCAGATCCACTGTGAACGTTGGCAAATCCGGCGCAGCGACGTTGATCTGCGGTGGCACCTGTGGCAACGGGGGCAGACCCAGCAGGAAGGCCAGCGCGTTCTCCGCTTGCGTTCTCGCCTGCTGCAGTGCCGGCAGCTGTGCCTTTGAACTGGCCAGCAAAGACAGCGCCTGATTTTCTTCTGCCGCGGAAACCACACCACTCTGCTTGAGACTGCGCACCAGCTCCAGCGATTGTGTCTGGCTGGCAATGGTGCGCTGGACAATGCCGACCCGCCGATCGAGCTCCTGAATGAGGAAATAGGTGGACGTCACCGCTGCCACCAGCGAGACAGTCACCGCACGCGCACCTTCCTCAGTGGCCAGCGCTTCGGCATCGGCCGCTTCGATGGCACGTCTTAGCTTGCCAAACAGATCCAGCTCCCAACCCAGGGCAATGCCCGACGAGAAATTGGTATCGCTGTCGCCGCTGCCCGGTGCCGGCGTGCTACTGAGAGAGCCGATGATGTCGGGATACGGGCCGGCACCTGCCAGCCGCGCACGCTGTCGATTTTCCAGCACCCGCCCCAGCGCCTGACGCAGATCAAGATTCTGCCGCAGTGCAGTGGCGATCAGTTGCTCCAGCAGCGGATCGGCAAACAGCTCGAACCAGGCAATATCGGCCAACGCGGCGCCTTCACCAGCTGCCAGCGTGGTGCGATGCCGATCGGGCAGGTCCAGCGCGGGTTTCTGATAACCCGGCCCCACCATGCAGGCTGACAGCACCAGCGGCAGCGCCAGCATCGGCAGTGATGGCATCAGCTTCACGACTGAGCCTCTGCAGCAGCATCCGGATCCGGGTGCGACTGCGTGCCGGAAGCTTTGCGCTCTACCAGCACAAAAAAGGCCGGCACAAAAAACACCGCCAGCAGCGTGGCCGTAAGCATACCGCCAAACACCGCCGTACCCACGGCATGCTTCGAGGCTGCACCGGCACCACTGGCAATGACCAGCGGAACCACGCCGAGGATGAACGCGAACGAGGTCATGATAATGGGCCGCAGGCGCAGGCGCGCAGCTTCCAGTGCAGCATCCACCGCGCTTTTGCCCTGCTCGTGAAACAACTTGGCAAACTCCACGATCAAGATGGCGTTCTTGGCCCCCAGACCGACCAGCGTGACCAGCCCTATCTGGCCATAGACATCAAAATTAAGCTTGCGAATCAGCACTGCAAGAAATGCCCCGAGAATACCAAACGGCACCGCCATCAATACCGCCAGCGGCACCGTCCAGCTTTCGTACAGGGCTGCCAGCAAAAGAAACACCACTACCGCCGACAGCAGCAATACCAGTGTGGCGGTGTTTCCGGCCTCGCTTTCTTCCAGACTCTGTCCGGACCATTCGAAACCGAAATCAGCCGGCAAAACCTCAGCCGCCACCTCGGTCAACGCCGCCATGGCCTGGCCGGAAGAGAAGCCCGGTGCCGGCGTGCCGCTGAGCTCGGCGGCCGGGAACAGGTTATAGCGCAGCATGAAACGCGGTCCGCTGGCCGGCGTCGCGGTGACCAAAGTGTTCAATGGCACCATCTCGCCCTGGTCGTTGCGCGCATACAACTGCGATAGGGCATCAATAGTGCTTCTGTAGGGGCCGTCCGCCTGCACGATGACCCGGTAATTCTTGCCAAAACGGGTAAAGTCATTCACCTGGATGCTGCCCAGCATCGCCTGCATGGTGGCGTAAACATCGCTGATCGGCACGCCGAGCTTTTTGGCCTTTTCACGATCAACCGTGATCGCATAGTTCGGTGTTGCCGTGGTAAAGCTGGTGCTGATTCGACCGATTTCCTCGCGCGTCTGCGCCGCCTTGATGAACTGTGCCGACATTGCCGCGAGTTCCTCCGGCCCCTGACCGGCGCGCGCCTGCAACATCATGGAAAAGCCTGAGACTGCGCCAAACCCGGGCAGCGATGGCGGATTGAAGGCAAAGCTATTGGCCTGCGGATGACGCATGCCCAGCATGGTCGCACGGCGGATCAGCGAAGATGCCTGCGCGTCGGCGTCTGCCCGCTCCTCCCAGGGATACAGTTTGATGATTATCAATGCGGCATTGGCAGTGGCGGTACCGGAAATGACATCGAAGCCGCTGATCGACAGCACCGATTCCACGCCGGGCATGGCGCTTAGATCCTGCTGGTAGTCGGCCACCACTGCGTCGGTTCTGGCCAGCGTGGCAGATTCCGGCAGTGCCACTGCTGCAAAGAAGGCGCCGACATCCTCATCCGGCACAAATCCGGTCGGCGTCACCTTCATCAGACCAGCCAGCCCGATGACAAGAATGACCAACAACAGCAGAGCACGCCTGGGCGCAGCTGTGCCAAACGCCGCCAGCCGCACGTAGCCACCGGTCAAGCGTTCAAAACCGCGATTGAAAGCGGCAAAACCGCGTGCGAACAGACTATTGCTGTTGCCATGCCCGGGACGCAACATCTTGGCGCACAGCGCCGGCGTCAGAGTCAGTGCGACCACGGCCGAGAACGCCACCGACACAGCAATGGTAAGAGCAAATTGCTTGTACAGCTGACCCACCACACCCGGCACCAGCGCCATCGGCACAAAAATCGCCGACAACACCAGCGAGGTCGCCACAATCGGGCCGGTGACCTCATCCATGGCCGAACGCGTGGCGTCACGCACGCCCATGCCGCCAGCCATCTTGTGTTCCACCGCCTCGACCACGACGATGGCATCGTCCACCACAATACCGATCGCCAGTACCAGCGCAAACAGCGACAGGGTATTGATGGAAAAGCCCAGAAACTGATAACTGATGAATGTGGCCAGCAGCGACACCGGCACCGCTATCATCGGTATGACCGTGGCGCGCCAGTTCTGCAAAAAGACAAATACCACGATCAGCACCAGCACCAGCGCCTCGAAGAAGGTGTGCACCACTTCTTCGATGGAAGCCTCTACAAACAGCGAGTTGTCGTAGACGATGGTGTATTCGAGGCCGGGAGGAAATCCGCTCGCCAGCTCTTCCAGCAGGGCTTTGGCGGTCTCGGCCGTTTCCAGCGCATTGGCACCGGGGCTGAGCGAAATGCCCAGCACAGTGGCTTCATTGCCATCCAGCTTGCCGCTGAAGCCATAGTCCTTGGCGCCCAGCTCGATGCGCGCCACATCTCCCAGCCGCAAAAACGATCCGTCCGGCCTGGCACGCAGAATGATGTTGGCGAATTCCTCCGCGTCGACCAGTCTGGCGTTGGCACGCAGGGAAAAGGTGAAGCCGGAATCCATTCCGCCCGGCGGCTGCCCAACAGCGCCGGCGGCAACCTGGCGATTCTGCTCCTGCACGGCGCGAATGACGTCTGCCGGTGTCAGCTGCAGGGCTGCCAGACGGTCGGGCTTAAGCCAGATGCGCATGCCGTATTCGGCACCGAAAACCTTGACGTCACCGACACCCACCGTGCGTTTGAGCGGATCCAGCAGAAAGCTGTAGACATAATTGCTGAGAAATTCGCGGCTGTAGCGATCATCCGGAGATGACACCGCCAGATAGAGCAGCGTGTCCGGCGATGCCTTGGTCACGGAAACGCCAATGTCATTAACTTCGGCGGGCAATCTTGGAAGGACTTGCGACACGCGATTCTGCGTCTCTACCGCGGCGATGTCGGCATCACGCTCCAGCTTGAAGGTCACCGTCACCGAACTGCTGCCATCATCGCCGGATACCGACTTGATGTAGCGCATGTCGGTGACACCGTTGATCTGCGAATCCAGAGGTGTGCTGACTGCCTGGTTGACGGTCTCGGCATTGGCGCCGGGGTACACCGCACTCACCCTGACTGTCGGTGGTGTTATCTCCGGGTATTGGGCAATGGGCAGGCCGAGCAGGCTGAGCACGCCGGCCAGCACGAGCAAGAGCGAGATGACGATGGCAAAGATAGGCCGATCAATAAAGAACTTGGCCATCGATGGCTCTCCGCGTCAGGGGGCAGGAGCGTTGCCGGCCGCAATCGGCTGAGCCTGCACTTTGCCGCCCGGCCTGATTTTCTGCAGGCCGTCCACAACAATGGTCTCGCCAGCCTGCAGACCGGCGCTGATGATCCAGTCGCTGTCGATGCGCTGACCCAGAACCACCGGTCGCTGTTCCACCGTCTGGTCGGGCAACAGCACACCGACAAACGCCTGATCCAGCACCTGCAGTACCGCTCGAGCCGGCACCACAAGGGCTGCCTTGAAGACATCCGTCTGCAGCCGGATGCGGCTGAACTGCCCGGCCAGCAGACGTCCTTCAGGGTTGGGGAACTCGACCCGCAAGCGATAGGTGCCGGTGCCCGGATCGAGCGCCCGGTCGGTGAAGTTGATGCGCCCCGGGAGCGCGTATTCACGATCATCACCCAGCAGCAAAGTGGCGCCATCGGCCAATTGCTTAACAGTCTCCGGGCGCTCGCGCAGGCGTTGCTCATAAGCCAGCAGATCCGTTTCCGAGGGATTCACATAAACCCACAGAGGATCATCCACGGCGACGTCTGCAAGAATTGTAGAGCCGGTAGAAATCAGATCACCGACCGCAACCCTGGCTGCCCCCATGCGGCCATCCAGCGGTGCTACCACCTCGGCATATTCAATGCCCAACTCTGCCTGTCGCAACAGCGCGTTCTGCGCATCCACTGCAGCCTCGGCCGCTTTTGCCGCCGCCACCGCATTGTCATACACCTGTCGGGCGATTGCTTCATCCGCCAGCAGCGGCTGATAGCGCGCCACGTCGGCCTGGGCCCGCAGCAGTTGTGCCTGAGCCGCGGCAAGCTGGGCGCGCGCGGCTTCCCGTTGCTCAATAGCCTGGCGCGGATCAATGCTGAACAGCAGCTCACCCTTGGCCACTTTGGCACCATCGGGGACATGCTGCTGCAGCAAAATGCCACTGGTGCGAGCGCGCAGACTGACCTGCTGCGAGGACGCCAGCTCACCGACATACTCGGTACTGACAATGACATCACGCTGCTCCACATCGGCTACTTTCACCGGCATCGGCGGCACCGACTGTGGCGATGGCTGGTCACAGCCGACGACCAGCAACAGCACACCCAGCATCGCTGCGCCCGGCCAGCAATGCATCCTGCCAATTAAACTGGACACACTCGGTTCCTACCCTGTGGTTTGGCGGATGATAACCCACGGTTGTAAGATTCGTAATAAAAATAATAGGACCGCCAATCGCCACGAGCTCAGTAGCAAGCTGGTCAGTGCGCCTGTCAGAGCGCCTGGAAGGCGCGGCGCTGCAGCTGCTCCGGCAGCAGGGTCTCC
>CAYFVJ010000016.1:18818-25648 GCA_964346555.1 uncultured Alteromonadaceae bacterium | reverse complement strand
AGTGTGGGTCGTTCCGTATGTTGTTAAAAGGCTAGCGCTGTATTGTTGCAACTTGCGCGCTATATTATGGGTCACTGATATTTATCGATTGGGAAAAATCCGGGAAAGTAGCTATGTTCAGTCACGTAATAGTCGGAAGCAACGATATTGAGCGCGCCAAGGTCTTCTATGACGCCGTGTTGGCTGTCCTCGGTGCCGGTGAGGCGATGCGGAATACCGCCAGCAGCGGACATGAGCGGCTCTTTTATCTGCACAATGGCGGAGCGTTTGGAGTCAGCGAACCGATCAACGACGAGCCGGCAACGTTTGGCAACGGCAGCACGATAGGCTTCAAGTGCGACTCACTCGAGCAGGTGCGTGAATTCCATGATGTTGCAGTGGCGCACGGAGGCACCTCGATCGAGGATCCGCCCGGGCGGCGCGAAAGCAGCATGGGCGCTATGAACCTCGCCTACGTACGCGACCCCGATGGAAATAAATTGTGCGCAATTCACCGACCAGATTCCTAGCGGTATTGGCCGGGTCAGCGTACAGATATGTCTGTTAGAAGCGGTAGGCAATAGCAGCAATAAGGCCATCATCTGTTGATTCCCTGAGAAAACGCTGACCATGTGCGTGTCGCCGAGACTGTTAAAATGGACAGTCCAAATGGAACAATCAAGGATCATGCCGTGAGCGTATGGGTCGATGCGGATGCATGTCCGGTCGTCATCAAGGATATTCTTTACCGGGCCGCCGAACGCACCGGGACCAGTCTGGTGCTGGTCGCCAATCAGTCGCTGCAGACGCCGCCGTCACGGTTTATTTCAAGCATTCAGGTGTCCAAAGGGTTTGATGTGGCGGATAATGAAATTGTCAGGCGCTGTGAGCGGGGTGATCTGGTGATCACCAGTGATATTCCACTGGCTGACGAGGTCATCAGCCGTGGTTGTCTGGCGCTGAGTCCTCGGGGTGAGCTGTTCACACGGGAAAACGTCAAGGCTCGCGTCAATATGCGGGACTTCCTTGAAACTTTGCGCAGCAGTGGCATTCAGACGGCCGGCCCCGCTGCACTCTCGGCAGCGGACAAGCAGGCATTTGCCAATCAACTCGATAAATGGCTCGTTGCAGCAAGGAGTCGGGCATGAACGCAGCGAAAAACGGTCTCTTTTTTCATAGTGCCATGCGACGTGCAGAACGCTATATCCGCGACCCTGAGCGACTGAAGAGCCTGGCACAACGTGCGTCGCGCAAAGCGGCTGACGGGCCGGGTCCCCTGAAGCCTCTGCGGGAGCGGCTGAATGCGTGCTTCCGCTTGATTCGCGCGTACGCGCGTGGGCGTTACCGGGTTATCCCCTGGAATTCTCTGTTGATGCTCGTCGCTGCCCTGATATATTTCGTCATGCCCGTGGACGCAGTACCGGATTTCGTTGTCGGTCTGGGTCTGCTAGATGATGTAGCGGTGCTGGGTTGGGCGCTCAAAACGTTTCAGGACGATATAGACGCGTTTGTCGCCTGGGAAGCCTGTGCTCCGGAGGTTCCTTCCGACCCTCCGTCCTGAGCACCGACTTTGCGCTCGCCAGGTGATAGCGCCATCGCGACAGCAGTTGCTGATCTTTCTGGCCGACACCCTACTTGTAGTCCACGCGGCTTTCGTTATTTTTGTCGTGCTTGGACTCTTTGGCATCTTCTTGGGGTACTTGAGGAGGTGGCGGTGGGTCAGAAATCGCGTTTTCCGAGTGCTTCATCTTCTTGCGATCGGCATCGTCGTTGTCCAGGTCTGGCTCGGTATTGTGTGCCCTCTGACGACTTTCGAGATGGCGTTGAGGGAAGAAGCCGGTGTGGCACATTACTCCGGCTCATTTATCCAGCATTGGCTGCAAAGCCTGCTGTACTGGAACGCCCCACAATGGTTGTTCATTGCGCTTTACACAGCTTTTGGCAGCCTGGTGGTTGCGAGCTGGTGGCTGGTGCCGCCAAGGCCACGCGCGGCATAGGCGATCGCCGTGTCACGCGGCGCTGCGCTTCCTGTCAGTAAACACTTGAGCTATTGAGCCATGTGTCATAAAAAGGTAATTCAAACAGACTCTTACCGAGGAGAAACCTGATGAGAAAAGTACAACTGATCACGCTCGCGGCTTCCTGCCTGGCTCCGGGCCTGGCGCTCGCACATGCGGGTGCAGGCGATTCGGGCGGGTTCCTGCATGGGCTGGCGCACCCCGTTAGTGGCATTGATCATTTACTGGCCATGCTCGCCGTTGGCCTGTGGGCGGCGCAGATCGGGGGCCGGGCGCTGTGGGCCGTGCCCGGCACTTTTCTAGGTGTCATGATACTCGGTGGCATGCTCGGCCTTTCGACGCTGCCCGTTCCCTTGATCGAAGAGGGGATACTGGTGTCTGTGCTCATTCTTGGCGTTCTTGTCGCGGGCGCTTTCCGCCTGGCTACTGGCTATAGCGCGCTGCTTGTCGGATTGTTTGCCCTGTTCCACGGCTATGCGCATGGCGCGGAAATGCCGGTAACTCTCGGTACTGGCGCCTATATCTCCGGATTTGCCGTGGCCACAGCCCTGCTGCACGGTATCGGTATGGGTCTGGGTGCGCTTATGTACAAGAAAAACCTGATCAATGCCGTGCGTTTTACCGGTGGAGCAGTCGCGCTGGGTGGCGTGTATCTGGCGGTAGCGTGAAAAGCTAAGCGTACTCGCGCACGCTGCAACAGGGCGTCAGTGGCTGGCCGAGTTGAATACCGCCGGGCTCCCTGGTGCCCGGTGCTCTGTACGCGGCGGTATCTACCTCATGCTTTGGTACGCATCCTGCCCATATAGTCCCGCTTGCCGAGCGGTATGCCCTGCATGCGCAGAATGTCGTAGGCGGTGGTCGCATGGAAGTGCAGGTTGGGCATAGTGAACGTCATCAGGAAGTCCTCGGCCAGGAACTCCAGCCTGAAATCCCCCAGTTCAAAGAGGACATCCTTACCTTCCAGCGCCTCAACCTCGTCGCGACTGACCTTGTCGAGCCCGGTGCCGGCATCGGCGATCAGCTGCCTGAGGCCTGCGTAATCGCGCTCCGGTCCCGACGGTGGAGAGAAACGTCCGGCCATGGCGCCGTCAATGGCGCCCATGGAATGGTGGGCAACGGAGGCAATCTGATAACGCAGCGGCAGCATATCCGGGTGTAATCGCGTCTCCAGGAGTTTTTCCAGGTCAATGTCATTTGCCTGGCAGTGCGATTCGGCCTTGTCCAAAAAACCGCTGGCGGCGCCAACGACTTGCTGGAATGATGCGACGCTGACGTCGTAGAGAGAAATTGCCATGCTGAAGCCTCCGTGTCACGAAATGGGGTTGCGTTGCCTTAGGGTACAGCATAGTGCACCAGACAGGGTGTGAGGCGCTATCCCCCGGCGACGATAGCAGCCCGTTATAGCGGGCGATGTCGGAGGCAGTGCGCGCTGCTTCACGCGTTCGATCTGCACTCACGTTGAAGCTGGCGTTGTATTAGACGGACTGGACATCCGGCGCACAGGTGCTTGAGCGTATACATGATAGGATGACTCTTCGTTTGCAATCCTGCGGAGGCCAAGATGAACGATTCCGCCAGCATACCCCGAGCCCGCCTTTATCGCATGCAGACCAGCAGCCATGTGTGTCCTTTTGGACTCAAGACGCTGGATCTGCTGCAGCGCGAAGACTACAGGGTCGATGACTACAAACTCACCTCGCGCGAGGCGATCGATGCCTTCAAGGCAGAGCACGGGGTAGAGACAACGCCGCAGGTATTCATTGATGAACACCGGGTTGGCGGTTACGAGGCCGTTCGGGAATATCTCGGACACGACGTCGCCGATGCCGACACGACCACCTACAAGCCGGTCATCGCACTCTTCGCCACGGCGCTCGCCATGGGCCTGGCCATCCACTGGCAGGCTTTGGGAACGCTTTTCGGCAGTCGTCTGCCGGAATACGCCATCGCCGTCGCCATGGGCCTGCTCGGCCTGCAGAAGCTCAAGGACATCGAGAGCTTCAGCACCATGTTCCTGAGCTACGATCTGCTCGCCCGGCGCCATGTGCGTTACGCTTACATTTATCCTTTTGCAGAAACCCTGGCCGGTATTCTCATGCTGGCGGGCGCCCTGATCTGGCTGGCGGCCCCCATCGCTCTGTTTATCGGGACGGTGGGCGCCGCGTCGGTGTTCAAGGCGGTATATATCGACCGCCGTGAACTCAAATGCGCCTGCGTTGGCGGTGACAGCAAGGTGCCTCTGGGCTTTGTGTCTCTCACTGAGAATCTCATTATGATGGGGATGGGCCTCTGGATGCCGCTGCGGCTTTACGTTTTGTAGCGACGTCCTGGGAGCCTGTCGGACTCAGGCTCCTGGGAGCGCGACTGAGCGACGTTGCTTTTCAGGCCGCAAGCATATGCTCCGCAGTGCGCAGCGCCAGTGCGTTGATCGTGTAGGTCGGATTGACTGCTCCGCTGCTCGGAAACAGGCCGGGCCCGGCGATGAACAGATTGTCCAGATCGTGGCAGCGGCCAAAGCTGTCGGTCACTGAGTCCTCGCGCGTATTGCCCATGACTGTTCCACCCATAATGTGCATGCCTGCGCGCGGTCCCGCCCACACCTCTTCCGCCCCGGCGGCCCGGAATATAGCCAGCCCCTCGGCTTCGGCGGCTTCGCTGGTTTTCAGCGTCAGCGGATGGATATCGTGGCGGCAGTGCGCGAGCCGGTTGCCGGCGGCGTCGGTGCGTTCACTCAGCGTGATGCGGTTGTCTGGGTGGGCGATATCCTCGACAACCGCGACCATGGTGCCGAAATGCCTCGCCGCGCGCTGCATGAACGGCTGCAGTGCCGAGCCGTAAATATCGGGCCGTGAATTGGCAATCCCGAGCAGATCATTGGGTTTCACGGCGTTGGCTATCAGCCACTGATACGAGCCGTAGCGATCGCTGTTGGCCCGCTTGTCGGCATAACGCTCGTGGCACATGAGTTGTCCGCCGGTCACGCCGAGCGTGGGGCGGGTTTCATCGGGGAAAAGCCCGTAGATGGTCGTAGAGGGATGGGTCATGACGTAGCGCCCCACCTGGTCGCCGTTATTGCCCAGGCCGTTGGGGTGTCTTTCACTGGGCGAATTCAGCAGCAGGCGCGCGTTCTGCACGGTGAAGGCCGCCAGAGCGATCTGGCGGCCTGCAACGCGCTTGCGCCGCCCTGCGGAGTCCCGGTAGACGACGGCGGCGACACGGTCGCCGCGGGTATTGGGCAATACCTGCTCAACGTCGGCATTGTGGCGTATTTCCGCGCCCGCACCGATCGCCCGCGGCAGGAATGTTACAAGGGGATTCGCGAGCGCGCCGATCGGGCAGCCGGCATCACACCAGCCGTCGTACAGGCAGGCTGCGCGCTCACCCACGCGGCGTGAGTTTATTGCCAGGGGGATTGGCGCTACCTGCATGTCCATGGCGTCAAAGCCACGACGGATGACGGCACCCTGTGCAAAAACCGGCAGCGGCTCCAGGGGATAGGGTTCGCCCGGTGGCCGCCAGATTTCCTGCTCGGCGTCGCCGCTGATGCCGACGCTCGCCTGGATGCGGTCGTAGTAGGGACGCAGCGCCGCGTAGTCGATCGGCCAGTTAAGCCCGAGATCGTGATCGCTGCGAACGGTGAAGTCGTTCTCGTGCAGTCGCGGCCAGACGGCATAGTGATGGGCAGCGCCGCCCCCGGTCCCCCAGCCGGCATTGAAGCCATGGCCGACGGGGAGGCTGCCGTCCTCAACGACCGGCGCGCCCGCCCACTTGAGTTTGCGCGCATGGATCTGTGAGCTGGCCAGGTCCGACAGTCCCCGCGCGGGGCCTGCTTCGAGAATCAGCACCCGCTTGCCGGCCTCGGCGGCGGTCGCCGCTATTACACTGCCCGCGGCGCCGGCCCCTACGACAATGACGTCAAAATCCTCGGTCACCAGGGGCTCTCCGGTGTGATGTGTGCCATGTAGGGCAGATCCAGGCGTTCACTCCCTGCCTCGGTGCCGTAGACAACGTCGATGGCGTCGGAGCGCAGCACGAAGAATACGAAGGAGGCGGGCGCGCCTTGCCATCCCGGCGTGTCGTCCGCTGCGAGCATCGCCAGCAAGGCCTGACGCTGTTTGCCGTCCAACTCACCGCAGCCGGCGTCGAAATGCCGCATGCTGAGCGCATGGATTGCCGCGAGCGCCGTGCGGTAGAAGCCCGGGTGATCGGCGTGGCCGACGCCCAGGTACTGCAGCATCAGCTGGTTATCGGCCGGCTCTGCGATGAGCTGACTGTCAATGAAATGGCAGATGCCCGCCTCCGCGGCCCCCGGGGCCAGCGCGTCGCCGATGCATTCGAGTGTGTCGGCCTCGAGCGGTGTCAACCACCGCAGCGGCATGTCGCTCGCTCGCGCGGCGACGGGGGACAACACTGGATGTGACGCCGCGGCGCCACCCAGCGCGAGGCCCCCGGTCTTCAGGAAGCGACGTCGGGATTCACGCACAGTCAGTTACCCGCAAGCTAGAACTCATATCGCAGCCCGACGTTATAGAAGCGCGGGGTGCGATAGGCCACCTCGTTGCAGCCGCACAGCGTTGCGAGATCAAAGCCCTGCACGCCGGCACGTTCGTCGGTGAGATTGCGCACGGCGAGGGTCGCCAGCCATGCAGTGCTCGGGCTTTCCCAGCTGACCTGCGCATTGACCAGGGTGTAGCTGTCAAATTTGTCGGCATCGAAATTGCGCAGATTGTAGAAAAACTCGTCGGAGTAAGTGACATCGCCCTGGATTGCCAGTGTGCCGCCGAATGCCGGCCAGGCGTAGCGCGCCAGGGCGGTACCCTGAAATTCCGGTGC
>CAYFVJ010000016.1:0-18718 GCA_964346555.1 uncultured Alteromonadaceae bacterium | reverse complement strand
CCGCGATTGATACCCGCATAGAGCAGCAGGTCATCCGTGGGGCGCCAGTCAAGCTGGGCCTTGCCTGTCCAGAAAGTATCCGACGTGTCATCCTCAAACAGAAACGGAGACCCGGCGCCGAAGGCATTGGGTATGAAATCACCCCGATTGATAGTGAAACTGTCAAACGAGGGAAATATACCGATGCCTAAGTCGAAATCCTTTTCCTCCTGCATCAGGCGAAGCCCCAGTGTGCCGGATAGTGTCGGTGTAAAGCGGTACTCGTACTGACCGAAAACACTGTAGGAGTTGGTTTCCAGTTCCGCGACCACGCCGATATCAACCGGTGCGAAGGGCGGACTGCCGGCAATGCTGTTCTCGGGTGCTTTGAGGCCATTGTCCGACTGGTTGTCTATAAATAGATAATAGAGCCCGGCGACCCAGCTGCTGTTAGTGGTTTCTCCGTTCAGGCGGAACTCCTGGGTAAAACTGTCGGCATCCACGCCTGCGTAGTTGGCGAGCTGGTTGGCGGGTGCGGCATCGACATCGATGAAAAGCAGCTTCTCATAGCGCTTCCAGTCCGTCACAGAAGTAAACGTTGTTGTGTCTGAAACGTCCCAGGTGACCTTGGCATTGAGACCGCTGCTTTCGGTGAAGCCGTGGTCCTTGAAAGCAAAATCGCCGGAAAAACTGAAGTCCTCGCCGCTCGGGCGATAACCGAAAAAGTCGCCGCCGGGGACGAGCCGCTGGGCCAGGCCGATACCGGCGCCGGGTAGGAATTGATCACCGTCAATGGCGTCGGCACCGCCGTCTTCATTGCCGGCGATGGTCAGGCGCGTCTCATCGGCGGGCATATCGACCACGTTCACCAGCTCGCCGTTCTCTACCACACCGATGGTCGGTTTGGACTCATAAGGTCCTGTGGTGACGTCCGACTCCGCGTGGTTTGCAGACAAGTCAACCTGGAGCGTGTCGCTCACCGGGAAAGCAAGGGACAGCCGCGCGGCGATAGTTTCCTCGGCACCGAGATCAGCGCCTGTACCCGGGCCGGGTGGGGACAGGAAAGCCGCCTCCGGATAGCGGTTTTCAATATACGAATCCTGATCGTTACAGCGCAGTGCAAGGCGCCCAGCGACCCGATCACTGAGGGGACCGCTGACTGCGGCCTCGGCCATATGGCGATTGCCGTCGATGGGGCCGTCAAATTCGCCGGTAGTCACGTCGACATAGCCGGATATGCCGTCGAAATCCGGTTTGTTGGAAATGTAGTGCACCAATCCTCCGGTGGCGTTGCGCCCGAACAGGGTGCCCTGCGGGCCCTTGAGGATCTCTACCCGATCGATGTCGAACAGTGCAAAGGTCTGGGCCTGGGCGATGGCGATGTAGCCCTCATCCAGATAGACAGCATTCGGCGCCTCGATAATGTCGTTGAAATCGTTCTGGGTCACCCCGCGAATCGAGAACTGGGTATTCTGTCCCGCCAGGTTGCCGCTGATGTGCACGCCGGGGCTGAAAGCGGCAATGTCGTAACTCTGCTGTACGCCGAGCGCGGCCATCTGCTTGCCCGTGAACGCGGTCACTGCGACCGGCACGTCCTGCAGGTTCTGCTCTCGCTTCTGGGCGGTGATGATGACCTCTTCCAGCGCGCTCTGCGCCGCGACCTGTTGTGCGAGCGTCACGGCGATTGCCATCACCAGCGGTTTTTTAATGTACCCCAGACTTCCGAATGTTTTCATGAACGTACCCCCTCTGATCATGCTGTTGTCGTTTTGAATGGTTGTCGCAGTCCCTTGCGCTCAAGCCGCGGCAATACCTCGTCGCGGAAATAGGGGAATTCCTCGGCATAGTCGACAAAGGATAGCGTGGTGCCTGCGATGCCGGTATTGCTGAGCTTTTCAAGTTCATCGGCGATATGATCCGGCGTGCCGACCAGCGGAAATGCGCCGTGGCCCGCCGCAAAGCGATCGCGGAAGTTGGCCAGAGCGTCGGGTGTAAATGACTGTGCGTGCATGCCCTGCAGACGCATCAGGTTGTCTACCGCATCCCAGTCGGCGTACTCATTGGCGTAGTAGTCGAGGTAGTCCTCTGCCTCTTTCTGCGTTGGACGGCAGACGACGGCACAGAAAGTCAGCACGCCCACCTCGCGACCCTGCTCAGCTGCCGCGGTGGACACGTCGGTGACAGTGGCCCGGGCCTGGTCGAAATCAAACACCGGCGTGAACAGGAAGTCCGCGTTACGCATGGCGAAGCGGCGGCCTTCAGTGGATGCGGCGGCGTTGAGAATCGGAACTCTGGGCTGGATGGGACGTGGATTGCTGTACACGCCACGGCCCTGGAAATACTCGCCATCCCAGTCAAACGCGCGCTCTTCCTTCCAGAGTTTGGCGACATAGTCGTACCATTCCTGCGCCCGCGCATAGCGTTCCGTATGCCCCTGCGGCAGGTCGACACCAAAAGCGTCGTACTCGGGTTTGTTCCACCCGGCGACGACGTTAAGGCCGGCCCGGCCGTTGCCGAGGCGGTCCATAGTGGCGATCTGTTTGGCAACGACAATGGGATGGTTGAACGCCGTATGTACGGTTGAAAATATCTGGATGCGGCGGGTCAGTGCGGTCAGGCCGGTGGCCCAGGTGATTGTCTCGAGGACGCCGCCGTGAAAATCGGTATCTCCGCCGTAACCGATCCAGCGTGCGATAGGGAGCAGGAACTCCAGGCCTGCATCATCGCAGAGCCTGGCCAGACGTATGTTGTTGTCCCAGGTGTTCTCCCAGCGCTCATCGATGCGGGTTACGGCCATGCCGCCGGAGCAGTTGGCGGAAAAAATGCCCAGCTTGAGCCTGTTGTCTCCGGGTAGACAGCTGTCATTTGCCATACAGTCAACCTCCTGGCGCCTGTCCGCACCGCTTTTTTCAAGCCGCCAACTATGTTTTAAAGTTAAAATATATGCAAAAAATAATTTAATCAACCAGGAATTGCCCTGATAAAAAGAGGAAGCGAGCTACCGCCAGATCTGAAACCCGGCGTCAGCCGCCGTAGTGCGCGGCGTCTGTCCCCGCCAGGGCGGCGATATTCAACAGGCCTCGCGCAGTGATCGAGGGCGTCACGATATGCGCGCGGTTGTTCATGCCCATGAGGATGGGGCCGATCTCGAGCGCCCCGGCGCGCATCTTGAGGATATTGCGTACCCCCGACGCCGCGTCGGTGTTGGCGAAGACGAGCACGTTAGCCGGTCCCTCCAGGCGCGAATCCGGGAAGATCCGCCGGCGCAGTTCCGGGTCCAGCGCGCTGTCGGTATGCATCTCGCCCTCGTAGGCGAAATCGGGCTCGCGCAGTGCCAGCAGGTCCAGCGCGGCGCGCATGCGCCTCCCGGTATCGATATCCAGATTGCCGAACTGAGAGTGCGAGCACAGGGCGATGTTCGGTGTCAGGCCAAAGCGGCGTACGTGCTGTGCGGCCCCCATCACGCTCTCCATGATCTGCTCCGGCGTCGGTTCCGGGTGCACGTGGGTGTCGGCCACGAACAGGGGCTCGTCTTCCATGATCATCAGTGACAGCGCCCCCAATGGCTTGCGACCGTCGCGGGCCAGTACCTGGCTGACATAGTTGAGGTGCCAGAGATATTGCCCGAAAGTGCCGCAGATCAGGCTATCGGCATCGCCGCGATGCACCATGATGGCAGCGATGGCTGTGGTATTGGTGCGCATGATGACCCGCGCCAGGTCCGGGGTGACGCCGCGGCGGGCCATGAGCTTCAGGTAGGACTCCCAGTAGTCGCGGTAGCGGGCGTCGTCTGCCGGGTTGACAATGTCGTAGTGCTCACCGGGTCGGATGGTGAGACCCGCGCGTTCGCTCTGGCTTGCGATGACATCCGGCCTGCCTACGAGAATAGGGCGGTCGGTCATTTCCTCGACGATGGCCTGCGCTGTGCGCAACACACGCTCGTCCTCGCCCTCGGCGAACACGATGCGACGCTGGGACTGGGCCGCGGTGGCAAAAACCGGGCGCATCAGCAGCGCCGAGCGGAATACGGAGCTATCCAGCCGCTCCTTGTAGACTGCAAAGTCGTCGACCGGTCGTGTCGCCACGCCCGACTCGATGGCGGCCCGGGCGACCGCCGTAGCAACCACGCCCATCAGGCGCGGATCAAAGGGTTTGGGAATCAGGTACTCGGAGCCAAAAACCAGTTGCTCACCCTGGTAGGCTGCCGCGGCTTCTGCGCTGGTGGTTGCGCGGGCCAGCGCAGCAATCCCTTCAATACAGCCGATCTGCATTGCGTCGTTGATTTCGGTGGCGCCCACGTCGAGCGCACCGCGGAAGATGAACGGGAAGCACAGGACGTTGTTGACCTGGTTCGGGTAGTCCGACCGGCCGGTGGCGATGATGGCGTCCGGCGCCACACTGCGCACTGCATCGGGCATGATCTCCGGTACTGGATTTGCAAGGCAGAAGATGATCGGGCGCGCGGTCATCTTTTCCACCATGGCAGTATTCAGCGCGCCGGGCCCCGACAGGCCGAGGAAAAGATCCGCACCCGCCATTGCCTCGTCCAGCGTGCGCCAGTCGGTGGCCTGGGCAAAAGCGGCTTTCTGCGGGTTCATGTCGATTTCCCGGCCCGCATATACCAGGCCGTGGATATCGGAGAGCCAGATGTTCTCCCGTTTGACGCCCAGCTTGAGCAGCATGTTCAGGCAGGCAATCCCGGCTGCGCCGCCTCCCGCGGAGACTACCTTGATATCCTCGAAGCGCTTGCCTGCCAGCCTCAGCGCGTTGGTGGCAGCCGCGCCGACCACGATGGCCGTGCCGTGCTGGTCGTCGTGAAAAACCGGGATGTTCATGCGCTCGCGGCATAGCTTTTCGACAATAAAGCAGTCCGGCGCCTTGATGTCTTCGAGATTGATGGCGCCGAACGAGGGCTCGAGCGCACAGATGATCTCGGCCAGTTTCTCCGGGTCCGATTCGTTCAACTCGATATCAAAGCAGTCGATATTGGCAAACTTCTTGAACAGGACGGCCTTGCCCTCCATTACCGGCTTGGCCGCGAGTGGGCCTATGTTGCCCAGACCGAGTACCGCACTGCCGTTGCTGACTACCGCAACGAGATTGCCGCGGGCAGTATAATCCGCGGCGCGCTGGGGATCCTTCTGGATTTCAATGCAGGCTTCGGCAACGCCCGGCGAGTAGGCTCGCGCCAGATCCTGCCCGTTCGCCAGTGGCTTGGTGGCGCGGATCTCCAGCTTGCCCGGCTTCGGGTGGGAGTGGTAATCGAGCGCGGCCTGACGTGCCGCTTCGCGATTCTTGCTGTCGTCCATGCGGCTATCTTCCTGAAAAAGGCGAGAGTATAAACCATCGCCTGTGATTGGGGGCAGACGTGGCGCCGTAAACCCTTGGCGCAGTATTTGCGTATATAAAATGAAATTGCCGGCGGGCTGTCGGCTAGCGCTGCGACTCAGGCGCGCGACCCTTGCCATCCTGCACCGCAGGTCTGGAGTGGAGAGACATGTTAAGTGACCCGACCGTTCTGGCGCGTATCCAGTTCGCTACCAACATCAGCTTCCATATTCTGTTCCCGGCCATAACGATCGGCCTGGCCTGGTTATTGCTGTTCTTCCGCTGGCGCTTCACGCGCACCGGCGATGTCGACTGGGAGCATGCCTATTTTTTCTGGGTCAAGGTATTTGCGCTCACCTTTGCTATGGGGGTTGTGTCCGGCATTACCATGAGTTTTCAGTTCGGCACCAACTGGCCCGGCTTCATGAACCGGGCGGGCAACGTCGCCGGGCCGCTGCTGGGCTATGAAGTCCTCAGCGCCTTCTTCCTCGAGGCGTCCTTTCTCGGCATCATGCTGTTCGGCAAGGATCGCGTGTCCAACCGCATGCACCTCGTCAGCACGTTCCTGGTAGCATTCGGCACGACGCTATCCGCTTTCTGGATCCTCAGCCTGAACTCCTGGATGCAGACTCCTGCAGGCTACTCCGTGGAAAACGGCGTGATCATGGTAGAAAGCTGGTGGGCAGTCATCTTCAACCCGTCCTTCCCGTACCGATTTTTTCACATGCTTATTGCCTCCATGCTGACCAGCGCCTTTCTCGTGGCTGGCGTCAGCGCCTGGCGCATGCGGCGCGGTGTTGATGGGCCCGGCACGCGCAAAGTCATGAAGACCGGCGTACTGGTCGCCGCTGTCGCCGCGCCGCTGCAGATTGTCGCCGGCGACCTGCACGGTCTGAACACCCTCGAGCATCAGCCGGCAAAAGTCGCCGCTATGGAAGCTGTCTGGGAGACCCAGCGCGGCGTGCCGTTCACGCTTTTCGCGTTGCCCGATGAGGACACACGCAGCAATCGCCTGGCGCTCGAGATTCCCTACGCGGCGAGCCTGATCCTGACTCACGATATTGACGGGGAGGTGGTCGGCCTGAATGACTTCGAGGGAGGTCACCCGCCCGTCCCTGCCGTGTTCTGGTCGTTCCGCGTCATGATCGCTGTCGGTACGCTGATGCTCCTCGTGGGCTGGTGGGCGGCCTGGCAGCTGCGTGGAGAGCGGCGGCCCGGGCGGCCGCTGCTGCTGGCGCTCTCGGCCATGACGTTTTCCGGCTGGATCGCGGTGCTCGCCGGCTGGTACGTAACCGAGATCGGCCGCCAGCCATGGATTGTCGAGGGTCTCTTGCGCGTCAGCGATGTGGTAGCAGACCATAGCAGCGCCACGGTGGCCGGAACGCTGTTCGGCTACGTACTGCTCTACGCGTTCCTGCTGGTGTCCTATATCGCCGCGCTGCGACAGCTCTCCCTGAAGCCTGCTGTCTCGCTTGCGCTTGATCCCATGCGTGGCGACACCCGCATGCCGCAGGGAGCCTGATCATGGAGTACTGGTTGCCGGTCATCTACATGGCGGTTATGGGGCTGGCGCTGCTGATCTACGTTGTTCTTGACGGCTACGATCTCGGCGTCGGCATATTGATGCCTCTCGCAAGCGAGGCCGAGAAGGACGTGATGGTGTCCTCTATCGGTCCGTTCTGGGACGCCAATGAAACATGGATCGTGCTTGGTGTCGGCGTGTTGCTGATCGCGTTTCCAACCGCGCACGGGATAGTGCTGACTCACCTGTATCTGCCGGTAACGCTGATGCTGATGGGCTTGATCCTGCGCGGCGTGGCGTTCGATTTGCGGGTAAAGGCGGGTGATCATCGCAAAGTGTTGTGGAACCGCGCATTCTTTGCCGGTTCGCTGGTTGCCGCTGTGTCACAGGGTTGGATGCTCGGCTCCTATGTTACAGGGCTGCAGTCCGGCGCGGTCGAGGTCCTGTTCGCGGCGCTGATCGCATTGACGCTGCCCGCGCTCTACGTGGTGCTCGGCAGCGGTTGGCTGATCATGAAAACCGAGGGCGAGTTACTCGATAAGGCCGTGCGTTGGGCGCGCTGGTCAGTCTGGCCGATGGGTGTGGCTCTGCTGCTGGTGTCGATAGCGACGCCCTTGGTCAGCGCCGATATCGCGGGGCGCTGGTTCAGCTGGCCAAATGCGCTGTGGCTCGCGCCGGTGCCGCTGCTAACGCTCATGGCGTTTGCCACAATACTGTATGTGCTGCAGCACGACGCGGTGCTGCACGGCGGCAAGGCATGGCTGCTGTTCGCGGCGACCATTGCAATCTGTCTGCTGGCAAGCCTGGGGCTCGCTTACAGTATCTACCCGGATATCGTGATCGGTCAGCTGACGATCTGGGAAGCGGCGGCCTCCGTGGCCTCCCTGCAGTTCACGCTGGTGGGCGTGGTAATGACGCTGCCGCTGATACTTGTCTACACTGTGTACGTTTACAGGGTCTTTCACGGCAAGGCGACGGAACTTTCCTACCAATAGGTTTGAGCCCATCAAAAGAGGATGCTTCAGGCTGATAGCGGTACCCCGCCAGACTTGGACCGCGCCAGGTTTCCTGCGTCAGCGATCTGCGCGGGCGATCGCGGGGGCGACTGCGCGAGCGCCCAGATAGCGTCCCGTGAGCACACCGGCCGTCATGGAACCGTTCACATTGAGAGCGGTGCGCGCCATGTCGATCAATGGCTCTATCGAGATCAACAGGGCCGCCACGGTAACCGGAAAGCCCATCGCGGGCAGCACGATGAACGCTGCAAACGTAGCGCCGCCACCGACGCCGGCAACACCGAAGGAGCTGATCGCTATAATCCCGACCAGGCCGGCAATGAACGACGGCTCCAACGGGTTGATGCCCATGCTCGGCGCTACCATGGTTGCCAGCATAGCCGGGTATATACCAGCGCAGCCGTTCTGGCCGATGGTGGCACCAAAGCTCGCCGCTAGATTGGCAATCGGGGCGGGCACCCGTAGCGAATCGATCTGGGTCTCCACGTTGAGCGGTATGCTGGCGGCAGAGCTGCGCGACGTAAACGCGAACGTCAGCACCGGCCACACCTGCTTTATGTAGTGATATACGTTGATTCCGCTCAGTCCCAGAAGGGTCGCGTGCACACTGAACATGATCCCGATGGCAAGGTAGGAAGCGGCGATGAAGCCGAGCAGGTTGAGAATGTCCGAAGCGTCAGAGCCCGCCACCACCCGGGTAATGAGCGCGAGGATGCCATAGGGCGTGAGCGCCATGATCATCTGCACCAGCTTCATGACGATTGCCTGCGCCGTGTCGACGAACTCGCGAATGGCACGACCCTTTCCCGGGTTTTCGCGCGAGACACCGAGAGCCGCTATGCCGAACAGGATACCGAATATCACCACACCGATAATCGATGTTGGTCGCGCCTCGGTCAGGTCGAGGAATATGTTGGAGGGTATGAAGCGTACCAACATGTCGGCAAGACTCAGATCGCCGAATTCGGCGTATTTCTCGCTGAGGTCGCGGGCGCTTTCCAGCTCGCGGGCGCCCTGGGTCAGGTTGTCGGCGGACAGCCCGAACAGGCGAGTGACGAAGATGCCGATCAGCGCCGCAATCGTGGTGGTGCCGATCAGAATGCCGATCACCATGCCGCCGATGCGTCCCAGGGCGGCCACGTCCTGCATACGCACCACAGCCGCGATCATCATGACCAGTACCAGCGGGGTAATGACCATGCGCAGGAGGTTGATGTAGCCGCTGCCGATGACGCCGGTCCACACCAGGGTCTCATCCACCACATCCGGCTGCCCCGCGTACAGCAGCTGCAGGGCCAGCCCGTAAAGCATGCCGGCGACCAGGCCGGCAAGAATACGCCGGGACAGGGTGACGCGCGGTCCGTGTAGGCGCGCCAGGGCGAGCATGAGCCCGGCGAACACGGTCAGGTTGAGAATCACGCTGTATGGCATGCAGAGTCCCGCAGTGTCGGCTGAGCGCAGAATGGCGCGCGCGGCGCTGGAATACAACTCTCAACGCCCTTTGTGTCATGGCACTGACGCGACGAGAGAGAGTCGCGACGGGTCCAATTTTGTGCCATGCTTTTGCGTCTGATATGAGACGCCAGGCACTGTATTGTGCTGGCCGACTGCGTACCCACCCGACGGAGAACAGCATGCGGATACACGTTTCATGCAACGTGCCTGTCGCGGGGGTACTGGCTGTCACGGCGGCGAAGGCCTGATCATGTGGCTGCAGACGCGCTGCGAACTCGAATTCACCATCGCCGAGCCGACGCCTTTCGTGCTCATGCTGCGGCCCTATCGCGGATCGGGCCAATGGGTGGCGCGGGAAGAATGCCGCCTGACACCGACCGTGCGGGCTGCGGAATTTATCGATACGTTTGGCAATCTGTGCCTGCGTCTGGTTGCGCCGTCGGGCCAGTTTGCGGTGCATGCGGCGGCCGAAGTCATGACCGCCGACAGCGAGGATCGCGGGCAGGGGGCACCGTTTGTCGAAGTGCAGAACCTGCCGGACACAGCGCTCCCCTATCTGCTTCCCAGTCGGTATTGTGAGTCCGACCGTTTTTACAGCATGGCGAGCGAGATCACGGCGGGACGGCAGCCCGGCTACGATCAGGTCGCGGCGATCGAGGCCTGGCTGCGCGAGCGCATTCGCTACCTGCCGGGCACCAGCGAATTCCCTGAATCCGCCGTAGAGGTCAACCTGCGCCAATCCGGCGTCTGTCGCGACCTGACACATCTGGGTATCGCACTTTGCCGTAGTTTGAGTATCCCGTCGCGAATTGTTGTGGGCTACCTGCACGACCTGCAGCCGATGGATATGCACGCCTGGTTTGAGGCCTTTGTCGGTGGGCGCTGGTATACCTTCGACGCCACACAGGAGCACCTGCGTGGTGGCTATGTCGTCACCGGATATGGTCGCGATGCGGCGGACGTGGCGCTTTACAATCAGTTTGGCGCGCCGGTGGATTGTCATCGACAGGTGGTTGGTGTCACGCGTATTGAGTGAAGTGTCCGCCTGTAGGTGGCGGTTACCCGCGGAATGGGAGAAACGAATGCGGCAGAAAGCACGGGTGTTTGGGCTGGCGATGTTGATCGCGCTGGGTGGTTGTCTCGGCATGCCCGATGGAGTTGAACCGGTCCGGGATTTCGAGCCCTCACGCTATCTTGGGCGCTGGTACGAGATCGCGCGCCTGGATCACGGCTTCGAACGCGGCCTGGAGTCGGTCAATGCCAACTACAGCTTGCGTGATGACGGTGGCATCAAGGTTGTCAACCGCGGGTTCAATACAGACGATGGTGAATGGCAGGAGGCTGTCGGCAAAGCGTATTTTGTCGAGAACGACAGTGTCGCCCACCTCAAGGTGTCATTCTTCGGTCCGTTCTACGGATCGTATGTGGTGTTTGATCTCGACAAGCGCGAGTACAGCACTGCATTTGTCTCTGGCTTCAACAAATCCTATTTGTGGCTGTTGGCGCGCTCGCCGACTGTAAGCGAGTCAGTCAAGGCGGATTTTGTAAGCCAGGCCGAGTCGCTGGGCTTTGCAACAGACGAGTTGATATGGGTGGATCAGTCGCGCAGCGCAGAGGCTCCCTGACAGCTGGCCCGCGGAGGCGCGCCCTAGCGGCGCATACAGCGCAGAGTTACAGGCGCCTATCGTCGCCGCGCTCAATCAGGCGCCACTGACGTTTACCGTCGGCCTCTTCGGTGAAGCGGTAGCGCACTTTGGAGCCGTGTGGCGCGTCGGCAATGTCGTTCTCGTCCGGTGCCTTGAATTGTATACGGCGGTTGCGATCGCTGCGCGTCATGCGACAGGGCGCTTCCTCGCCGCGTTTGGCTGAGCGAAACGAGATGTGTACCTGTTCGTTCGCTGAACTTCCGCGCTTCTGGTTTACCGTACCTTCAAGAATGCAGTCCTGCGTGATTTCGGCCTGAGCCTGTACAGCCAGGACCAGCGCGATTGCCGATGACATGCTGAGCAGTGTTTTCATGGTTTTTCTCCTTCGCCTCCCGGCGACATATGCCCCTGCGATGGGGGCTTTCATGTAAATCCCACGCCGACGGATAGTGCGCATCTTCGCAGGCCCGATATTCACCTGATTGTCATAATCCTGTAACAAAAAGATGTTAGCGATCGGGAATACTATGTCAGTAGCTTGCTGAAAATCCATCCTGTAACGCAATTGTCATAATAAATTCATAAAACAAATTTTCCCCTCCGCTCCCCTTATCGCGTATTTTTATCAATAAAAACATAAGGTTAAAAGTTTCTTATTCAGTCGAATATGCCCTGAACAAACCACTGTCGCTCAATTCGGTCAAAAAATACCCAGATTGACTCACCGGCGGTATTTCTTGCCACAAAATAGTCGCGACTGGCGGGAATATGCCACCAGCCATCCTCAATGCGCTCCGGGCCGCTGACCAGCGTCAATGCGCCGCGCCAGTACAGCGTGTGAACATCCTGCTGGCGTACCGGTTGCGGCTCCGGCAACAGCCAGAATGGCCGCATGGATGTGCAGGCAGTGTTGTTCGCCGCCGCCTCGGGTGGGCCGGCCGTGCAGTGCACGGCGAATTCCGGTAGGTGCTCGCTGCGCGGCGCCACATGCTGTACCGCGGGCAGCCCCAGGCGGTTGCGCAGACGGTCCGGCAGACTCTCCAGCGGCTCGTCACTCGCCTGGCCAAACAGATCGCCGCTGGCCTGAACTGCATCCTCCAGCTGTGGGCTTTCCAGAACGACGGTTTCTACGCCTTCCATCAGTGTGTGGCGTTCCATGCGCGCCGATGTCAGTGTGTGCCAGTGTCGGGCATCGGTCATCCCCTCGCTGGCGCGTACAGTCAACGACTGTCTGCGGCTGTCAGCACTGATGAAATGCCAGTGGATTTCGCGTGTCTGCCGCTGGGTGTTGTGCAGAAACTGCTGCAGGGACTGCAGTAGCCCGGTAATCGCCGGCTGCATTTCCTGCAGATTGCCGACCTCGTAGCCGAACAGGTAGCTGTCACTGAACTGTAACGGCGGCCGGAAGTCAGCCTCGCGATCGTGGATGCGACCGCTGATCTGCCCCAGCAGCGTCACCAGGGCATGGCCACAGCGCTTATCCAGAGCGGACGCCGGCAGGGTCATCAGGTCGCCGAGTGTGCGCAGTCCCGCGCGCTCAAGGGTCTCGATACCCGATACCAGCGGTGTGAGCAGGGAGAGGGGAAGCGGTGCGAGGCGTGCCTCCAGGGGCCTGCCCGGATCGAGCGCAGTGGTGGTCGGGGCAAACGTGAGCAGCCAGGCTGCTTTCGGGGTTGCCGCCACGGCGGTCTCGACGTGGTAGCGACGCCGGGCGAGATCGCGATCGACCCGATGCAGCAGGCTGTGCAGTCCGCCGAACAGACGCAGGCAGCCTGCCACCTCCAGCAACAGGCAGTCTTCGCGCCAGGGATGCAGGTCGGGGGTGATACCGTAAGCCCAGCAGCAGAGCTCCTGCAGGCAGCGAGCTTCCGCATCGGCGTCGCGGTCGAGGAGCCGCAGGCTCTGGTCTGCGCACAGTGTTCTCGCCGTAGCGAGGCCCATGCCCGGCTGCAGCCCGCAGGCAGCCGCGCTGTCATTCACGCACAGCAGCCGCTGCTGCGCCATGACGGCACGGGGAACATCATCATCCCGGCTCAGGCACTGCAGCGGGAGCCGATTGAAGCGCAGGCACAACCAGAGCATCGTCTATCAATACTGTACAAATATACAGTATTGATGATTATTCGCGGTCTTGTCTACCCCGTCGGAATGGCATTTTAGCTATCACTCGGCCATCATTCGCAACGGTATTTATGTTCACGGGGGTCCGTTTTGCAATCACGTCATTGTTTGCTGTCGCTGTCACTGGCATTCGCTATTGCTATCAGCGCCTGCGCCGACAAGGAGGACAGCACGAGCCTGGGGGCCTCTGCAGCGGACGCCGCAAGCAACGCGGGAGACTACCCGGCCGACGACCAGGAGGCGCCTGCGAGTTTCGGCGAGTTCCTCGAGGACGCCTACGCCGAAGACATGCAGCGCTATCCTTTGACGGCGACCTACCGCGGTATCAAGACCAACAACGACAAGTGGAACCCGGTATCCGAGGCGTTCCAGCAGGAAAGCCGCGAGATCAATCAGTCGCGTCTGCGCCAGCTGCGGCAGTTTGATCGCGCCAGTCTGAGCGACAGCGAGCAGCTTTCCTACGATCTGTACAAACTGAATCTTGAGCGCCAGCTGGCCAGCGATGATTTCCGCCACCATCATTTTATTATTCACCAGTTTCGCGGTCCGCATACGGCGGTACCGAGCACCTTGATCAATATCCACAGCGTGGCCAGCCGCGAGGATGCCGAGG
Source organism: uncultured Alteromonadaceae bacterium (assembly GCA_964346555.1). Classification (GTDB taxonomy): domain Bacteria; phylum Pseudomonadota; class Gammaproteobacteria; order Pseudomonadales; family Halieaceae; genus Chromatocurvus. The sequence continues at coordinate 5,038 of CAYFVJ010000016.1, read as the reverse complement.
ACTATATCGGGCGTCTGCGCAATGTGGCGAGGTACTTCGACCAGGTCATTGCGCAGATGGCCATCCGCACGGAGAAGGGTCTGCTGCTCGCCGATTGGCAGTACCCGCAGATGCTGGAAGCGGCGCAGAATGTCATCACCGGTGCACCCTATGATGACAGCGGCACGGATTCCGCGTTGTGGGGAGACTTTCAGACCAAGGTAGCTGCACTGAATGTCGATGACCCGATGCGCCAGGCTCTGCTCAATGAGGCGGAATCCGTGCTTGTAGAGGTCGTCAAACCGGCTTACCAGCGTCTGATTGCGGCGATCGCCCAGCAGGCGCAGGAGGCCGCTGACGCCGACGGTGTATGGAAATTCCCCGAAGGGGAGGCGTTCTATGCTCAGCAACTGCGCTGGTATACAACCACGGACCTGACAGCCGACGAAATCCACAGCATCGGCCTGAATGAAGTGGCACGCATTCACGACGAGATGCGCGCGATCATGCGCGAAGTGGAGTTCGAGGGCGACCTGCGTGAATTCTTCGAGTTCATGCGCGAGGATGAGCAGTTCTACTACCCGAACACGGATACTGGGCGTCAGGCCTACCTGGAAGAGGTGCGAGCAGCGATTGATGCCATGCGCGAGCGCTTGCCCGAGTATTTCGGTCTGCTGCCCGGGGCCGATCTGATCGTCAAACGTGTGGAGCCGTTTCGTGAACGTTCTGCCGGCAAGGCCTTTTACCAGTCGCCACCGCAGGATGGTTCGCGACCCGGGATCTATTACGCCAACCTGTACGATATGGCGGACATGCCGACCTATCAGCTGGAGGCACTGGCATTTCACGAAGGGGTTCCCGGTCACCATATGCAGCGCGCGATCACCGTGGCGTCGGATGCTATTCCCGAATTTCAGAAGTACGCGAGGTTTACGGCGTATACCGAAGGCTGGGGGCTTTACAGCGAAGAACTGGCCAAAGACATGGGTTTCTACGACAGCCCTTACTCGGATTTCGGCCGCCTGGCCATGGAGCTGTGGCGCGCCTGCCGGCTGGTGGTTGATACCGGTATACACAGCAGACGCTGGACCCGCGAGGAGGGAATCGACTACCTGGTCGAAAACACCCCGAACTCACTCGGTGATGCCACCAAGGCGATTGAGCGTTACATCGCCATGCCGGGCCAGGCAACAGCTTACCTGATCGGCAAACTGAAAATCATGGAATTGCGTTCAGAGGCCCGTGCCGCGCTGGGCGAGGATTTCGATATCCGTGACTTCCACGACGAAGTGCTCAAGGATGGTCCGGTGCCGCTGTCGATTCTCGAGAAGAAGATCGACGCTATGATAGATAAGGCCGCGGCGGGTTAAATGCCGCCGCTTTCCATCAGGTAGGCGATAGCGCCCTTGATGATGAAGCCCAGGATACCCATTGCCAGGGCGATAAACAGTATCAGGGTGCCGAATTTGCCGGCATTACTGCGGCGGGCGAGATCCCAGACGATGAAGACCATGAACAGTATTAATCCGCCGACACCGATACTCACGCCGTAGTCGGTCAGCCAGGCGTCCATACGTGGACTTCAGTCGCTGTATTTGACGTGGGCTGCCAGCTGCGTGTCGACGTCCAGGGAGTTGGTGATCAGGCAGTTTTCCTCCGCCTTGTGCAACAGCTTTTCCGCTTTCTCCGGGTCTGTGTCCGCCGGTACCACCAATGTGGCGGTAATGTGCATGACAGTAAAGCGCGTTACGCGTTCCACTCTGTCCAGCGTTCCCTCGGCGCTGCAGTCCAGTTGTACCCAGTCCAGCTTTGAGGCGCGGGCGATCGCGCGAAACGTCATCATAAAGCAGTCGGCGACCGCGGCAACCAGCAGCGATTCCGGCGACCACTGATCGCCGGGGCCGCCGAATTCGGCCGGAGGAGCACTGCTGATGTCGGGTACACTGGAGGCGCTCAGTGTAATAGTGCCCGCATCGGTGCCGTGGGCACTCACCTGGTAATGATGTGGCAGATCCTGCATATTCGACTCTCTGAGTTGCTGTATTTCTGGGTTGAACTTTAGCGGATTGTAGTTATAGCGGTAAAGGCCGGTGCCTGCACCCTTTGCAGTCCGGCATTTCAGTGCAGGTTGCCTGCATTCGCTTAACGCGCAGCGGGTGTCGCCAGCGGAACCCCGTCCGTGGTGATGGCCGGCAGCTCCCAGAGCTGGGGCTGGCCGGGGATATCATCTGTCACCGGCAGATCAATCGTCAGATCCTGCTTGCCACCGCGCTGCTTCAGCAGCTGTACCTGCCGGTAACCCGACATCTGCAGGCGCAGGGCTGCGGGTGCATTCTGCTGGCCCGCCTGTGTCGCCCGGAACAGGGCGCACAGACTATTGCGGCTGGTGGCGGCAAGCTGCAGCTTGCGCAGTTCACTGTAGCGATAATCAGCACTGCCCAGCCAGCTGAAGACGGCGCTGCAGGTGCTGCTGCGCAACGCCTGCTCGGTGCTCCAGAGGAGGTCTTCGCGGTTGCGCGGGTGTACCAGCAGCACTTGCCGGGTGTCGATGCCGCGGGCGGCCAGCAGCGGTGCGTAGGGAATGTAGGGTGGAGCGATAAAGACCACCCACTGCTGTTTCTGCGCGCTGAGGCTGGCTATTGCGGGCAGAAATAGACCCATGGCACCCATACCGGAGGCATCGCTGAGAAGTTCGATGGTGTTGCCAAGGGGCCAGCCGTGGCCGCGCAGCGCGCTGTCCAGGTCACCGTAGCCGGTTGCCAGATGTTCGCGGCAGTGACCGTCGCTGTTGGCAGCTGCCCTGGCGGGGGTAAAGTGTTCGGCGCGGCCGACCCAGGTATCCTGGCGGCGCATAATCTGCTCGAGTACGCTGTTCATAATGGCTTTCCTCGCGATAACCGTGTGCAATTACTGTATGGATATACAGTATAGCCGGTTGCGTGAAAGCGCAAGTGTGATTGATAGGTACCTGCCTGAAAAAACGACAGGTCCGGGCGGCTAAGTGGTGGCGCGCAGTACGCTGGCAGTCGCGACCGCCACCAGCAGGGTCTCGAGATGCTGCCAGGCATCGCCCGGCCCATAGCCCTTGGCCGCGGCGTCGACGCGCAGCGCCAGTTCGAGAAGCCGCAGCACACTGGGCGTGTCATGGCGTTCCAGGGCGGCACCGACGGCAGCAATGCGGGATTTCCATACCCGCTTCTGCTGCAGCGCCTGCTGCGGCGACATGTCCCGCGCGCAGTCCGCCACCAGGGATTGCAGCAGGCGCAACTCGCGTGTCATCACCCAGATGATCACCGGCAGCTCTGTACCTTCCGCGCGCAGCCCCTGCAGCATGCGCAGCGCCCCGCGTGCGTCACCCGCCAGCGCGGTATCCACCAGGTTGAACACACCAAAGCGCGCGCTGCTGAGCACGTTGTCCGTTACGCTGTCGATGTCGATGACCTGCTGTCCGAGCAGGGCGAGCTTTTCGATCTCCTGCGCCGCCGCGAGCAGATTGCCCTCGGTGCGTTCGGCGAGCAGTGTGGCGGCATCGGCGGTGAGGCTGAGCCCCGCGTTCGACGCCCGCTGCTGCAGCCATCGCGGCAGTTCCGAGGCTGTTATCGGCCACAGGCTCAACGTGGCGCCGGCGCTGTCGATAGCACGGAACCACTTGCTGTTGGCGGCGGTACGGTCCAGCTTGCCGGCCACGATCAGCAGGATGTTGTCCGGAGAGGGGTTTTCCAGATAGCTGCACAGGACCTTGCTGCCCTCGCTGCCGGGTTTGCCGTCCGGAAGTCGCAGCTCGAGCAACTGCCGACGTGAAAACAACGACAGGTTGCTGCCATGCTGCAGCAGTTCCTGCCAGTCGAAATCACGCCGCGCCTCCATGACCACGCGCTCGCTACAGCCGCTGTCCCGGGCGGCGGCACGGATAAGATCAGCGCATTCGTGCACCAATAGTGTTTCGTCGCCGCTGACCAGATAAACCGGCAGCAGGCTCTTGCGCAGTGCGCCCGGGAGTTTTTCTGGGTAGATGCGCATCAGCGCTCGCTGGCGGCGTAGAAAGCGATCCGGCGCATGATCTGCTGTGCCAGCTCGGCACGCATTTCATTGCGCAGAATGCGGATTTCCTCTGCTTTGCCCACGACATTGCGCGGGTCATTCTCCATCTGTTTGGTGACGATGGCGTCGTCCGGTTTCAGCAGCACCCGGCCGTCGCTGCCGCGGACCGCGAAGCGGGCGCGCAGTATCAGCTCGAACTCGGAGGCTCGCGCCTGGGCGTTGATGGAGAGATTGCGCTGGTTGAAGCGCTCGTTACCCAGGTCGACCTGGTAGGCTGCCTCGCGGGCAGGCCGCCAGCTTATGCCACCGGCGGTGAAGCGTGCGCGAACAACGCGACTCAGTTCGCTGTTCGGGCTGGGCGTATTCAGGTGCATGGATTGCCAGGTGTCGGGCAGGGCCGAGCCGCCGTCGCTGCCCCGCAGCTGAAAGCCACAGCTCCCCGCGAGGGCGAGCAGCAGGACCAGGCTGCAGCGTGCTGGACCGTTGCGTAACACCTTTAGCTCACCACGATGTTGACCAGTTTGCCAGGCACGACAATCACCTTGCGCAGCGCTTTGCCCTGCATGAACCGCTGCACATTTTCCTGGGCCATGGCTGTGGCCTCCGCGGCATCCCGGTCGATGTCTGCCGGCACGGACATTTTCGCCCGTACCTTGCCGTTGACCTGGACCACCATATCGATACTGTCGCGCGCCAGGGCGCTCTCATCCACCACCGGCCAGGGGGCGAACATGGCATCGCCATTACCGCCGAGCCGCTGCCACAGATGGTGGCAGATGTGTGGAACGATCGGGCACAGCATGCGCACCACCGCATCCAGCGCCTCGCCGACGACTGCCCGCGACTGTTCGCTGTCGTCGTCCAGCCGACCGATGTCGTTGCAAAGTTCCATGACCGCGGCGATGGCGGTGTTGAAGGTCAGTCGGCGGCCGTAATCGTCGCTGACCTTGGCTATGGTGGTATGGGTCTTGCGGGCGAGGCCGGCGACGAAGCCGGTGAGCCCGGCGCGCGCGCCGTT
>CAYFVJ010000015.1:0-27426 GCA_964346555.1 uncultured Alteromonadaceae bacterium | reverse complement strand
GTCCTCGATTCCCATACGCCTCGCGACGATGCCCTAAGTCCGACAGGCTCCTAGCGCGGGCCGACTAGTGCGGCTCAGGCAGGTGAATTCCCTGTTCGACCGCATCGACGAGGCGGCGCGTCAATGGCAGCGGCAGCGTCGATACCGTGGGCACCCTGAGCAGATAACCGTTGAGAAAGTCGATCTCCGTGCGCCGCCCCGCGAGCACGTCCTGCAGCATTGATGACTGGTTCGCCGAGGTGGCGTTGACGACCCGCAAAACTTCGTCGAGCAGTCCGCTCACGGCATCGGCGTGGCCTGTCGCCCGACAGGCCGCAGTTACCTCGCTACAGAGCATCTCGAGGCGGGCACGGTAGTGGGCGGCGGCGAGTTCGCCGTTGCGGCAGCGGTAAACTGCGGTAAGCGGGTTTACCACGCAGTTGATTGCGAGTTTGCGCCACAGGGTGCTGTCGATGTCGGGATCCCAGTGGCAGGCGTCGAGCCGGGCCCAGCTCCGCTTGAACCAGGCGGGCGCGGACAGCTCGGCGCCGGGCAAACCGATGCGTGTCGACCCGTGGCCCGCGTGTACCGTCTGGCCGGCGCTGCGTCGAAAAGCGCCCTCGGTCGTGCTGCCCCGGAACAGCGGTAATCCGTGCGGTAGATCTGCCGTGAACCCCATGCCGTTGGCGAGAACCAGCACCGTACTGTCGGCCTGCAGCCGGTGGCGCACAGCGGCGATTCCCGGATCCACGTCCGCCGCCTTGGTGGTCACCAGCAGCTGCGTCAGCGGTCCCTGGGCAGCGCTCGGTGACAGGTCGAAGGAGCGCCGCTGCGGCCCTGTGTTGCGTTCCAGTGTCAGTACCTTTTGCGGTGCGTCATGCGCGCGGCTTATCAGGGTAACGTTACAGCCCGAGTCGGCCAGCCGATGCGCAAACAGCGTGCCGATGGCGCCTGCGCCAAGGATGTGCCAGTGCGGCGCCCGATCGTCAGAAGGCATTCTGCCAGTGATCCCAGGCTGCGGTAGCTTCCCGCGCTTGCAGGCTGCGCAATCCCGCCTGCAGCGTTTGCGTCGGCACGTCGGTATTGCAGCGCAGCCACAGCAGCTCGAGATAGCGCGCGATCAGCCTGGCGCCGGCAAGACAGTCTCGTTCGGATGCGGTCGGCAGTCGCTGTAGATAAGCCTCGAGCAGCCCTGTTTCCTGCAATTCGCAAGCAGCGGCGACCGCCAGGTCAAACCAGCGGCTGCCGCGTGCCGCGTATTCCCAATCGATCGCAAAAAGCCGGCCGCGGCAGTAGAGACGATTTTCAGGCGTCAGGTCGTTGTGGCAGACGACGCTGGCGTCACCCTCGCATTCAAGTGACCGGCAGGCGGTCTGCATTGTGCCGGACAGGGCGTCGACAAGTTCGTTTTCGGCCGCGTTGCCCGACAAGCGTGTCAGATTTTCGTAGTGTCGCAGCCGTTCGCCGAGGCACAGGGGCGGTGCGGGAACGTCCAGGCGATGAATCCGGCGCAGCAGCTCGCCGATGTCAGCGGGGCTGTGCGCCGCCGCCGTATCGGGTGGCAGGTAATCGACCAGCAAGACGCCAGAGCGCGCGTCGCAGAACCGCGGCCGCGGCGCCAGCCCCGCGGCGGCTGCAGCCGCCTGCAGGTCGAATTCCGTCTGTCGGTCTATCGCGTTGCGCGCCGGATCAATGCCATCAATGCGCAGAACAAGGTATTCCTCCCCGGCCTGAACCAGGAAGCTGTGGTTGCTGGTGCCCGCGGGTAGCAGCGGCCTGATGAGCTTTGCCGGGCGGTCGCCGGCTGCGTCCGGCCCCCATTCACTGGCGCGAGAATTGATCAGCGCCAGGGCGCTATCCAGTGACAGACCGTTGCCTGGTGCACCGGCGTCAGCGCTGTCGACATACGCCCGCATCAGAAGCGATATTCACCGGTGATGCCGACACGCCGCGGCGCGGCGAACTGGTAGTAGGGCTCTACGGCATAGCCCTTGCGGGGGTCGTTACCGAAGGAGCCGAAGCCGCGCACGTAATAGTCCTTGTCAGTCAGGTTGCGCACCCACAGGCCCAGCGTCCAGGCCGGCGCCCGGTAGTCGAGGCGCAGGTGGCCGATGGTGTAGGAACGGGCGGTGGCGTTGTGGCGATCGGAAAAATTGAACTTGTCCCGGCCCTCGACCTCGGCGCGCAGATGCCAGCGTTCGGCGAATTGGTAATTCGCGCCGGCACTGAACTGGTAGGTCGGCGCGTGCGCCTGCTCGCGCCCCGAGAGATCATCGCCCGTTGCGGTCACGTAGCTGTCGAATTCGGCATCGAGGAGACCCAGGCTGGTAAACAGCTGCAGTTGTTCGGTCACCTGCCAGTCCAGTTCCCACTCCAGCCCGATGTTGGTGCCCGATGCGGCGTTGTCGGTGTAGTCGATGAACGCGGTGCTGCCATCGGGGCGCGGCAGCACCAGTGAGCCCCTGGTCTGCTGGTCCTTGCGGTCCATGTAGAACAGGGCGAGGCGGCTGGAGAGGCGGCCCTCCAGGAACAGTGCTTTGTGCCCGATTTCATAATTCCACAGCAGTTCCTCGTCGAAAAATGCGTTGCCCGCCAGAGATGAAGCCCCGGCCTCGGTGAGGGCCTGTGGATCGGTCGACAGCACCCCGGCATTCACCCCATTGGCGCGGTAGCCACGGGACGCGCTGACGTAAAAAAGCCCGCTGTCACCGTAGCGGTATTCCAGTGCCAGCTTGGCGCCCCAGAGCGTGTTTTCCGGATTTGCCTCTACCGCGTTGCTATCGCTGTAGTCCATGTCACGCCGCGCCAGGCGCAGGCCGGTGCTCAGGGTCAGGCGTGGGGTCAGCGCTGAGTCCAGCTGGGTGTAGGCCGCGACTGTCCGCGTATGGTACTCGCTGGTGAAGTCATTCGTAAGAAACGTGTATTGTCGGCGCAGCGACTCGTCATCCTCCAGGTAGTACAGACCCGCTACCCAGTCCGCCTCGATTCCCGCGAAGCGCAGCGGCTGCAGCGACGACTGTCGCAGCTGCGCGCTGTAGCTTTCCCGGTCCCGCAGGTAGCGGTCGGTGGAGGAGTACTCGAGTCCCGGCGCAATGCCGACAAAGCTCCAGTCTTCGTCGTAGGCGTAGTCGGAGGCGGTATCGGCCGCGGTGAACATGAGCTCCGTCAGGACGCTGTCGCCTTCGATCTGCCAGGAGAATCCCACCGCATTGCTGCGCTGGCGATCGTGTCCGGGTTCGTCCGACAGCGTGGTGCGGGTATTGTCCAGCGAAAACGCGTCATAGCCGTTGTCCACATCGATATGCATCAGATTCAGGTCGACGCTGTGACGATCACCGGGCAGCCAGCGCAGATGAACATGCGAGGACAGCTCGTCCAGGTTGTTGGTGTCGTCGCGATCGAGGTAGGCGTTTTCGATATAGCCGTCGCTGCGGTGCTGGTTGATGGCCGCCCGATAGAGCAACCTATCGTCCGCGAGCGGCCCCGTGACGCTCACGCCCGCGGTCCGCGTGGCGTAGTCGCCGAGCGTGCCGCGTACCCGGGCGGCGTGCTCTGCCTGCGGCGCCGCGGTGCGTATATTGATCAGCCCGGCCAGCGCATTGGCGCCGTGGAGTGTGCCCTGTGGGCCGCGCAGTATCTCCACCTGCTCTACATCGAACAGTGTGGCGGCGCCCCCGAGGCCGCTGAAGTCGATGCCGTTAATGAGCAGCCCAACCGAGGGATTGAGTGGCTCGACGAACTGACTGCGCTCGCCGACGCCGCGGATCTGGTAGTAGCGAGCCCGCGAGCTACCGCCCGACAGGTTGACGTTGGGCGACAGCAACAGAATCTCCTCGAGATGCTGGGCCGCCCGCCGGGCAATCGTCGCGCCGTCCACGACGCTGGTGCTGGCAGCCTGGTCCATCAGAGAGGTCGCGCGCAACTCCGCGGTGACCAGAATCTCTTCGAGCTGCGATGGCCCCTGCTGTGCGAGCACGCCGTGGTTTGCTGCGCAAAGCGCGAGCGGTATGAGAATGCGAGCAGCGGCTGGATGGACACGCGGTCTGCGGTGGGCTATGGCTTTACTGGCTTTCATGCGCTTCACTCCCGTAGTAATAGAGAATGGCGCGGGAGGGGAGCAGAGGCTGCAGACACCATCCCTACGCCGGTATGATCCGGATCAGGTTCAAAGGGTCCGCTTCTGGAGCGTCTCAGGCCGGTGGCCTCCCCTTGGTTTGCGCGGCAAGTATAAAACGTCGGCCCGACCGCCGCAATGCCAGAACAAAAGCGCCGGGCCGTCGTCTTGCGGTCGCTTGGCGACTGTGTAAGAAGTGGGCATACTGCAGGATCGGCGCGCAAGCATGGTGCGGTCCAATATGAGTGGGGGAGTTGGCATGGTGTTGAGTAGGCGGTATGCCGGATAAGCCGGGCCAGGTGCCCTCTGCGGTCGCCGAGCGTTCGGCGCGCGAGGATATCGCTGTCAATCGTCAGCTCATGTTGGGTGTGCTGGAGGCGCACCGCTGGCTCCAGGCCGAGCGGGAACTCGCCGAAGTGATCAGCTACCTGCTCTCTGATCTGGTGGCAGCTCTGGATGTGCCCGCCGCAGAACTGCAGCTGTTGGATACGGATGGCGTTCTTGCAGGCGCCCTGCCCGAGGCTCTCGCCGACAGCCGGGCGCTCTCCCTGAGCAATGATTCCCTCGCTCTGCAATCTCTGTATACCTCGATACCGCAAGTCGAGGTCATTGGCTTTGCCGATGAGCGGATGTTCCGGGTATTGCCCTGGAACCCCTCCGCCAACGGCGCCGTGTTGATCCCCCTCGTGGATGATGGCCGCCTGGTTGGCAGTTACCACCTGGGGCTTGCGCAGGGGGCTGTCGGCAGCGGCCGCGCAGAGCTCGATCTACTCTACAGCCTGATGCATGGCGTTTCGTTGACGCTGCAGCGCGTACTGTTGCGCCAGCGAACAGACGGTCTCGTGCTGCTGGATGCGGAGACCGGGGTAGGTAATCGTCGCGCATTCTGGCGGGTGCTGGGTCGCGAAATCGCCCGCGCGCGAAGAACCGGGAAGCCCGTGTCCATGCTGCAGGTGAAAGTGGATAACCTCGACGACCTGTGCACGGACTACGGCGATGCCGCCTGTCGCTTTGTGCTGCGGCGAATGGCGCAGCGCCTGGCCTCCTGCCTGCGGGAGACAGATCACCTGTCGCGGCTGGAGAACGACCGTTTCAGTGTGCTGCTCCCCGCCTGCAATGAACCTCACGGGCATGATGTGGGTGAACGACTGCGCGCTGATATAGGCGATTTCGCCATCGACGATGGACGCGGCGGCGTGCTCTACACAACGCTCAGCATCGGCGTTGTCAGCTGGGATCCGGCGACGCTGCCCGCCGAAAGTCGCGAACGCCTGGTCACTTTGTTCGAATCCGAAGCCGCCTCGGCCCTGGCGAAGTCTGTCAGTCGTGGCGGCAACGGTGTGAGTATATCCCGGCTGGGTGCACTCATGATCTGAAGCTTGCGGCGGGCGTTTGCTGTGCCACCGCAGCGGTCCCGTGATAAGCTTTCGCCATGAATCTGCTGTTCCTGCTTCTGCTCGTTTTTGCCGCTGTCGGATTGATGGTGGTGCTGGGTGAGCGCTTCGCGAAACCGGCGAATCCCGAACAGCTGGCGCGTTTGCGACGCTGGCTGATTCCTCTGGTGGGCGCGGTACTGGTGCTGTCGATCGTGGACTTTTACTGGTCGTAACGGGCGGGGTTTTCGGCACTTTTTCTGACGGCGCTGCGGCGCTGTCTGTTGTTTTTCAGGGAGAGGCAAGACCATGGCCGAGGGAAAGGCGACCAATGTCCACTGGCATGATGGCGATATCGGTCGCGAGCAGCGCGCGCGACTACTCGGGCATCGCGCTGCCACCATCTGGTTCACCGGTCTGTCTGGCAGCGGCAAAAGCACGGTCGCGGTAGAACTCGAGGGCCGGCTGCATGAACACGGCGTGTTGTCCTATCGCCTCGACGGCGACAACGTCCGCATGGGCATCAACCGCAACCTCGGCTTCAGCGCACAGGACCGCACCGAGAATATCCGGCGCATTGGCGAGGTCGCCAAGCTGTTTGTCGACAGCGGCGTGATCGCCCTCAGCAGCTTCATCAGCCCCTACGCGGCTGATCGCGACCAGGTGCGCGCGCTGCATGAAGCGGCCGGTATGGAGTTTATTGAGGTGTATGTCGACTGTCCGCTCGCGGATGCAGAGGCCCGCGATCCCAAAGGTCTCTACAAGAAAGCCAGGGCGGGTGAGATCCGCAATTTCACCGGTATCGACGATCCCTACGAGCCGCCCGCGTCGCCGGAGCTCCATCTGCATTCCGAGCGCCAGACTCTCGACGATGAGGTGGGGGACATACTCGCCCTGCTGCGGCAGCGCGGGATCATCCCCGCGATCTGAAAGCGACATCTGTCGCTGCCGCAAAGCTCCGCATACCAGGAGAAAGTCAATGATCAGTCCACACGGATCAAAACACCTGAACGCTCTGTTCGTCGCCAACGAAAGCGACCGCGAAGCACTTTCCCGGGAGGCGGAATCCCTGCCGTCCCTGCTGCTGAATTCCGCCGCGGCCGCCAATGCCGTTATGCTCGGTGCCGGCTATTTCAACCCGCTTACCGGCTACATGTCGCTCGCCGACGCGCAGTCGGTGGCCGCTGGTATGCGTACGACAGGTGGCCTGTTCTGGCCCGTGCCGATCGTCAACTTTACCGACGACAGCGGCATCAGCGCCGGCGACCGCATCGCCCTGCGCGACCCCAATGTCGAGGGCAATCCGGTGCTCGCCGTCATGGACGTCGAGGGTGTCGAGGCGGTCACCGACGAGCAGGTCCGGGATATGGCGGAGAAAATTTTCCGCACCCGTGACACGGAGCATCCCGGCGTGGCGACCTTCACGTCGCTGGGCCGGCGATTGCTCTCGGGTCCTATACAGGTGCTGAGCTTCTCCTACTTTGCCGCGGATTTTCCGGAGACTTTTCGCACCGCGGTACAGATTCGGGAGGAGATCGCCGCGCGCGGCTGGCAGCGGGTGGTCGCGTTCCAGACGCGCAACCCCATGCATCGGGCCCACGAGGAGCTGTGCCGCATGGCGATGCAGGACCTGGACGCCGACGGCGTGCTGATTCACATGCTGCTCGGGAAGCTGAAGCCCGGCGACGTGCCTGCCGACGTGCGCGATGCGGCGATTCGACGCATGGTCGATGTCTATTTTCCGGAGAACACCGTGATGGTGACCGGCTACGGCTTTGACATGCTCTATGCCGGTCCGCGGGAAGCCGTCCTGCACGCGATTTTCAGGCAGAACTGCGGCTGCAGCCACCTGATCGTCGGGCGGGATCATGCCGGTGTGGGGGACTACTACGGCGGTTTCGACGCGCAGGAGATTTTCGACCGGGAGGTGCCCGCCGGCGCTCTCGAGCTGGAGATCTACCGCGCCGACCACACCGCCTACAGCAAGAAGCTCGACCGGGTGGTGATGATGCGCGACGCGCCCGACCACAGCGAGGAGGACTTTGTCCTGTTGTCCGGTACTGCCGTGCGCGAGATGCTCGGCAAGGGTATCGCGCCCCCGCCGGAGTTCTCGAGACCGGAGGTAGCCGACATTCTCATGCAGTATTATCGGGGAGGTCAGAACTGACGTTGGCATGACGGAGCTGTGGCGCGACAGGCTGGGTGCGGCGGCTGACGCGGCATCCCGGTACGCAGATGCTGCCCTGGCAGCGCTGTCGCGGCCCCGGGCACTGTGGCGCCTCAAGGGTGCTGCCATTCTTCTGTCAGGTCTCTGGGGCGTCGCATCGCTGGTCGCTATCGCCTGGTCATTATTGCCGGAACCGGCATCGCCGCTTCCGCCGCTGACCGACATTGTCAACCCGGTGCGCGAGACCACCGCTGCCGCTCCCACCCCTCCCGTGGATATTGAACGCCTGGCATCCTGGCATCTGTTCGGTGATCCAGACAGTGCCGGCGCTGAGCAACTCACCCGGCTGGAGGCGCAACGCGTCGCGAGCCGGGAGTCGCGCACGGGCATTGAAGACGATGCACGCGAGACGCGCCTGCCGCTTCTACTGCGCGGCGTGGTGTCATCCAGCGATGACGGACTCGGCTACGCGATGATTGAGCATCGCGGAGAGCAGTCGGTGTACGCGGTCGGTGACGAGTTGCCGGTAGCGGGGCGCGCACGCCTGGCCAAGGTTCTGCCGTCGCGCGTGGTCATCGACAACGCAGGTAACTACGAATTGTTGGCGCTGTTTGAGGAAAGCGACCTGATGCGGCAGGCGGGGCAACGCGAGCGCGCGTCGGCGCCATCCTTGACGCCCCGGAATGCCCGCGGCCAGACTGCGCCGCAGAGCGTACAGGTGGATAATACCGGGCTCGCCGCGCAATACCGCGATCGCCTGTACAGCGACCCGCAGTCGCTGGCCGAGGTGGTGCAGGTCGCACCGGTGCGTCGCGGTGGCGACCTGCTCGGCTACCGTCTGGCGCCCGGGCGCGCCCGGGAGGATTTTCAGGCGCTGGGGTTCGAGTCGGGAGATATCGTCACCGCGGTGAACGGCATGTCGCTCAGCGACCCGGCCAATACGCTGCGTCTTTACCAGGCCATGCGTGACGAACGCTCAGCTGTCTTCGAACTGCAACGGGGCGGGAGCGAACTCGTGCTGAGTGTTCAGCTGCCTGAAAACGGGAACGTTGAATGAAACTGATCGCCTCTGATTCGCCTGTCTGGCTGCGCACAGCGGGTGGCCTGCGTCTGTGGCTGGTGGCCGGCATCCTCGCGCTGCAGTGCGGCGTGGCGCTGGCGCAGGATTTTACCGTCAACCTGAAAGACACGGATATTCAGGAGCTGATCAAGTTCGTGGCCGAAGTCACTGATACCACGATCGTGGTCGATCCGGGCGTCAAGGGCAAAGTACGCGTGGTGTCCAACAAACCCATCGCGCGATCGGAACTGTACGAGCTGTTCCTGTCCATTCTCGATGTTCACGGTTATACCGCGGTGCGCTCGGGCAATGTCGTGCGCGTGATACAGACCAAGGATGCGCGCTCCGCCTCGCTGCCCGTCGACGAGGAAGGTGCGTCGCGCGTCTCGGACGAATATGTTACCCAGGTGATTCGCCTGGACAACATCTCGGCATCCAAGCTGATCCCCGTGCTGCGCCCGCTGGTGCCGCAGCAGGCACACATGGCGGCCTACGCGCCGAGCAACGCCATCATCATTTCCGATACCGGTGCCAATATCCGGCGTATCGCCGAGGTCATCCGGCGCATGGACACGTCGGCGACCCAGGAAACCGACGTGGTGCCTCTGCAGCACGCGGTCGCCGGTGACGTGGTGTCAATGCTGGAGAAGCTCAACCCGCCCGAGCAGGGGTCACAGGGGCCGGAACCGGAGGTCGTGCTGGTGCCCGACACGCGCACCAACAGTGTTCTCGTGACCGGTGATGAACTGCAGCGCGCGCGCATCAGTACACTGATCGGCTACCTCGACACCCCGCTTGAGCAGACCGGCAACGTCAGCGTCATCTATCTCGAGTACGCGCACGCGCCGACCGTCGCCGAGGTGCTGTCGCGTGTGGTGCAGAATATTGCGTCGGGCGGCAGCGGTGATGGCAGCGCTGCCTCGCGCGCCGCCGACAGGGCGAGCATCGAGGCCGACGAAGACACCAACAGCCTGATCATCACCGCCGAGGCGGACCAGATGGCCGCGCTGGAGGCAGTGGTTCGCCGCCTGGATATCCGCCGCGCGCAGGTGCTGGTCGAGGCCATCATCGTCGAAATGGAAGTTAACGATGGCGCGGACCTGGGACTGCAGTGGTTGTTTGCCAACGAGGATGGCGCCTTCGGCAGCAATATCAACACGGACGATCCGCGTGCGCGCCGTATCGCCGGCGCCATCGTGCCACCCGATGGCGTCGATGGAGGGGGCGTGGAGACCGGCGACTTCGATGTCGGGCGGCTGGCGGGGGCGCTGGCCCAGTCCTCGGGCCTCTCGCTGGGCTGGGGAGCCGTGGATGAAGAGCTCAGCATGACGGTGATCCTGAATGCCCTGCAGAGCCAGAACAACGCCAACATTCTCTCGACGCCGAGCCTGCTGACCATGGATAACCAGGAGGCGCTGATTACCGTCGGCCAGAACGTGCCCTTCATCACCGGGTCGTTCACCAGCACCGGTACCGGCGGCGACGGCGCGCAGAATCCGTTCCAGACCATCCAGCGCGAGAATGTCGGCATCACTCTGACAGTGAAGCCACACGTCAATGAGGGCGACGCGGTGGTACTGGACATCGAACAGGAAGTGTCCAGCCTCACCGGCCTTGAGGCAACAGACCTCATCACCAACGAACGCAGGATACAGACCAAGGTACTGGCGCGCGACGGACGCACCGTGGTCCTCGGCGGTCTGATCAAGGATGACGTCCAGGAAAGCTCGCAGAAAGTGCCGCTCCTGGGCGATATCCCGCTGCTCGGGCGGCTGTTCCGCAACGAGTCCGTCCAGGCGATCAAGACCAATCTGCTGA
Source organism: uncultured Alteromonadaceae bacterium (assembly GCA_964346555.1). GTDB lineage: Bacteria > Pseudomonadota > Gammaproteobacteria > Pseudomonadales > Halieaceae > Chromatocurvus. The sequence continues at coordinate 16,915 of CAYFVJ010000015.1, read as the reverse complement.
TCTTCATTCGCCCGACGATCCTCCGCGATGACAGTCGTATGGACGCCGCCACCGCTGACAAATACCGCTATATCCGCGACCAGCAGCTGCAGCGCCGTGAACAGGGGCTGCTGCGGCTGGATGACGACAGGGCCCCGGTGCTACCCGAGTGGGAAGAGCAGATACGCCAGCTGGAACAAATGCGTGAAGAGGCGGCATCAGATGCTGAGTCAAGCGCGGTGACGCCGGAGACGCCATGACCTCGACCGCCGTTCCGGGAGCGCCCCGGGTCCCTGTCAATGCAGACGGAGCGGTCGGCGGCCGCCTGCCGTTCTCCTTCGCCAAGCAGCACGCGGTGCTGGTGGAGCAGGATGCCTCCGATGGGCCCGTGGTCTACCACCACGGGACGCCCTCTATAGGCGTCCTCACCGAGCTGCGACGCGTTCTCGGCTGCGCCTACCGCCTGCAGGCACTGTCACCGGAGGCCTTCCAGCTGCGCCTCAGCCGCGCCTACCAGCGCGACAACAGCGAGGCGGTGCAGATGGCAGAGGACATCAGCGCCGATGTCGACCTCAGTCGACTCGCGGACGAGATTCCCGATGGCGGTGATCTCATGGACGCCGAGGACGATGCGCCGATCATCCGCCTGATCAATGCCATCCTGTCCCAGGCGGTGCGCGAGCAGGCCTCCGACGTGCACATCGAGACCTTCGAGCACCGGCTCAGCGTGCGCTATCGCGTCGATGGCGTACTGACCGAGGTGCTGTCCCCCAAGCGCATGCTCGCACCGCTGCTGGTGTCGCGCTTGAAAGTCATGGCGCGGCTGGATATCGCCGAGAAGCGGGTGCCCCAGGATGGTCGCATCTCCATTCGCATCGCCGGCCACGCCGTCGACATCCGCATGTCGACCATTCCCTCGGCCTACGGCGAGCGGGTCGTGCTGCGCCTGCTGGACAAGCAGGCGGGACAGCTCGCGCTGGCTCAGCTGGGCATGCCGGAAGCAGTGCTGGCCGGTTTCCGCCGCGCACTGCACAGTCCCCATGGCATCATTCTGGTGACCGGCCCGACCGGCTCGGGCAAGACGACAACGCTGTATGCGGGTCTGTCGGAGATCAACGACAGCGCACGCAATATCCTGACTATCGAGGATCCGGTGGAGTACATGCTGCCGGGAATCGGCCAGACACAGGTCAATACCAAGGTCGACATGACCTTTGCGCGCGGATTGCGGGCGATACTGCGCCAGGACCCGGATGTGGTCATGGTGGGTGAGATCCGCGATCTGGAGACCGCCGAGATCGCGGTCCAGGCCTCCCTGACGGGTCACCTGGTATTCTCGACCCTGCACACGAATACCGCTATCGGCGCAGTGACGCGCTTGCAGGACATGGGTATCGAACCCTTCCTGCTGTCGTCCAGCCTGATCGGCGTGATGGCCCAGCGGCTGGTGCGCGTGCTCTGCCCCAGCTGCCGACGCGCGGCAGCGGCCACGGCGGCTGAGCGCGAGCTGCTGGGCCTGCCGCCGGACGCCGGGGAAGTCCAGCTGTATCACCCGGTTGGCTGTGACGCCTGTAATCACACGGGCTATCGCGGCCGTGCGGGCATCTATGAATTGATCGAGATCCGCGACCGCCTGCGCGCGATGATCCACGAGGGCGCCAGCGAACATGACATGCTGCGCGAGGCGCGGGAGAACCATGCGGGAATCCAGGCGGACGGGCGTGCACGCGTGATGAGTGGCCAGACCAGCCTGGAAGAGGTCATGCGTGTCACCTCGCTGGCTTAGGGCATGACTGCCTACCGCTACCAGGCGCTGAACACCCGGGGTCGCCTCGTCCGCGGTGTGCTCGAGGGGGACTCCGAGCGCGCGGTGCGCAGCCAGTTGCGCCAACAGCAACTCCGCCCGGTGGAGGTCGCCTCGGCCAATCGCGGTGTCGATATCGCCGGTGACTGGCGTGCGAAACTGCGCCGGCCGCGGGTCAGTGCCGGCGATCTGGCGCTGATGACGCGACAGCTGGCGACCCTGGTGGAGTCCGGCCTGCCGCTGGCGGACTGCCTGCAGGCCGCGGCGCAGCAGAGCCGCAAGCCCGCCACCAAGGGCCTGTTGCTGCAGGTGCGGTCGCGAGTGGCCGAGGGTCATACCCTGGCCTACGGTCTGGGTGAGTTTCCGCGGGTGTTTAACGAGATGTATCGGGCCATGGTCAGCGCCGGTGAGCACGCGGGATTTCTCGGCCCCGTGCTCGAGCAGCTCGCGGATTATGCAGAGCAGCGCCGCTATACGGCGCAGAAGCTCAAGATGGCGATGATCTACCCGTTTATACTGCTGGGCGTAGCCCTGGCCGTGGTGATCGCGCTGATGGTGTTTGTAGTCCCCGAGCTGATCGGCATCTTCGCCCACAGCAATCGGGAGTTGCCGCTGCTGACACGCGGACTGATTGCCACCAGCGACTTTTTCCGCGACTACATCGGCTGGGTGCTGCTCGCCGCCGGCGTCCTCGTCATATCGCTGCGCCGGGTCCTGCGGGAACCGTCGCGCCGCCGCCGCTGGCACGCGTGGCTGTTGCGCGTACCCGGACTGTCGCGCTTGCTGGTTGCGATGGACACGGCGCGCTTCGCGTCGACGCTGAGCATTCTCATGGCAAGTGGTGTCCCGCTGCTGGATTCCCTGCGCATTGCCGGACAGGTACTGGTCAATCTGGTCCTGCGCGAGGAGAGCCAGCAGGTTGCCGAGCGTGTTCAGGCGGGCGCCAGCCTGAGCCGCGCACTGGGGGAGAGCGGCATGTTCCCGCCGATGATGGTGCATATGGTGGCCAGCGGGGAATCCAGCGGCGCGCTAGAGACCATGCTGTCGCGCAGTGCGGACAACCAGGAGCGTGAGCTGGAAATGACCCTGGGTACCGCGATGGGCCTGTTCGAGCCGCTCATGGTGGTTTTTATGGGTGGGATGGTGCTGGTGATCGTGCTCGCCATCCTGCTGCCGATTTTCGATCTCAACACAATGGTAAGGTAGGGACATGCGCAAGCGACTTGTCACGCCGCGCGTCAGCGACGGCTTTTCCCTGGTGGAAATACTCGTGGTGCTGGTCATCATGGGCCTGCTTATCAGCGTGGTGGCACCAACGGTGCTCAACCGCGCGGACGACGCCCGCGTGCAGAAAGTGCAGGCGGACTTCAAGGCGATCGAGACCGCACTGAAGATCTATCGCCTCGACAACTACACCTACCCGACCACGGAGCAGGGGCTTGCGGCGCTGGTCGAACCGAGCGGCCTTGCCCCGGAGCCGCGCAATTTCAAGGAGGGCGGTTATCTGGCCGAGGTACCGAAAGATCCCTGGGGTCGCCCCTATCTGTACTTAAGTCCCGGAGAGAACGGGGAGGTGGATATCTACACCCTGGGAGCTGACGGTCTGTCCGGCGGCGAGGGCCAGAACGCCGACATCGGTAACTGGGACGACGGGGAGTGACCGATGGCGCCCTGCGGCGGTCAGGCGCGCAGTCGCACATGCAGTCGGGCTTTCAGCCTGGTCGAACTGCTGGTGGTTCTGTTCGTGATCGTGCTGATGACGTCCCTGGCGACGCTGGGCCTGAACTCGGGCAGTCGTGAGCGGGAGATAGAGAGTGCCGTGCGCGGTTTGATGGGCGTTGCCGGGTACGCGCTGGACGAGGCGCAGTTCACCGGTCGCGATATCGGTCTGCGCCTGCAGCGTGACACGGCCGGGCGTGCCTGGCGCACACAGTGGCTCGAACGCTGGCCGGATGGCTGGCGCCGCCCGCAGACGGCGCGGGACGTCTGGAAGTCGCAGTACTTCGGTACGGACATCACCCCTGAACTGACCCTCGAGGGTCGCCCGGTGAATCTGGAAGAGGGTGACGATGCTGTCGTCGGCCCACCACTTGTCTTCTACGCCAGCGGTGAAACGGTGCCGGGAGAACTGGTCTGGCGCGACCGCGACAGCGGCGAGCTGCTCTGGCGCCTGCGCTGGGATCTGCTGGGTCGTTTCACCCTCGAGAACGCGCGCGGTCCGGTGGACGACGATGGTTGAGCGCGGCGCGGCGCGGGGTTTCACGCTGGTCGAGGTCATGGTGGCGCTGGCGATTGTCGCCCTGTCGGTACCGGCTCTGCTGTTCACTCTCGACCAGCACATCGACGGTACCGCGCACATCCGCGACAAGTCGCTGGCCAGCCTGGTGGCTGCCAACAAGCTGGCCGAGGTGCGGCTGCTGGCGGCCTCGCGGCGGCAGCTGCCGCAGGGCAGCGAGACCGGGAGCGCCGAGATGGCGGACCGTGAGTGGTTCTGGTGGCTGGACAGCGCGCCGACCGAGGTGCCGCAATTCTACCGGGTCGAAGTGCGTGTCGGCCTGAACGAGGATCGGCCGGAGACAACGCTTATTTCGCGCGTTGCCTATCTGTCCGCAGATTTTTCCGCAGGAACTGGGACAGCGGATGCAGGGTAAGCGTCGCGACAATAGCCACGGATTCACCCTGGTGGAGATTCTGGTTGCCCTCGCGGTCACGGCCTTCGTCGCCGCCGCGGCGTACGCCGGCGTCAGCAGCGTCATCGCCGGCGTGGAGAGCACCCGCGAGGTTGCCGAACGCACTGCGGCCATCAACCGCGCCCTGGGGCTGCTGACCCGGGATATAAGGCAGTTCGTTGATCGTGGCGTGCGCGATGAATTCGGGCAGGAACAGCCGGGCCTGACCGGTGGGCGCCTGGCGCGGTTTCCTCTCACCCTGACCCGCGCCGGCTGGCACAACACTGCCGGGCATGCGCGCAGCACCCTTGAGAGAGTCTCGTATGTGTTCGAGGACGGCGCGCTGTGGCGCCTGCGTTACCCGGTGCTCGATCGCACAGGCGACAGCGTACCCGCGCGGGTCATGCTGCTGGAGGACGTTGCGGCGATCGAGCTGAGATTCCTCGGGGATATCGCTGCCCTGCGCACCGGCGACGCGACGCAGGTCGAGACGCGGGACTGGGAGCGTTCCTGGGTTGCCGACGTCAGTCGACCCACGGCCAATCTGCTGCCACCGGCCGCCGTCGAGCTGCGGCTCGAACTCACCGATCTCGGGCCCGTGACCCGCCTGTATGTTCTGCCGCCCTACTGAACCCGGCGCCCGGCACCAGGAGGGTGTAGCGCTGGTGGTGGCTCTGCTGGTTTTTGCCCTGTGCGCGACCCTGCTGGTGGCCATGCAGCGGGAGTTTGATCTCTACTACCGGCGCGGAGCGAATACACTCATGGGCGAGCAGGCGTACGCCTATCTGCTGGGTGCGGAGGCGCTCGCGGCGATGGCACTGAAACTGGATTACGACACCGATCTGCAGCGTGAGGCCCCGCGGGACGATCTGCGCGAGACATGGGCGCAGCCATCCGCACCTTACGCTCTCGACGAGGGTGGCTGGCTGCTGGGTGAACTCGAAGACCTTCAGGGGCGTTTCAATCTCAATAGTCTCGGCGGTCGGGCCCCGGTGGACGCCGGCGATAGCCGCCGGGAAATGAGCCCCGCGCAGCTTTTCTTCATACGCCTGCTCGGGGCGCTGGAGGTCGATGTTGCCGAGGCCGTCAGGATTGTGGATGCCATCGCCGACTGGCTGGATGCGGACAGTGAACCGCGCCTGTACGGCGCCGAGGACGATTACTACGCGGTGCAGTCTCCTGCCTACCGGGCGGCAAATCGCCCGCTGGCCAGCGCCACCGAGCTGCGCGCCATCGCCAACGTGACGCCGGAACTGTTCGAGCAGCTGCGACCCCTGGTCACGGTCTGGCCGCAGGCGCCGGCTGCCATGAATATCCACACCATGCCGGTTGCCCTGCTGCAGGCGCTCGGCACTGACGGCAGCCGGCAGCCGCTGCCCCTGGCGGCGGCGCAGGCTCTGGCGCAGGAGCGCGAGGAGTTCGGCTTTGCGGGTGTCGAGGAACTGTTGCAGTCACCGGCCCTGACCGCTGCAGAGACGTCGGAAGTTGCCGGTCTGCTCGGCGAATCATCCAGCTGGTTCCTGCTTTCGGCGCGCGCCGAGATTGCCGGCCGCGAGCAGCGCTTGTACAGTGTTCTGCGCCGAGACAATCGCCAGGTGTGGTCGGTTGTCCGCGCCAGCGGCAGCCTCTAGATCGATCACTCGGAAAGACGCCAACGGCATGAATGAAAATCTGAATGTATTGCGTTACCGGCGGGGTGAGTTGTGCTGTACCGGCGCGGGGGGCGATGGCACGCCTCGACCACTCGCCGACCCCGAAGTCGTACAGGAATTGCGCTCGGCGCTGGCGTCGCGTCGCGGACGGCTGGTATTTGCGGCGCCGGGCGAGGCGGTGCGGCTCAGCTCGCGCACGGTGCTGCCGGAGGAGCGCAAGCATCTCGCCAGGGCCCTGCCCTTCATGATCGAGGAGGATGTGGCGGAGGATATCGACGCTGTGCATGTGGCGCACGCTATGCGCAATGCAGAGGAGGCGACGGTCATGCTGTGCTCGCACGCGTGGATGCGTCGCTGGCAGGAAGACCTGGCAGATCTGCCGCGCATAGACACCTGGGTGCCCGAACCTTTGCTGCTGCCCTGGCGGGCGGGCGAATGGTGCCTGGTATTCGACGCTGATCGCGTCATTCTGCGGACCGGCGCGGCGACAGGCACGGCCGTGGAGACAGCACTGCTACCCGTTTATCTGACCGCCTTGCTGGCGCAGTCCGGCGCTCCGCAGGCCCTCGTGGTCTACGGCACGGATCGACAGGCCGAGCTTGCCCAGCTGCCCGCACCGCTGGAAGACCTCGCGCAATGGCGCAACGGCGGCTTTGCGGCGGCGCTGTGGTTGCACGACGTCACCCGCTCGCTGCCGTCGCTGCTGCAGGGGGCGTATGCGCCGCGTCTGCCGCTCGAGCGCTGGATGCGGCAGTGGCGCTGGCCGGCGGCGGCGATCGCCGCGGCCTTCGTGTTGCAGATGGCCGCTACCTGGACGCAGTACCTGCGGCTGGCAGAAGACAATCGCAGCCTGCGCGCCGCGATAGAGCAGCGCTACCGGGAGGTCAATCCGCGCGGCGCCCTGGTCGACCCGGAGACACAACTGCGCCGGCAGCTGGATGCGCTGACCGGCGCAGCGCAGGAGAGCGCCTTTACCCGGACGCTCGAAACCGTGGGTGGCGTGATTGCGGCCCAGCGCGGGACGGACGTCGCTTCTCTGAACTACGATCAGCGCGGTGGCGACATACGTCTCGGCCTGACGGCGCCGGATTATGCTGCGGTAGAGCGCATACGCAAGGCGCTGACGCAGGCCGGCGTCGAGGCGGCGCTCGAGAACAGCGCGACCGCGGGTGACGGTGTGCGGGCCAGATTGCGCATCGGTACCGCATCATGAGGCAGTGGTTTGCCGGGTTTACCGCGCGCGAGCAGGTCAGTCTGCTGACCCTGGCAGCCGCGCTCTGCCTGTTTTTTGCCTATCAGCTGCTGTGGTCACCGCTGGCCGACGCGCGTGACCGTATGGCGCAGCGTAACGCCAGTGCGGTGGAATCACTGCAGCGGGTCAATGCCATGGTGTCGGAAATCGGCCTGCGTCGATCCGCAGAGGGTGATGACGCGGCAGATCGCAGCGTTACCGCAATGGTCAACCAGTCCAGCGTACGCCATGGCCTCGCGGTGACCCGTCTGCAGCCCGACAGCCGTGGCGAGGTGCAGGTGCGCTTCGAGGCCGCCGCCTTTGATGGGCTGTTGCGCTGGCTGCACCAGCTGGAGTCGGAGCAGGGTGCGCTGATCACCGAACTGTCGGTGAGTGAAGCGGGTACGCCGGGCCGCGTGAATGCCACGGTGCGCGTCGCCGGCGGCAGCTGATGCGTCGATTCTGGTTGCTGTCGGCGGCTATCCTGCTGCCTGCCCTCCTGCTGTTCGCGGTGCTATTCGCTCCCGCCCGCCTGGTCGCCTGGAGCCTGCCGGCATCGCAGGCATCCGGCGCCGGCTACAGCGGTACACTCTGGAATGGCCGCGTGGCGAGTCTTGCCGTCGCTACACCGGCCGGACCGCTGCAGCTTGGCAGCGTGCGCTGGCAGGTGGTCCCCGCTTCGCTGCTGACGCTGGCGCCGACTGTGCGCTGGCAAAGCCGTTGGGGCAGTCAACAGGTGCAGGGGCGCGTGCGCTGGCTGGGTGGCGAATCGCTGCTGCTGGATAATCTGGAATTCGGCGTCGACGCCGGCCTGCTGCGCCGCTTCCTGCCGGTGAAAGTGTCCGGCCGCTTTACCGGCCTGCTGTCAGAGCTCAGTATCCGTGACGGTCGTCTGAATTACCTGCGCGGCCAGGTGACCTGGGGAGAGGCGGCGTGGCGGGATGGCGACAGGCGTTTTTCTCTCGGCAGCTACGCGGTAGAATTCACGCCGGACGCGGAGGGTGGCACTGAGGGTGAATTACTGACCCTCGACGGCCCTCTGTTTGCCGAGGGCGAGCTCAGCCTTGCCCGCGATGGCGCGTTTGCCGTCGCGCTCGCGTTAAAAAGTGAGCAGCCGCTGGCGCAACCGCTGGAGCGAGCCCTGTCACTGATGGCCGCACCAGCTGAGGACGGCTTCCGTCTGCAGCTGGAGGGCAATATCTACCCGACATCCCCTTAACCAGGAAACCAGGTACCATGTCAGAATCCGCTTTTCGCAAGTACGAATGTATTGTCTGTGGCTTCATCTACGATGAGGCGGAGGGGGTCCCCGATGAGGGGATTCCGCCGGGCACCCGCTGGGAAGACCTCCCGGATGACTGGCTATGCCCCGACTGCGGCGTCGGCAAGGAGGATTTCGACCTCATCGAAGGATAAGCCGGTTGTCGACTGCAGCGCCACGGTCTTTTGTGTAGACTCCGGCCCCACATGATGCTCTCCTCGGAGTAATTCACATGGCGGTAACCGGCAGTGCCCACGCGCACTGGTCCTCGCGTTTTGCATTCCTCATGGCGTCGGTGGGGTTTGCCGTCGGATTGGGCAACATCTGGCGATTCCCGTATATCACTGGCGAGAACGGTGGCGCCGCGTTCGTCATTATCTATCTGGCGTGCGCTTTCCTGATCGGCGTACCCATCCTCATCGCTGAGCTCATGGTCGGGCGTCGCGGCGATGCCGCCCCCCCGATTGCGATGGCGCGAGTGGCGCAGTCGAGCCATCGCTCCCGGCACTGGCAATGGGTGGGCGGTATGGGTCTGCTGGCGGCTTTCACCATCGAGATTGTCTATTCGGTCATCGTCGGCTGGGTTCTCTGGTATCTGTACAAAGCGGTGACTACCGGATTTGTCGGTGTTGATACCGCGGTGGCCGAGACAGAGTTCGCCGCCGTACTGGCGAGCAATAACGGCATGCTGTTCTGGACTTTCTCAGGCCTCGCAATTACCGGGTTGATTATTTACGCCGGCGTCAAGAAGGGCATCGAGCGCGCGGTGACCGTGATGATGCCGTTGATGTTCCTGCTGCTGGTGCTCCTGGCCGTGTTCAACTATTTCGCCGGCGGGTTCGAACGCGCTATCGAGTGGCTGTTTACGCCGGATTTCAGCAAGGTCGGATTTGCTACCGTACTCGCCGCTATCGGCCAGGCGTTCTTTTCCATCGGCGTCGGGATGGGCGGCATGATGATCTATGGCTCCTATCTGCCGAAGACGATTCCCATCGGGCAGTCGGTCTTTATTATCGTCATCGTGGATACCCTCGTGGCGCTGCTCGCCGGGCTGGTGATATTCCCCGCCGTGTTCAACCACGGGCTCGATCCCGCCGCCGGGGTCGGGCTTATCTTCCAGACCCTGCCGGTGGCGTTTGCACAGATGCCCGGTGGTTACGTGTTCAGCCTCCTGTTCTTTCTGATGCTCTCGGTGGCCGGTATCACGTCCATGGTCGGTCTGGTCGAGTGTGTCAATGCCTGGATCGAGGAGCGTTACGGTATTCAGCGGCACCGCAGTGCCTTGCTGGTGGTTGGCGTGATCGCGGCGTTCAGCGTGATCAGCATTCTCTCCTACAACGTGCTGGATGGTTTGCGCATCGGCGGCCGCAATTTCAACGAAGGCGTGGACTTTTTTGCCAATCAGATCCTCCTGCCCCTCGGCGGCCTCATGATCGCGGTCTTTGCCGGCTGGGGAATGCTCAAGCGGGAGTCCGAGGAGGAGCTGTCGGCAATGCCGGCGGCGGCCTATGACCTGTGGTACTTCCTGATCCGCTTTGTCGTGCCGCCCATGTTGCTGGTTATTTTTGTCATGGGCGTGCGCGCTTAGTCGGCGGAAGCATGCCGGCAATATGAACGTGGTCGCGGTGATCGGTCGCAAGCTGCTGGACGTTCTCCGTTCGCAGTGCCTCGCTACAGCACGGGTGACATCAGGCGCGCCGCGCCCGTGGCGAATGGAAACCAGAAGGGCTTGTCGCGCAGATCCTGTGCCAGTACGCGGCGGGAATGCTCGAAGTCGGTCGTCAGCATGGCCTCTACCTGGGCGCAGAAATCCGGGTTTTCCACCAGTGCGGTGATCTCGAAATTCAGCCGGAACGAGCGGTTGTCGAAGTTTGCCGTGCCGACGCCCGCCAGCCGATCGTCCATGAGAAACACTTTCTGGTGCAGAAAGCCCTGCCGGTAGCGATAGACATGCACACCCGCGGGCAGGAGTTCGCGGGTAAAGGCCCAGTTGGCCATGCCGACCACGGGCCCGTCGGGGTGATCGGGGATCATGACGCGCACATCAACGCCGCGCAGGGCCGCCAGCTGCAGCGCCGAAACGATGCCGCGATCGGGCACAAAGTAGGGGCTGGCAATCCAGATGCGGTCGTGGGCCGAGCTGATCACCTGGTGATACATCAGGCCCGCTTCCTCGAAGTCGCTGGCGGGGTCGGAAGGAAACACCAGCACATTGCAGTCACCGGCGGGTTTGTCGCGGAACTGCCAGTCAACGTCTACCGGCATGCGTGTCGCCCAGCGCCAGTCGGTGGCGAACGCCAGCTCGGTTCCCATCACGGCCGGCCCGCGCAGGCGCAGGTGCGTGTCCCGCCATGCGCCGCGCCGGCCCAGGCCCAGGTATTCGTCGCCGATATTGTGCCCGCCGACCCAGGCAGTGCTGCCATCGACTACCATGATCTTGCGGTGGTTGCGGAAATTCAGCTGCAGGCGGTTGCGCCGGCCCTGGGTGGTATTGAACGGGGCGCTGCGCACCCCGGCGCGCTGCAGACGGCGGTACAGGGTGGTGTGCGTGAATCGCCGGCAGCCGATCTCGTCATACAGCAGAAAAACCCGCACGCCGGCGCTGGCCTTGCGTGACAGGATTTCCCCGATGCGCGCGCCGAGATTGTCGTCGCGGATGATGAAGGACTGCAGCAGAATATAGCGGGTGGCACTTTCCAGACCCTGCATGATGCTGGCGAAAGTGACCTGTCCGTCCACCAGTAGCTGCACCTCATTGCCGCCGGTTGCCGGCAGCGGGGCCAGTCGCGCCAGGCTGCCGTAAATGGGGAAGGCGCGATCGCCGTGTGCCGTGTGGCGACCGATGGCGTCCAGGGTATCCTCTGACAATCTCTCGGTTTCTGCCTCGATTTCGCTGCGCTGCTCGATGTAGCCGTCAAAGCGGTTGCGCCCGAAAATCAGATACAGCGGAACGGTGAGGTAGGGCAGCGTGAGCAGGGAGATGGACCAGGCGATGGCGCCCTGAGCGGTGCGCACGGTCATCACCGCCTCGACGGCCGAGAAGATCGCGATGGCATAGACCATGACGACGACGGCAGCGATCAGCTCGGCGTAGGGCAACTCTGGCATGTCTGCAGTGTAGCACCGGGGGTCTGAAACGTTGCGAATTTATGTGTTGAGGTATAAGTACTCAGCCGGGAATAAACTGCACGACGCCGATCGCGATAAGCAGTACTGCCAGCAACACCCATTGCCACGTCGATCGCATTGACTGCTCCACTCCTTGCGGGACGCTCGCTACTGCGACTCCGAGAGAGTCACCTCGACGTCACGCCTGTCGTCCCCGCGTCGCACGGTGACTGTAACGGTCTGACCGGCCTTGCGCTTCTCGAGTAGTGACAGGTAGTCGTCGTTACTGCGCACCGCTTGTCCATCGATTGCCATGATCACATCCCCCAGCACGATCTCGCCGCGGGCATTGCGAGAGGCACCGGCAAGACCGGCGGCGTCCGCCGGCAGGTCAGGAAACACGCGAACCACGGGCAGACCCTTGATGCCGTAGCGGCGAATCCAGCCGTCGCTCGCCAGCTCCAGCCCCATGATCGGCCGCAGCATACGACCGTAACTGATCAACTGCGGCACCACGTCCTTCACTGTGTTCACCGGGATCGCAAAGCCGATCCCCGCACTGGCGCCGCTCGGGCTGTAGATCGCCGTGTTGACGCCGATCAGCTGGCCGAGTGAATTGAGCAGTGGTCCACCGGAATTACCGGGGTTGATGGCCGCATCGGTCTGGATGACACCGCGAATGCGCCGATTGCTGGGCGCCCGGATTTCCCGCCCGAGAGCGCTGACAACCCCGGTAGTTAGCGTGGTGTCGAGGCCGAAGGGGTTACCGATTGCCAGCACTTTGCGACCCACCGCCAACTCGGAGGAGTCGCCCAAGGGGAGGCTTTGCAGTTCGTCGGGCGGGTCGAGCAGTCGCAGTACGGCAAGATCCTTCTCCGGCGCGACGCCGATGACTTCGGCGCTGTACTCGCTGCGATCCTGCAGGCTCACGGTGAATCGCTGGGCGCCGGCGATGACGTGGAAATTGGTCACCACGAGACCGCTACTGTCCCACACGAAGCCGGTGCCGGAGCCCCGCGGAATCTCCTGCACGTTGAGGTTGAACAGGCTGCGTCTGAGGGTGCTGCTGGTCACGTTCACCACCGCGGGACTGGCGCTGCTGAACACCTGCATGCTGTTGGTTTCATCATCGGTGGCAAAGTCGCTGTAGCCGGTTGCCGCTGCGCCCGGATCTGTTTCGGCGTTGCAGGCAACGGTGACAAACGCGATCAGGCAAGCGCTCGCCAGACGATGACAGGTCACTTTCAGCGCGGGGAGCAAGCCGCTCATCCCTGCCGGAAGATCTTGCTGAAGGCGCGGATGCGCTCGGCATTGGCGCCGAGATCGCTGACCCCCACGCGCGAGACCGAGCGCAGATCCACGAGTGTGCCATCGGCATTGCTGCTCACGCGAATCACCACATCGTCCTTGAAGCCCATTATGGGCGTCGTGTCCACGGCCTCTATTCTGCCTGCGTTGAGATCGCTGTTCAGGATGTCCCATCCGAGGTCGCGAGCTATTGCCTCGCTGCGTTCAAACGCGTCACGCAGCGAACGCTCGGAAACGAGGGTCTGCAGGTCCGGGTAGGCCTCCAGCTGCTGCTGGATGACTTCGCTGTCGGTTTCCAGCGGGTTCGCCGAGTCGCCGCGCGCCGTCACCACCACGTCGGAGAAGCGCGGCGGGTCTGTGACATCCGTGGTGATGTCGTGGATGGGAGGCACGTCGGGGCCACCCAGTGCGAGTGCCAGTAGCAGCGCTCCAGGTAGTGTAACGGCGCCAAAGCTCACGATGGCGGCGCGCTGATCGCGGAACCGTGGCAGCAACAGCGCCAGGACGAACCAGGCCAGCAGCACAGCGCTGGCTGCACAGGCGATCGCATACAGCATCAGTCCCTGTTGCCAGTTGCCCGAGCGCACGGTAAGTACCGAGATCGGGATCAGTACCAGTAACGCGATGGCCAGGTAGCCTGGCCAGCGTACGGCACGGGAAGTTGTCGTCATGGGTTCCCCTCAAGGGCGCGCATGCGCTCTACATTCTTTGGATTTGCCGCGGTAACGTCCATCCGGGTTCCGGATGACGAATGCCGCGGTCATGCCGTCTACCGCTCAGCCGTGTGCGAGCAGAAAGTCCTTTGCCTCGTTGATTTTGGCGGCCAGGTAGTCGCTACCGCCGCGGTCGGGGTGCAGCTTCTGCATCAGCTTGCGGTGAGCTGCCACAATATCCTCCCGCGATGCACTGTCGTCAACGCCGAGAATCTGCATCGCTTCCCGGCGGTTCATGGCGCCGCTGTCGATCTCGCCGCTGTCGCCGGAGACGGTTTCCTCGTCGGGGAAGCGCTGCTCCAGGTAGGACTCCAGTAGTTGCACGGATTCCGGATCCTCGCGCCGACAGTAATCCCGCAGCTCGTCGAGCTGGGCGCGATCCATTTCATCCAGCCGCCATTGTGAGAACGGGCCCTGCAGTACTTCGCCGGAGAGCTGCCCGCTCGCGTGATCGAGATACATGGCCAGTATTCGTGTCGTGACAGTGGAGTTTTTCCCCTCACCTCCGGCCCGGGCGCGCTGCTGGCGCCATTGCGCCAGGACCGGGAACAGGCGCAGGAGCAGCGGCAGAGACTGGCGCATCATGACCAGCAGACCGGTCAGGGCCGCGCCTACCCAGTGCATCTTGCCGGCCAGCGTGAGCATGATGACCGCGACGACCGCCACGCCGATGGCGATCTTCGTGGTTTCCGCACGGCGCTTGTGGGGCGGCAGGCTCTGCACGCGCTTCAACAGGATGTAGACAACGGCGATGCCCGCCAGCAACAGTACCAGTTTCGGCAACAGACTACTCCCTGAGCTGTGAGAGCAGCAGTCTAGCACCTCGAGAGCGGTCATCCCGCAGTGCTGAGCGCCCGCCGGCGGCGAAGCGCGCCACGGCGCCAAGAAGCTCCTGCAGCATCCTTGCGCTGGTGTGGTCGAATCGGCAATGAGCGCCGTTGCTGATAGTGGCCATCCGGGTGAAAGTATCCCGGACTGCCGGGTCAGATCCTTCCTGGAACAGGAACAGCGGCAGCCTGCGCAGGCCGCACTGACCAGCGAGATCGCACAGCACGCCTGGAGGTTCTTCGACGGCATCACCGATAAAGACCAGTGCTCGCACCGGCACTTTGGCATGTTCGCTGAGGGCGTGTCGGAGCACGCGCTGCAGCTGGGTCTGGCCGGCCTGACAGTGAACCCCTGCCATCAGGTCACGCAGAGTCGCGGTATCGCCAATCCAGCCCGTGGTCCGGAAATCTTTCAGCCCGCGGTAGTAGCAGAGCTGCACGGAGAGCTGTGCGATCGGCGCGGTGGCACTGAACATCTCGCCCTGCAGATGGCAGGCCATGTCCCAGGATGGCTGGCGGCTTGCGGTGGCATCCACGGCAAACAGGAGGCGGGGATTGCGCTCTACAAAGCGACGGATGCTGCGCTGTTTCTGCAGGAAGCGCGCAACGTCGCCGGCTTGTCCGGTCTTTGAAGGTGTATCGGCCATGGGCGGCGCCGAATCGTTGTTGTCCTGAAGTCTGGTTACCATCAGTATAGCGCGATGACGTTTGATTTGGATCACCGGGGCCAGGTCCGGGACCGGACCCCGGAAAATGACCCGGTAGGATGACACGGTAAAGAGGAGTTCTGCAGTATGTCGAAATTGTTTGAGTTGCGGCGCAAGCACGCCATACCCGGGCCGGACGAGGCCCTGCCCGGCCGCGCGCAGGCTATGCAGGTGCCCGAGCGCCACGCGGTCCTCGCCACGCCGCTCATCGGGCCGTTCCCCCCCCATCTCCGCGAGGCCGTATTCGGCATGGGCTGTTTCTGGGGGGTTGAGCGCATTTTCTGGCAGCTTGCCGGAGTCCATACCACGGCAGCGGGCTATGCCGGCGGCTATACCCCGAATCCAACTTATAGAGAGGTGTGTTCGGGCAAGACCGGTCACACGGAGGCTGTACTCGTGGTGTTCGATCCGGATCAGATCAGCTACGAGGTCCTGCTGCGCCATTTCTGGGAGGGGCATGACCCGACCCAGGGTATGCGCCAGGGCAACGATCGGGGCACGCAATATCGCTCGGCCATCTATACCATGGACGCTGAGCAGCAGGCCGCGGCCGAAGCCTCGCGGGATGTGTATCAGGCTTCATTGCATGCGTCCGGTTTCGGCGATATCACCACGGAAATCGCGCCGGCGGGACCGTTTTTTTATGCCGAGGACTACCACCAGCAGTACCTTGCCAAGAACCCCGGCGGCTACTGCGGTCTGGGTAGTACCGGAGTGTCCTGCCCGGTCGGGGTAGCGACTGTTTGATGCACCCATCCACGCAGACCACGACGCTGCAAATGTGCTAGATAAACCGCCCCAGCAGGGCACTGAGCGCTGTCTCCGTGCGCAGGATGCGGCTGCCGAGTGAGACCGGCAGCAGTCCCGCCCGCTGTGCCAGCACCACCTCGAAATCGATAAAGCCCGCTTCCGGGCCGATCATCAGCAGCGTGTCCCGGATACCGTCACCTGCGGGACAGCTGCTGTCGGCACCCGGGTGGGCGAGCAGGGCGCGGCGTGTCGCTGCCAGGCCGGGGAGCCGGTCCTCGGCAAAGGGTCGAAAACCGCGGTGCAGGTAGAGACGCGGCAGTACCGTGTCCACCGACTGTTCCAGGCCCTTGATCAGGTAGCTTTCCAGAGTGGCACCCGCCAGAAGTCCCGATTGCCAGAAACTTTTCTCCACGCGCCTTGTATTGACCAGGTGCAGTTCGCGCACGCCGATTTCTGCAACCGTGTGCAGCATGCGCCGCAGCATTTTGGGACGCGGCAGGGCAAGTACCACGGTCAGCGGGCGTTTCTGCGGTGGTGGCCGCTTTGGCTCGAAGACGAGGGTGACGCTGTCAGTGTCACTCGACAGCAGCGTGGCTTCGCCGATATCGCCGTCGATTTCGCCGGCACGCAGGCGCTTGCCGGGCTGCGCGCCGTAGACATCGCGGACATGCCCCGCCCTGGCGCCGTGCAGTCTGATCCTTGCGGACCCGGCGACGCGCTCCTGCGGGCGGAACAGGAGGATATTCAAGCGGTTCCCGGCCGCCGGCCCGGGGCGCGTATGCATCGACAGGCCCGGACGCCTGCGGCGTCACCCGGGGCCCTTTGGCAGTCCGGACTGCTGCAGCCGACCTTGTTGCTGGGCACGAGCGTCCCCCGTTCCCGCGCTAGACGGCAAGTCGCGTTCGC
>CAYFVJ010000014.1:22275-27435 GCA_964346555.1 uncultured Alteromonadaceae bacterium | reverse complement strand
GCGAGTGCCATGTTTTCGATGAACACGGCGCGTATAAACAGACTGAGGTAATACTCCATTATACGGTCTCCTTCGCCGCCGTGTGGCTGGCCATGCGGAAGTCAGGCTCCTCCACCTGCTTCTTGTCCCAGCTGCGCAGCGCCCAGATAAAGAAACCGATGAGGAAGAAGGCACTTGGCGGCAGGAGCAACAGACCGTTCGGATTGTACCAGCCACCCTCAGTGACGAGCGGCAGAATTTCCACACCCATCAGCTTGCCGGCGCCGAACAGCTCACGCACAAACGCCACCGCGATGAGCACGACAGAATAGCCCAGACCATTGCCGATACCATCGAAAAAACTCGGCACTGGCGGGTTCTTCATGGCGAACGCCTCTGCGCGCCCCATGACGATACAGTTGGTGATAATCAGGCCGACGAAGACCGATAGTTGCTTGCTGATATCGTAGGCAACGGCCTTGATGATCTCGTCGACCACGATAACCAGGGAAGCGATAATGGTCATCTGCACAATAATCCTGATGCTGCTTGGAATCTGGTTCCGGATCAGGGAGATGAACAGATTGGAAAGTGCGACCACGAAGACGAGTGCCACGCACATGACCAGCGTCACCTTGAGCGACGAGGTCACCGCCAGCGCACTGCAGATGCCGAGAATCTGCAGTGCGATCGGGTTGTTCCTGAAAATCGGTGTCGTCAGTGTTTCCTTTAAGCTCTGCATATCAGGCCTCCCC
Organism: uncultured Alteromonadaceae bacterium; assembly: GCA_964346555.1. Taxonomy (GTDB): domain Bacteria; phylum Pseudomonadota; class Gammaproteobacteria; order Pseudomonadales; family Halieaceae; genus Chromatocurvus. The sequence goes on along the minus strand of CAYFVJ010000014.1, from coordinate 26,701 downwards.
CGTCTTCAGCTTGTTCAGAAATGGTTTGAATCCGTTCTCGCCCAGCCAGAACTGCACCAGGTTTGTCACCCCGCGCGAAGTCAGCGTCGCACCAGACAGGCCGTCTACCCGCCACTGAGCATCGGGACTGGAGGCATCCACGCCGCCCTTGGCAAGCGCGATTGAAGCCTCGCCGTCGCGATAGACCTGTTTGCCCGGCCACTGGGATTTCCAGCGCGGGTTGTCGACCTCGCCGCCCAGTCCGGGCGTTTCGCCGTGCTCGTAGAAGCCGATACCGGCCACTGTATTGGCGTCGGACTGCAGCGCGATGAACCCGTACAGCGTCGACCAGAGTCCATAACCGTGAACCGGCAGGATAATCCTGTCCAGGCCGCTGCCGTCGGGGGACTCGACCAGGTAAACCTCGGCATAGTGTGCCTGCCTGCCTATGTCCGCCCGGTCCTCGGCGTCGCTGAGTTGCGTGGATAGGTCAGGTTTTTTCGCTGCCTTTCGCTGGTCGTACCCAGCGGGCACGTCCTGCGCGAAATCACCCGTGCGCAAGTCCACATACCGTGGTTCGATGCGCTGAAACAGCTCCTCGACGCTCTTGCCTTCCTCCAGCATGCCCGCCGCCTGCAGGATATTGCGCTTGCGGTCGAGATCGCGGTTGGCCTGCTGTGCGGGCTTTAGCAGGACCGCGGCGGTCGAGACCACGACCGAGCAGACGATGCACAGCGAGAAAGCTACGGTAATGATCTTCCTGATACTTTCGTTACTGGACACGGGCAACCCTCCGCTTGATATTCGCCTGGACTACGAAATGATCCATGATAGGCGCGAACAGATTGGCAAACAGTATCGCCAGCATCATACCCTCGGGGAATGCCGGGTTGACGACCCGAATAATCACCGCCATGACCCCGATGAGAATACCGAAACCCCAGCGACCGCCGTGGGTCATGGCAGACGACACCGGATCGGTGGCCATGAAAAACATGCCGAAAGCGAACCCGCCGAGCACAAGGTGCCAGTACCATGGCATGGCGAATGCCGGGTTGCTGTCAGACCCGACAAAGTTGAGAAACGTCGAGAAAACAAACATGCCTAGGAAGACGCCGGCGACGATGCGCCAGGACGCGATCCGCGTCAGCAGCAGGAAGGCGCCGCCTATCATAATGGCCAGCGTTGATGTCTCGCCGATGGAACCGGGGATGGCGCCGGTAAAGGCCTCCATCCAGGAATACTGTGCCTGCAGACCGGCCATTCCCTCAGATGCCACCATGGCGAGCGGGGTCGCACCGGTGTACCCATCGACCGCCGTCCACACCGCGTCACCCGAGAGCTGGGCCGGATAGGCGAAGTACAGGAAGGCACGCCCGGTGAGGGCCGGGTTGAGGAAATTCTTGCCGGTACCGCCGAAAACTTCCTTGCCCACCACTACGCCGAAGCTGATGCCCAGCGCCGCCTGCCACAGCGGCAGGTCCGGCGGACAGATCAGGGCGAACAGAACGGAGGTGACAAAAAAACCCTCGTTGACCTCGTGGCCGCGCTTGACGGCAAACAGCACCTCCCAGGAGATACCGACAATAAAGGTGACTGCGTAGATCGGCAGGAAATAGAGCATGCCGAACCACAGGCAGTGCCAGATGCTGCCGGCGTCATATCCCCCGAAAGTTTCTATCAGGGTACCGCGCCAGCCATCGACACTTCCACCGGTCGCCGCGAGAATGTCATTGGCCTGGAAACCGAGGTTGTACATGCCGTACAGCATGGCAGGCAACACTGAAAACCAGACGCTGATCATGATGCGCTTGAGATCAATACCGTCGCGCACATGGGACGAATCACGTGTCACGCTGTCCGGCGAGTAAAAAAAGGTATCAATGGCCTCGTAGAGCGGGTAGAGCCGGTTAAAGCGCCCCCCTTCCTGGAACTGAGGTTCTACATTGTCGAGAAAAGTGCGCAGGCCCACGTCAGCCCTCCTTCTCAATTCGTGTCAGATTGTCCCGAAGAATCGGACCATATTCGTATTTACCGGGGCACACGTAAGTACACAGGGCGACGTCTTCTTCATCCAGCTCCAGTGCACCCAGGGACTCCGCTGTTTCGGTATCTCCCACGATCAACGCCCGCAGGAGCTGTGTCGGCAGAATATCGAGAGGCATGATTTTTTCGTAGCTGCCTACCGGCACCATGGCGCGCTCGCTGCCATTGGTGGTCGTGGTCATCGGCAATGCACCGGTGCCAAAAAAGCTGCTCAGGTAAATGCTGAGATTGGAATGCCTGTCGCGCCCGGGCGACAGCCAGCCAAAAAACTTGCGCTGCCGGCCCTCGGCGATAACGGAAACCTGATTGTGATAGCGTCCGAGGTATGCAGTGGCGCCCGTGATAGCACGCCCCCCGAGAACCGACCCCGAGATAACGCGGTTGTCCCCGCCGCGCATCTGACCAGCCACCAGCGCTTCCAGATCGGCCCCCAGCCGGGTCCGCACAAGCCGCGGCTGCTCTACCTGCGGTCCGCTGAGCGCGATCACACGATCCGTATACAGTCTGCCGTCAAGAAAAAGGCGCCCGATGGCGATCACGTCCTGATAGCCGATAGTCCACACGGTTCGATTGAGATCTACACCGAGCAGCATGTGGATATGCGTCCCCGCCAACCCGGCGGGGTGCGGCCCGGAGAATTCTGCGCGCTCGACACTGTCTGCGGTCCCGGATGGAATCTCAGCTCCCGCAGCCGTGCAGAGATAGGTCTTACCCGCGGTCAGGCTGGCAATCAGGTCGAGCCCGAGCGCGAAGGCGTCTGGCTGTTCTGCGATAATGACCGACGGGTCGGGCGCCAGGGGTTGCGTATCGATCGCCGTCACGAAAATCGCGGCGGCCTCCGCAGACGCCGCCGGAACCTTGCTGAACGGCCGCGTGCGCAGCGCCGTCCACTGGCCCGAGTTGACCAGGCGCTCGCGAATTGCGGCGGCGTCCTGGCGGCGTGCGGCGTCCGCTGTCATCGGCTCGAAGCCGACGCTGTCGTCGCCGTCAATTTCGACCACCACCGACTGCAGCACGCGTCTGGCACCACGATTTATCGACGTTACCGTGCCGCAGCCCGGTGACGTATAGAGAACACCTTCGGTTTTTTTGTCGCTGAACAGCACCTGGCCGGTCTCGACACGGTCGCCCTCGCCCACCGCCATGGTCGGCTTCATGCCGGGATAGTCGAAGCCGACGATCGCAACCGCCCGCGCCGCAGCGGCGTCGTGTATGGACTGCTGGGGACTTCCCGCGATAGGAATATCCAGCCCCCGTTTGATCTTGATCATGCGACCTGCCTGCAAAGCATAGCGTATAAGGACAAAACGGATAGAGCGAGGGCGAGCGCGATGGCTCACAACCCTGTTGACATGGCGGCCGTTGCCTGAGGATGCCGCACGTAGCGACCCTGTGCGGGCTTAAGTAGCCGGCGTTTCGTCGCAGGCCAGCCGCAAGTCGCACGCATTATAGACAAAACAGCCTACGCTTGGCCACTCCGCACTGACTGGCAACGCTGCCTTCTACACTGCCTGGGCCGTGTCCGTGCCGCGCGCCCCGAAGGGCTCACTCGGAAACACGCGGTAGTCGATACCCGCCATCATTTCCAGAATGCGGTAGACCTGGCAGCTATAGCCGAACTCATTGTCGTACCAGACATACATGACAGCCTGGCGACCGTTGACGATAGTCGCCTGTGCATCAAACACGCAGGCGCTGCGCGAGCCGACAAAATCTGAGGACACGACTTCTGGCGAGTTCGAGTACTCGATCTGCTTACGCATTGCAGAATGCAGCGCGACGTGGCGCATGTGCTCGTTGAGTTCATCGACCGTTGTCTCACCGTCAAACGTGAGATTGAGAATCGCCATAGACACGTTGGGTGTCGGTACCCGTATGGCGTTGCCGGTAAGCTTGCCGTCGAGTTCCGGCAGTGCCTTCACTACCGCCTTGGCGGCACCGGTCTCGGTCAGCACCAGGTTGAGCGGCGCACTGCGACCGCGACGGTTGGCGCTGTGGTAGTTGTCGATCAGATTCTGGTCGTTGGTGTAGGAGTGCACTGTCTCCACGTGACCGCAGACAATCCCGAAACGATCATTGACCGCCTTCAAGGGCGGGACAATAGCATTGGTTGTGCATGACGCGGCGGACAGAATGCGATCGTCTGGCAGTAGAGCGTCGTCATTGATGCCGGCAACGATATTCTTGATCCCGCCCTTGCCCGGTGCGGTTAGGATCACCTTGGACACGCCGGTCGCCTCGAGGTGTCGCGACAGGCCTTCTTCGTCGCGCCATACGCCCGTGTTATCGACCACAATGGCATCGTTAATGCCGTAGGCAGTGTAATCGATCGATTCGGGGGATTCCGCGTAGATCACCCTCACCTCATTGCCATTGGCGACGAACGACTGTCGCTCCTCAT
>CAYFVJ010000014.1:13713-22175 GCA_964346555.1 uncultured Alteromonadaceae bacterium | reverse complement strand
CCTCATTGCCATTGGCGACGAACGACTGTCGCTCCTCATCCACCCTGATCGTGCCGTCAAAAGCCCCGTGCACAGAGTCGCGCCGCAGCAGGCTGGCCCGCTTGACCAGATCATTCTCTGCTTTGCCCTTACGCACCACCACAGCGCGCAGCCGCAGGCCCTCACCGCCATCGGTTTTGTCGATAAGAATGCGAGCCATAAGCCGGCCAATCCGGCCGAATCCGTACAGAACGACATCCACCGGCTTGTCGACGGGCTTGGCTGTGCTGCCGATCAACTCCGACATTTGCGCGCGCACGTAATCCTCGAGGCTCTGGCCCTTCCCCGCGTCCTTGTCAAAGTAGTCAACACTGAGACGGCCGATATCGATGTGCGCGGGCCCGAGATCCAGGCGGGATAAGATGGTGAGTACGCGGTGCGTTTCAAACTCGGAGAGTTCGTTGGCCTCCACCTGGCGTACGTAGCGGTGCGCTTTCATGATGTCCAGCACCGAGCGATTGACCAAGGCACGCCCATAGATATAGCACTTGACGTTCTTTTCACGCGCCAGTGTTCCCACCATGGGGATCATGTTCTCCGCGAGCGCCTCGCGTTCTTTCCAATCACGGAAATAGTCGTCGGGACGGGGTCTTTTGCGGTCACTCACGGGGTTATCCTCGCTTGACTGACTGACAGTGCAGCGCATTATCCCCGCCCGCCCGGCGGCCCGCAAGACGCCGCTGCGGGAGGCGTGCGCTGCCGCACAGCGTATGCATTGGAGCGTGTCGCGGCTTGCGCTTACAATGCCGGGCTTCGATACCGCGGCGCCGTCCAGAAAAGCCATGTTCCAGCAATACTTTGAAAGCATACCCTGGCCAACGACACGCGCCACGCGCACGTCCGCGGGTCCATTTCCGGGCAGTGCCACCAGTGCCTGCATTGCCGAGCTGGCAGGCAGCGAGCGCCTCCTGGTTGTAATCACCCAGGACATGCAGACCGCTCTGGAAGTTGAGCGAGAGCTGCCTTTTTTCGCCGGTGAGGGCACCGAGGTGCTGGCGTTGCCGGACTGGGAGACGCTGCCCTACGATAATTTCTCGCCGCACCAGGACATCGTCTCTGAGCGGCTGCACACCTTGTTCAGGCTGCCTCGAGTGCAGCGTGGCGTTCTCGTCGTGCCCATGCCCACGCTCATGCACCGCCTGCCGCCGCGGGACTACGTGGTGGGCTCCAGCCTCGTGCTCGAGACCGGCGATGCCTTCGACCTGGATGACTTCCGCCGCTCGCTGGAGCTCGGCGGCTACCACAGCGTCGACACAGTCTACGAACACGGTGAGTTTGCAGTGCGCGGCGCGGTCATGGATGTGTTTCCCATGGGCAGTGAACTGCCGTTTCGCATCGACCTGCTGGACGACGAAGTGGATACGCTGCGTACGTTCGACCCGGAGACCCAGCTGACCGTTGCGCGGACCGATGCAATCCGGCTGTTGCCGGCCCGCGAATTCCCCCTCAATACGGCCGCGGTGCGGCGTTTCCAGCAGAACTGGTTTGATGCCTTCGAGGGCGACCCTGACCGCAGCCCCGTGTTCACCGAAGTCAGGGCCGGGCGCGCGCCGGGCGGCTGCGAATACTACCTGCCCCTGTTCTTCGATCAGTGTGCGACCTTGTTCGACTACCTGCCCGAAAACGCTGCCATCGTGACCGTGGGTGACCATCATCGCGCGGCCACACATTTCTGGGACGAGGTGAACACCCGCTACAGCGAGTATGGGTTCGACCCGAAGAGACCATTGTTGCCCCCGGCCCGGGGATTTTTGCCGGTAGAGCAGCTGTATAGTGCGCTGAAGGGGTACGCGGTGCTGGAGATGCGGCTGCAGGACGATGCGTCAATTCACGTGCAGGTCAATGCCCTGCCGCCACCGGAGCTGGCGGCGGACACCGGCAGCGGCGATCTGGCAGCGCGATTGGCTACGCTGCTCGAAGGACACCGTGGGCGCGTTCTGTTGTGCGCAGAATCGGCAGGGCGTCGCGAGGTGCTGCTGGAGTCACTGGCGAAAGCAGAGCAGCAGCCGGAACCGGTGACCGACTGGCTCGATTTCATCACCGGCGACATGCAGTTTGCTATCGCCATCGCCCCGATCGATCGCGGTCTGTACTGCGGCCCGGACGCACCCGCGATGGTCTGCGAGTCACAGCTGTTCGGCTCGCGGATCGCGCAGCGACGGCGGCGTCGTCGCGAGGCGCAGACGGATCCCGATGCCGTATTCCGCGACCTAACGGAACTGCGCGAAGGCACTCCGGTAGTCCATCTCGAACACGGCGTGGGTCGCTACGTCGGGCTACAGCATCTGGAGACCGGCGCCGAAGCCGGGGAGTACCTGACCCTCGAGTACGCCGAAGGCGCTCGCCTGTACGTCCCGGTGGCATCGCTACACCTGATAAGCCGCTACGCCGGCAGCGATCCGGATCTCGCGCCACGGCATCGGCTGGGCTCTGAACAATGGACGCGGGCGCGACGCAAAGCCACCGAGAAAGCCTCTGACGTTGCCGCTCAGCTGCTGGAAGTCTATGCGCGGCGGGAGTCGCGCCCGGGTTTTGCCTTCGCGGTTCCGGAGCCGGACTACAGCCGTTTTGCCGCAGCATTCCCGTTTGAGGAAACGGCCGATCAGGAAGCCGCCATCGAAGCAGTGGTCAAGGACATGACGAATGCCGGTGTCATGGACCGCCTCGTCTGTGGCGACGTCGGTTTCGGCAAGACCGAGGTCGCCATGCGCGCCGCATTTATCGCCGCATCAAACAAAAAACAGGTTGCGATACTGGTACCGACGACACTGCTGGCTCAGCAGCACTTTACCTCCTTCAGCGATCGCTTCGCCGGCTGGCCGCTGCGCGTGGAGGTCATTTCACGTTTCCGCAGCAATGCGGATCTGCGCGAGATCAGCGATCGCGTCGCCCGCGGCGAGGTCGATATTCTTGTCGGCACACATAAGTTATTGCAAAGCAATTTCCGGTTTCGCGATCTTGGCCTGCTGATTATCGATGAGGAACACCGGTTTGGTGTCAAGCAGAAGGAAGCCATCAAGGCCTTGCGCGCAGAAGTCGACATTCTCACCCTGACCGCGACGCCGATTCCGCGAACGCTGAACATGGCGCTTGGCGGTATGCGCGATCTCTCTATTATCGCCACCCCGCCGGCGCGCCGCCTGTCTATCAAGACTTTTGTGCGCGAGCACAGTCTCGCCCTGGTCAAGGAAGCCATATTGCGCGAAACGCTGCGCGGCGGACAGGTTTTCTATCTGCACAATGAGGTCAAGACCATCGAAGACAGCGCGCGTAAGCTGCGCGAGCTGCTGCCAGATCTATCGGTAGCGGTGGCGCACGGGCAGATGCGGGAAATCGAGCTCGAGCGCGTCATGTCCGATTTTTATCACAAGCGGCATCATCTTTTACTGTGCACCACGATCATAGAGACCGGCATCGATATTCCAAACGCCAACACGATTATTATCGAGCGCGCGGACCGCTTTGGGCTCGCTCAGCTACATCAGCTGCGCGGCCGCGTCGGCCGCTCACACCACCAGGCCTACGCCTACCTGCTGAGCCCGCCGCGATCAGCGGTAACGGCAGATGCGACGAAGCGACTGGAGGCCATCGAGGCAGCCGGCGACCTCGGTGCGGGCTATCAGCTGGCCACACACGACCTCGAGATCCGCGGTGCGGGGGAACTGCTCGGGGACGACCAGAGTGGTCAGATACACAATGTCGGCTTCAGTCTGTACATGGAAATGCTGCAGCGGGCCGTCGCCTCCCTGCGTCGCGGCGAGTTTCCCGATCTCGATGCACCGCTGGAGACCGCTGTCGATGTCAACCTGCACCTTCCGGCTCTCATCCCGGAAAGCTACCTGCCGGATACCAACACCCGCCTGATACTGTATAAACGGGTAGCTGCGGCGCAGGATGACGACAGCCTGCGCGCGCTGCAGGTGGAAATGATCGATCGCTTCGGCCTGCTACCGGAGCCGGTGAAGAACCTGTTTGCCGTCGCGCGCCTGCGCAACCGGGCACACAGCATGGGCATCGCCAGCGTCGAGATGGGTCCCGAGGGTGGTAACATCGACTTCCGCGACAGCACGAGCGTCAGCCCCGCGGCCCTGGTGACACTTGTACAGTCCGAGCCCGGGACCTATCAGCTCGCCGGCGCGACACGACTGCGCTGTCGGCAGTCTTTAGCAGAGGCGCAGGAGCGCGTGGACTTTGTACACGAATTATTGGACAAGCTGGCGGGCGGCGCGTCTCATCATGCCGCCTGAAAGCTGCGCGCGTGCGCTCCGGCGTCTTTGCCTGGTCCCGGGTCTGTGCATTCTCGGTGCGGCAGTGGCCATCGGCAACACTGCCCCGGCACAATCAGCTGAGAGAGAAAATGCCGACACCTGGTATCGCGTCGAGCTCCTGGTATTCCGCCAGCCCGGTGACGCCGGATTGGCGGCGGAGGCGTGGCAGCCGGAACCCGAGCTGACCTACCCGGCAGGCTACCGCTTTCTGATCGACAGAGACCTTGCCGACCTCAGGCGGCGGGCCTTCCGGGGCAGCCACAGTCGCTTCGATAAGCGGGGCAGACAGCAGCTCAGTCTGCCAGAGCCTCGCCACGCAGATTCGCCAGAGCTGAGTACACTGAAGAGCGACCGGGTACAGGCACCGCCGTTCGGGAGGGACATTCCGCGGCCCGGCGAAGCGTCCGTTCTGCCAGACACGGCACTGGAAGCGCCCGCGGGAGACGACGTGTCAGCCGAGCCGGGCGCACTGCCGATTGAGCCGGGTCGTCCGGATGCCTCACTCGACACAGGAGATGCCGGTACGCCCTTGCCAGCGCCTGCCCCCTATACCTTGACGCCAACGAAGCTCCGGGAACTCAACCGCGACGCGTCACGCCTGCAGTCGTCGGGCTACGGGATTCTGTTCCACGAGTCCTGGGTCCAGCCAGTGGCTGACGAGGCCGCAGCGAATGCGATCATACTGGACCGCTCCGGCGACCCCGATGTGGACACCTGGCCTGAATTGCAGGGGAGTATCACGCTGCACCTGTCACGCTACCTGCACGTCACTACGCAACTATGGCTGAATACCGACGGCGATTACCTGCATCCGCATTGGCGCATGCCCGAGCCCCCCCGCTCTCCGCCTTCGCTGGTCGTCACACTGCCGTCACTGGACGCCTGGTACGCGCGGCACGACGAAGGGATGCGCGCTCCGGAGGTAACGCGACCTGATGCCAGACTCGCGCCCCCGGAACCGGCACCGCCTGCTGGTGCGACAGCCACGGCTGCCACAAAGGACGCTGACGAGAGCGCCGAAACCGATTATCCCTGGCGACACGCGATCCCGTTGCAGCAGAGTCGCCGCATGCGCGGTGGGGAACTGCACTATCTCGACCATCCGGTGCTCGGCGTGCTCATTAAGCTGACGCAACTGGATGCCGAGTCCTGGCGCGAAACCTATCGGGCAATGCAGAACTGGCAATGGGAGGACCGCCACAGTGTGATCCGGCAGACGCAGGCCTTCAGTCCTGCTGCGGATAGTCGCCGCTGAGCAGCGCGGCGACAACTCGCGCTGATGCGGCCGCTGCGGCCTGCAGGTGTGTGCGCATCGCATCGAGGGTCAGCGGTGCGTCGCCGAGCCCAGCCGCGGCATTCACCACCATGCACAGCGACGCGTAGGACAGACCCAGCTCCCGGGCTAACACTGCCTCCGGCATACCGGTCATACCCACGACATCACAACCATCACGCCCCAGGCGCTGGATCTCGGCGGCCGTCTCCAGCCGCGGCCCCTGCGTTACCGCCATCACCGCAGCGTCAACGACATCCTCACCCGCCGCCTGCGCCGCCGACAGGAGCGCCCGACGCAGTTGCGGGCTGTAGGGCTCGGTGAAATCTACATGATTTGGCGGGACATCCCCACCCTCGTCGTAGGTCTGTGCCCTGCCCCAGGTGTAGTCGATCAGCTGATGAGGAATCGCCAGCGTCCCGGGCGTCAGCTCCGGTCGAATGCCACCTACGGCATTCAACGCAATGACCTGCGTTACCCCGCAGTCCTGTAGTGCCCAGAGATTGGCGCGGTAATTGATCTGATGCGGCGGCAATGACCTCGGCTGACCGTGGCGCTGCAGGAACAGTATCTCGACGCCGTCGACGTGGCCGAATTCAATGGCAGCGGATATTTCGCCGTAGGGGGTGGCCAGGCGTTGGCTGTCGGCTGGCGTGAAGCCCTCGAGCTGGTCTACGCCGGTCCCTCCAAGCACTGCCAGCCGTTTCATATCACCTCCGCTGCAAGCGCCCAGTGATTAGACCGATTATGCCTGTCAGAACAGGGGGATCTTTCGCTTTTCATCTAACTCGCTCCACTTTTTCCAAGAATCACTCTAGAACGTTTGTGCAACAGACTGAAACACAGACGAAATCCGGGTTCGGCCTGATGGCTGCAATAAGGATCGGCTGAGTTATACCTTGTCGGTCTACTGGACACAACGGGGCGATTTGCTAGTGTTAATCTCAGGACTAAACGCTGGAGGAACCGGCATGGCAATGGAACGACCTCTGATTGGCCGCTGGTACAAGGAACTCGACACCGGTGCTCTGTTCGAAGTGGTGGCATGGGACGACCGCGCCCAGGCCGCCGAAGTGCAGTTCCTCGATGGTGAGATCGCGGAGTTCGACCGCGATACCTGGAATGCACTAGCGCTCGCTTCCGCCGCCGAACCCGAGGATTGGCGCACGCCGTTCGAACTGAGCGGTGAGGATGGCATAGATCCTGACTTGCCGTTCCACCCTCAGGACTGGAACAACCCGCTAAACAGCATTGAGCCCGACACCATGTGGGGCGTGGAAGACAGCTAGACCAGGCGCGACCCACGCTGCCTGCTTGCGCCCTGCGTACAACTGTATATACTTACAGCTACTGTACGAATGAACAGGTCTGCACATGCTCAAGCTCACCCCTCGCCAGCAACAGGTTGTGGGGCTGGTTCGCCAGCACATCGAGGACACGGGTTATCCGCCAACGCGCGCTGATATAGCGCGCGAGCTGGGATTCAAGTCGGCGAACGCAGCAGAGGAACACTTGAAGGCGCTGGCGCGCAAGGGCGCTATCGAGATAATCCCGGGGGCCTCGCGCGGAATTCGATTACCTGAAAGCCGCGGCCTGCCGATTATCGGACGCGTAGCAGCCGGCGCGCCGGTTCTCGCCGAAGCCAATATCGAAGACTACTGCGAATTTCCCGGCAATTTCTTCAGTCCCGAGGCGGACTACTTCCTCCGCGTCACGGGAGACAGCATGATCAATGCCGGTATCCACGATGGTGACCTGCTGGCAGTACACAGCACGCCTGAAGCTCGCAACGGCGCTATCGTCGTAGCACGTATAGAGGACGAGGTTACGGTCAAGCGGCTACAGCGCGGCAAGCCTTCTCATCTGGTGCGTCTGGAGGCAGAAAACCCCGCCTACGAGGCGATAACGGTAGATTTGCGCGACGCGGCATTTGCGCTGGAAGGCTTGAGTGTGGGCGTGGTGCGGCGCTCTATGGCGTGACGGAACTGCAGGGAATTCAGTGAAGTATGCGCGACGCAGTCGACGGACGCGCCACCTCTTCCTCGATCTCGACTTCCCCCTGTTCCGTTATTTCAGCCGTCGCCTCAATACCCGCCTGTATCATCGCCTTGGCAATTTCCAGGCAGTTGTCCATAACGTAACGACGCGATTCCTCGGAAAATTGTATGCGCAGAAGGGGCTGGGAGGCATCATCGGCGCGCTGAAGAACCACCTCGCCGTTTCCCAGGTCAACTATTTCCAGCAGAGCTGTACTCATTAGTACCCCTTACGCTTAACGCCTTGTATAGCATGGTAACAGCGTGGGGAGGCGGCCGCCAACCGCACATCAGCACTCCTCCAGGGAGTCGTCCATACGCTGGAAAATGCGCTCGAGTCGATAACACCAGTCGGCCGCCTGCTCTGGCTCCGGCCATTCATCTGCGTCTGTTGTCACCGCCAGTGTGCCAACGGTCTGGCTTCCGCCCGAGCGGGTGGAAAATGCCGGCAGCGGTGCGAGCATGTCGGATAGCCATCCCGACTGCTCAAGTTGGCGGAATTCACGGATTTCAGCGGCCAGTGCCTTGCCCGCTGCCTGGGCTGGCAGGTCATCGCAACAGCGCGGAAGCGGGCCGCCCGCTGCTGCACCCGTTGGATCGTAAACGTAGAGTAGAAACTGACCGTAGGCGGCAATAAGGTGCTCTCGCACTGCCGGCGCGTAAGCCTGATCGAGCGCACGAGCCGGGATCACCTGCGCGACACGGTCGCGTTCCCAGGCATCGAGAACCAGCCTTGCCAGGTAGAGGCTGTGGTTGGCAAGCCCCCGGGACATCAGCTGGCCTTGCTCGTACTGGCCTTGCTCGTACTGGCCTTGCTCGTACTGGCCTTGCTCGTACTGGCCTTGC
>CAYFVJ010000014.1:0-13613 GCA_964346555.1 uncultured Alteromonadaceae bacterium | reverse complement strand
CTGGCCTTGCTCGTACTGGCCTTGCTCGTACTGGCCTTGCTCGTACTGGCCTTGCTCGTGCTGGTCTTGCGCGCGGTCGCCTTGCGTTTGCGCGACGGCGCCGCTTTACCCGAGCCTTCCACGACCCACTTGCCCTGCTGATAATATGCTTTCCAGCCCGTCGCCTTGCCGTCTCGCTCCGTCATGACGTACTGCTCCTTGGTCTTGCGGCTGTAGCGTACCTGTACGCGATTGCCGGCGTCGTCGGTGGTGGGCGCGCTGAACAGAAAGTCGTATTTCGGATCGATCTCGCTCTTGTGCGGCAACAGCTCATCCACATAGGGTGCCCGCGTCTCTCGATTGCGCGGGAACTGGCTGGCAGCGAGAAACAGACCCGCTGCCCCGTCGCGCAGGACGTAGCTGTCCTCAACCTTTTCGCAAGCGAGTTCCGGCATGGGCACAGGATCCATTTTTGGCGGCGCCGGCTCACCGCTGCGCAGCAGCTTGCGGGTATTCTTGCAGCCTTCAGCCGTGCAGCCGAAGTATTTGCCAAAGCGCCCGGTCTTCAGCTGCATCGGCGCGCCGCACTTGTCGCAGTCGATGACGGGGCCGTCGTAGCCCTTGATCTTGAACTTGCCGTGCTCAACCTCAAAGCCCGCGCAGTCAGGGTTGTTCCCGCACACGTGAAGCTTGCGCTGTTCGTCGATCAGGTAGCTGTCCATGGCAGTATTGCACAGTGGGCAGCGGCGCTTGCTGCGCAGCAGGCGCGATTCTGCTTCGTCATCCGCGTCGTCGCGAATAGCCTCGTCACCGGGCACAAGGTTGATGGTGTTCTTACAGCGCTCCTTGGGCGGCAGTGTGTAGCCTGAACAGCCGAGAAACACACCGGTACTCGCGGTGCGAATCTGCATGGGCCGCCCGCACTTGCTGCAGGGTATGTCCGTCATGGTGGGCTCATTCGGCTGCATACCCTCGGGCTCTGGCATTTCGGCCTTCTCCAGCAGCCCGCTGAACTCCCGGTAAAACTCGTTGAGCAGGTCGTGCCACGCCAGCTTGCCCGTCGCCACCTCATCGAGGTGCTCCTCCATACTCGCGGTGAATCCGTAATCCAGAAGATCACTGAAACTGTCCTCGAGTCTCTCGGTGACAATGTCACCCATTTTTTCAGCGTAAAAGCGCTTGTTCTCGAGCCTGACGTAGCCGCGATCCTGGATAGTGGAGATGATCGAGGCATAGGTCGATGGACGCCCTATTCCGCGTTTTTCGAGCTCGCGCACCAGGCTGGCCTCGGCATAGCGCGGCGTCGGCTTGGTGAAGTGCTGGCTCGGTTCCAGTTGCACCAGTTCCAGCACATCTCCCTCCGCGACATCGGGCAGAACCATGTCCTCGCCTTTGCGTCCAGCCGGCGGCAATACTCGCGTGTAACCGTCGAAGCGGATAATACGGCCGCGCGCAGCCAGCTCGAAGTCTTCCGCGGCCACGGTAATTGTTGTCGACGTGTACTCCGCAGGCGGCATCTGGCTGGCGACGAACTGGCGCCAGATCAATTCGTAAAGCCGCTCGGCATCGCGCTCCATACCCGACAGCTTGGCCTGGGTGACATTCACGTCAGAAGGGCGGACGGCCTCGTGGGCTTCCTGAGCGCCGTCTTTGGAGGCATACACGCGCGGTGCCTCTGGCAGGTATCGTGACTCAAAGTGCCTGGCGATGTAGTCGCGACAGCTGGCCACGGCTTCCTCGCTCAGGTTGGTGGAATCGGTGCGCATGTAGGTAATGTAGCCGGCCTCGTACAAGCGCTGCGCCAGCGTCATGGTTTTCTTGACGCTGAAGCTCAGACGCGTACTCGCAGACTGCTGCAGGGTCGAGGTAATGAACGGAGCTGGTGAATTTGAACGGGTGGGCTTGTCCTCGCGCGCCGCCACTCGGTACTCGGCCTCGGCCAGACGATCGCGCGCCGCCAGCGCCGTCTTTTCGTCCCCGGGACGAAACTTCTCACCCTTTTCCTTGCGCACTTCAAAGCGCGCGGGATCCATCCCTTTGGCCCTGAGGTCTGCGTGGAGCTCCCAGAACTCCTCGGGAACGAACGCTCGAATCTCTCTTTCGCGCTCGACAATGAGCTTGACGGCAACCGACTGCACGCGCCCCGCCGACAATCCCCGGGCCACTTTCGACCACAACAGCGGTGACACCATGTAGCCGACCACGCGATCGAGAAAACGCCGGGCCTGCTGTGCGTTGACACGATTGATGTCAAGCTCCGACGGATGCGCGAAAGCCTCCTGTATGGCGTTGCGGGTGATCTCGTTGAAGACGACGCGCTGATAGCGCGAATCATCACCCCCGATCGCCTCGCGAAGGTGCCAGGCAATCGCCTCCCCCTCACGATCGAGGTCGGTCGCAAGATACACGGCATCGGCCTTGGCCGCATGTTTCCTGAGGTCACTGACGACTTTCTCCTTGCCCGGCAGGATCTCGTAATGCGCCTCCCAGTCATTCTCGGGATCGATCCCCATGCGCCGCACCAGCTGCTGTCTGGCTTTCTGCTTGCGGTGCTCGGCCTTTTTCTCGGGTGACATCTTGCGCGTACGCGCCGCCTGCGCCGCACGCGCTTTCGGATCCGGCGTACGCGAGCCGCCGCCCGAGGTCGGCAGATCGCGAATGTGTCCCACGCTGGACTTGACGACAAAATCCGATCCCAAGTACTTGTTGATGGTTTTTGCCTTGGCCGGCGACTCGACAATAACTAGTGACTTACCCATAAAGGCGTTGATGATACCTCGGCAGTAACCGCCGGAGTGGACACCGGCGTAAACAAGGGTTGGCATATATAAAGGCCCGCTCCACCCGGGTCAAGGGTAAACCTGCTCAGCCCTTCATCAGCTCCGCCCGCCAGGCCACGACAGCACGGATGATCTGATCGACATCCGACACATCACCCACCTCGCGCCAAAACACGCCACAGGCACTCTCATCAACACCAGCGGCGAGCACTGTCAACGGCAGTTCATGCAGTGCCTGCGGTAATTCCCGCAGGCGATCGGGCCCGCCGTGCCAGACTTCCCCCACGCGCCACCAGCATTGCCGCGAACGCGCGCCGCCGCGCGTCGCCGGCAACCGCGCACCGTAGAAAACCACCTGTCGCTCGCTGCGACTCATGCGCTCGAGCCGCGGCGCGTAACCCGGCAGATCGCGCAACTCGACGATCAATCCGCCCCGCGCCGCGGCTTCGCGAAAGGCCGCCTGGCGACGCTGTGTCGGGCCCGGGAGGAAATGCAGTAGCGGCGCCGCGGCAAGGGCGACGACCACGGCGATGAAAACATATGTCCACATTGGCGATGACCCAGGTCAAGGGATGTCCGAAAAAGCGGCGGCGGGCATTGCAGCCAACAGCACTTGTGTTATAAACGTACTCAATGTCCCAGCACAACGAGGCGTTTATGGCCAACTACACGAAAATCCTGATGGCGGTCGATCTTACCGATGACTCTGCCGAGGTCGCAGAGCGCGCCCAGGCGATTGCGACCAACAACAGTGCCGACCTGCACATCATTCACGTCATCGAACCATTGAGCTTCGCCTATGGTGGCGATATCCCCATGGATTTTTCCGGCATTCAGGACGAGATACACGAACAGGCCACGCAACAGCTGGAAAAGTTCGCGATCGAACAGGGGGTTCCTGAAAATCGCCAGCGTGTTGTGCTCGGTAAGCCCGAGGTCGAGATTCATGCCCTCGCCGAAGAAATCGGCGCCGATCTCATCGTAGTGGGATCACACGGACGCTACGGTCTCGCCCTGCTTATGGGCTCCACGGCCAACGGCGTGCTCCACGGTGCCAGCTGCGACGTCCTGGCCGTACGTGTCGGCGCCTCGGAGTGAACGCTCTGCCCGCTTAGCTCAGGCCCGCTGCAGGCGTTCGCGAATGCTAGCCTCGTCGAAGGGCCAGTAGAGTTCCCGGCCATCGGCGAAGCGCAACACAGGGATGTGCCAGCCGTAGCGCTCGAATAGCACTTCACTGTCGCTGATATCCGAGACACGGTACACCGCGCCGGGTGTGTCGCTGACGATGCGATCCAGCAGCGCCTGAGCCTGCTCGCACAGGTGACAGGCAGTGGTGCTGTAGAGCGTCATCTCGCGAGATTTCTCATTCAACATAGTCAGCCCCCGTAGACCATGACGCCTCAATCAACCACGAACTCCAGGATAACGCCTGCACCGGAATCAGGCTACGCATCGCGTCGCGAGCACTTCCGACGCATGCTGACAATTTACGGTCGCAAACCCGTTCTCGAAGCCCTGCGCGACCCCGAGCTCGACTGTCAGTCACTGCATCTGGCGGACAGCAACCGCGAGGATGGGCTGATTCGCGAAATGCGACAGCTGGCGACACGTCGTGCCGTCAGTATACAGGAGCACAGCCGCAGATCGCTGTCACGTATCTCGCGCAACGGCAAGCAGGATCAGGGCGTCGCCCTGGACGTGCTCTGCCCGGGCTTCCAGTCACTACATATCTATCTCGACCGCCTCGACGCCGACGCGCCAGCGCAACTTATCGCCCTCGACGGCGTCACCAACCCACAGAACATGGGCATGTCGCTGCGCTCGGCAAGGGCGGCGGGAATCGATGGCATTCTCTACGCCGACCAGGGCAACCCGGCGCTCGGGCCATTGGTTATAAAAGCCAGCGCCGGCACGGTCTATTCAGCACCAGTTCTGCGCTGCGAGGATATTGCCGCCGCCGTCCGGACCTGCATGAAGGCCGGCTTCACGCTCTACACCCTCGAAGCAGACGCCAGTCGCTCATTATTTTCCACTGATTTCGCGGCGCGCTCCCTGTTTGTCCTGGGCGGCGAGAGCGAGGGCGTGTCCGCGCCTGTCAGAGCGCTGCCACACACCGCGCTGGGCATTCCCATGCAGCCGGGGGTGGAGTCGCTGAACGTCGCCGTGAGCGCGGCACTTGTCGCCTACGCGAGCCAGCTACGCAGTTCAGCGTGACAGGTAGCTCATGGCATCTTCCAGCCCTTTCAGCGTCAGCGGATACATGTGCCCTTCCATCAGCTGGTTGGTCATGCTGATGGACTGGGTGAATTCCCATTCTTCCTTCGGCAAGGGATTGATCCATACCGCCTTTTCATAGGTCCGCCGCAGCCGCCGCAGCCACACCTCGCCCGGTTCATCGTTCCAGTGTTCGACCGAGCCACCGGGCTGCACGATCTCGTAGGGTGACATCGCAGCGTCACCGACGATGACGACTTTGTAGTCGTGGCCATACTTGTGCAGGATATCCATGACCGGCGTGCGCTCGTTGTGGCGGCGCACGTTGTTACGCCAGACGCTCTCGTACAGAAAATTGTGGAAGTAGAAATATTCCATGTGTTTGAACTCGGTACGCGCCGCCGAGAACAGCTCCTCACACACCCGGATGTGCGGATCCATCGAACCACCGACATCGAAGAAGAGCAGGACTTTAACGGCGTTGTGACGTTCCGGCACCATCTTGATGTCCAGCAGCCCGGCGTTACGTGCCGTTGAGTGGATAGTGTCATCGAGATCGAGTTCGTCCGCGGAACCGGTGCGCGCGAACTTGCGCAAGCGCCGCAGCGCCACCTTTATGTTGCGCGTCCCGAGCTCCACCGAATCGTCGAGATTGCGGAAATCCCGCCGGTCCCAGACCTTGACCGCGCGCCGGTTTCCCCCGTTCGGGCCGACGCGTATACCCTCGGGATGATAACCTTGCTGCCCGAACGGCGAAGTCCCGCCGGTACCTATCCACTTGTTGCCACCCTCGTGGCGTTTCTCCTGCTCCTCGAGCCGCTTCTTGAACTCCTCGATAAGCTTTTCGAGCCCGCCCAATGAGTCGATTTTCGCTTTTTCTTCTTCCGAGAGGTTTTTCATGAACTCCGAGCGCAACCAGTCATCGGGAATCAGCGCCTCGATGACATCGTCGAGAGCCTCCAGATCGCGAAAATGAGCGCCAAACGCCTTGTCGAAGCGATCGTAATATTTTTCATCCTTGACCAGGCAGGTGCGGCTGAAGAGGTAGAAATCGTCGATATTACCCATCACCACATGCTGCTTGAGTCCTTCCAGCAGGTCGAGGAATTCACGGGTCGTGACCGGTATACCGGCATCGCGCAGTCCGTGGAAAAAATTGACCAACATAGGGTCAGGCACCACCCTTGCCGGCAAGACGCGCTTCGACCCGCTCTACCAGCAAAATGATTCCGCTCTTTAACGAACTTGCCGCGCGGAGCATCAGCGTGACTCCCTGCGATGCATGAACGCGAGACGCTCAAGCAGGTGAACATCCTGCTCGTTTTTAAGCAGCGCGCCGTACAGGGGAGGGATAGCCTTGCTCTGATCGCGCTCGCGCAGGATTTCATCGGGGATATCATCCGCCATCAGTAGCTTCAGCCAGTCGATGAGTTCAGAGGTGGACGGCTTTTTCTTCAGGCCGGGCACGGAGCGCAGGTCAAAGAAGATTTCCATGGCCTCCTGCACCAGCGACTGCGTAATACCCGGGTAGTGCACGTCGATGATCTGGCGCATGGTGTCGCGGTCGGGGAAATTGATGAAGTGAAAGAAGCAGCGGCGCAGAAATGCATCCGGCAATTCTTTTTCATTATTGCTGGTGATGATGATGATCGGCCGGTGAACCGCGCTCACGCTCTCGCCCGTTTCGTAGACAAAAAACTCCATGCGGTCGAGTTCGACCAGCAGATCGTTCGGGAACTCGATATCCGCCTTGTCGATCTCGTCAATAAGCAGAACCACCTGCTCTTTGGCGGCAAAGGCGTCCCAGAGCTTGCCGGGTTTGATGTAGTTGGCGACATTGTAGACCTTCTCATCCCCGAGCTGGGAATCGCGCAGTCGCGATACGGCGTCGTATTCGTAGAGTCCCTGCTGTGCCTTGGTAGTAGACTTGATATGCCACTGAATCAGCGGCTTGCCCAGCCCCTCCGCCACTTCCTCGGCGAGCATTGTCTTGCCCGTACCCGGCTCCCCCTTGATCAGCAGCGGTCGCTGCAGGCTGACGGCAGCGTCCACCGCCATACGCAGATCCTCGGTGGCGACATAATTTTTTGTTCCGGTGAATTTCATGATACGTCAGGGCCTATGAAAAAAGGAGCGGGAGAGGGTACCGACTGCAGGGGGTCTGGCGCAAGCAGGGCGCGTGTTCAGCCGTGGCGACGTCCGCGCCTCAAGATAAGACTGCCCACCAGCGCCATCAGCCAGGCGCCGGCCAGGGCGATCGCCAGCGGACGCAAGGCATGCATTGCCTGCTCCACACCGGCTGTAGCGAGCTGAAAACCGGCGACGACAGCGGCCGGTGCCAGCGTATCCATGCCCGGCTTCGGAAAGGCCGGCGTCAGGAGCAGCGCCGTGCCGGTCAGAAACCAGGTCAGACGCCAGCCCGGCGCGCGGGCTACCCATAGCGAGCCGAGCAGGCAGGTGATGAGTCCTGCGACCAGGTAGATCGTCATGGCAACCTGATAGCCGGTTTCAGTCAACATCTATCCATTTCCTTCGTCACCCAGTGCATCAAATGGACCCTTCACCGTCTCCGCATAGGTGGGTGGCATCTGCAGATAGAAACCCTCGCCATCGAGGGCGGCAATGACCTCCGCAGCGCTGACCCTGGCGAGTCGCCGCTCCGGCGTCAGCACCAGGTTCATGGCATGTCGCGGCGCGCCAAAAGCCCGCCGCAGGCTCGCGGGCAGATCATCCCAGTCGCGGTCACGATCCATGTAAAGGTACATACCCTCCCGGCGGCCGCTGGCAAATATTGCCACCACGCGGTTCAAGTCGGCGACTCCGCGAGAAAATCGCGCAGCGGCGCGACCACCGCGGATTGGCGCCAGCCCCGCCAGGACGGGGGAGCGGTAATCTGCTCGCCCACGGACTCGCGCAACAGCTTTTCGTAATCCTTCGCTGGCAGCAGTGACTCCGGCGCGACACCCAGCCGCCTCGCGATTCGCCTGGCCTCCTGCTTCAGCGCTTTCAGGCGCTGACGCTGCTCAGCGCTCAAGGGTCCCGTCGGCAGCTGCGGCAGTGCGTTGTCCGGTAGGGCCCTGGCTGTTCGCACGCAGGCCAGCAGGTCTTCCGCGTACCGGCGCTGAGCGCCCGGTGACAGATCAGGGATGCGTGCCAGGCTGTCGGCATCCAGGTCGTCACTGCGCGCTATGTCAAGACACACCGCATCGGATATGATCCAGCTACGCGGCTTGTCGCGGACGACCGCCTGTTTCTCCCGCCACTCGCACACCGCTCGCAATACCGCGAGCTGCCGCGCGTCCAGTTTCCATGCCGACTTGATCCGCAGGTAGTAGTCCTGAACCTGGCTGCCCGCCGTGTGCATTGCCGTGCGGGCATCTTCAAACACCCAGTCAAGCTTGTTCTCCGCCTCGATTGCCGTGCGCATCTCGCGGTAGATCGGCAGCAGGTACGCGACGTCGAGCGCCGCGTAATCACACTGGGCGTCGCTCAGCGGGCGCTGTAGCCAGTCCGAGCGAGTCTCGCCTTTGTCGAGCTGAACGCCGCAGTAGGCCTCGACCAGCGCGCGATAGCCGAGACCGAAGCCGCGATCCAGAAATGCCGCAGCGCGCTGGGTGTCGAAAACCGGCTCGGGCAGCAGCTGCAGCCAGTGATTGAACACCTCGAGATCCTCACTTGCCGAATGCAGGACCTTGACCACGTTCGGATCCGCAAACAGCGCACGTATCGGCCCGGTATCGTCGAGGCCCAGCGGATCGACGAGAATTGCATGCTCCCCCGCGCTCAACTGCAACAGCGCAATCCGCGGAAAAAAGGTGTTGCGGCGCATGAATTCGGTATCGACCGCCACGGCGTCCGCGCCGGCGATCGCGGAAAGCGCCGCCGCCAATTCAGCCTGGGTTGCCACCAACGTCCAGTTCACGGGCGCACCACGGGAGTGCGACCGGTGAAGGCGTGCATCAGGGTCGAGCCATCGACGTATTCGAGTTCACCACCGAGCGGCACGCCGTGGGCAATGCGCGACATGCCGATCCCCATCGACGCCAGCATCTCGGTGAGGTAGTAGGCGGTCGCCTCGCCCTCGGCCGTCGGGTTGGTGGCGAGGATGACTTCGCTGATGCCCTGCTCCTGCACCTGCGCCTGCAGGCGATCGAGGCCGATTTCCTCCGGACCGATTCCGTCAATGGGGGAAAGATGTCCCATGAGCACAAAATAGCAACCGCGGTAGCCGCCCGCCTGCTCGACAGCGAGCACATCGGCCGGTGTCTCGACGACGCAGAGCGTTGTCTGGTCCCGCCGCGGATCGCTACAGATCTCACACAGATCGAGTTCGGTGAGATTGCGGCAGCGGCGGCAGTGCCCGATACGATCGACCGCCTCGCGCAGTGCATCGGCCAGCGATGATGCACCACCGCGGTTGCGCTCCAGAAGGTAAAGCGCCATGCGCTGGGCTGACTTGGGGCCGACGCCCGGCAGACAGCGCAGGGATTCTATCAGCGTCTCTAGCGCCGGACTGAATTTCATGTGTATCAGAATGGCAGCTTGAATCCCTCGGGCAGGTTCAGCCCCGAGGTCAAATCCGACATGGCTTTCTTGTTCTCGGCCTCGACCCGGCGCACGGCATCGTTTACCGCTGCGCCGAGAAGGTCCTCGAGGACGCTTTTCTCCTCCTGAAGAACGCTATCGTCGATGCTGACCGCGCGTACGTCGTGCCGGCCGGTCATCGTGACCCGCACCAGACCGGCGCCGGCCTCGCCTGTGACCTCCTGCTCTGCAAGCGCCTCCTGGGCCTTCTGCATGTCGGCCTGCATTTTCTGAGCCTGCTGCATCATGTCGGTGATACTTCCTTTCATGTCCTGCCTCTCCGCTGCGTTCGTTGCCGCGCCAGAGTCCGCGCGGGGCTAATTACTGTTGACCCTGATCTCGATTCCAGGTTCATCGAGCGTGGCCGAAAACCTGGACATCAGCGCCGACACGCGCGGGTCGTCGCGCATCCGGGCTACCGCCGCCGCATGCTGCTCGCGCGCCAGCCTGTGCTCGCGTTGTGCCGGGGTCTCGGCACTGAGCGGCCCCGGCTGTATGCTCACCCTGAGCCCGGGCTGACCCAGCGCCTTGCGCAGCGCCTTCTCGATGCGCTCGACGTGTCGGGCGTTGAAGAGATTGGACTGCTCGGGGTCCAGCCTGAGTTCGACCGAATCGCCGTCCTGACAGTACCACTGACAGTTTTTCGCCGTCAGCAGCGTGCTGCCCGACAAACCGAGTGAGGGCAGCAATCCAGCCCAGTCGATATCGGCGCCGCCACGCGGCGCCTCAGGCTTTTTTACAGGATGGCCGACCTCGCCGGCGCTGTTTTCACCTGCGCGCGGCGGCGCCTGCCTCGGGGCGTCACTGGCCGCGACCGGTCTGAATGCCAGCATACGCAGTAGAATCATCTCGAACGCGCTGCGGGTATCCACGCTCAGCGCCAGGTCAGCCTTACCGTTCATTACCATCTGGTAGTATAGCTGGACCTCCTCACCACTCAGGGCAGCCGCCAATCGCCGGACGTCATCGGCATCGTCGATATCTGCCGGCAAGGCGTCGGGCACGACCTGCGCCACGGCCAGTTGATGCAGGGTCGCTATCAGTTCGTCGGCGGCGCTGGCGAAGTCGGCCGCACTTTCTGCCATGTCGGCGACGGTCGCGAGAACTGCGCCGGCGTCATCCCGCCCGAGCGCGTCGAGCAGCTGCAGAATGGCGGTGCGATCGGCGACGCCCAGCATATCCCGCACCGCGGCCTCGCCCAGCTCGCCGCCGGCGAAGCCGATCGCCTGGTCCGTGAGGCTGAGTGCGTCGCGCATGCTGCCGGCGGCTGCCCGGCCAAGCAGTCGCAGCGCGCCTTCCTCATAGCGGACGTCCTCGGCATCGAGCACGATACGCAGGTGGCCGGCCACCTGATCGGGTGGCATGTTCTTGAGGTTGAACTGCAGGCAGCGCGAGAGGACGGTCGCCGGCAGCTTCTGCGGATCGGTGGTCGCGAGCAGGAACTTCACGTGCGGTGGCGGCTCTTCGAGCGTCTTCAGCAGGGCATTGAAGCTGTGCGACGACAGCATGTGCACTTCATCGATCAGGTAGATCTTGAAGCGGCTTCGGGTCGGCGCGTACTGCACGTTGTCCAACAGTTCCCGGGTGTCGTCCACTTTCGTGCGGGACGCGGCATCGACCTCGATTAGATCGACGCTGCGCCCCTCGGCGACCTCGAGGCAGGCACTGCATTTGCCGCAGGGGTGTGAGCTGACGCCCTCTTCACAGTTCAGGCACTTGGCGAGAATCCGCGCCACGGTCGTCTTGCCGACGCCGCGCGTGCCGGAGAACAGGTAGGCATGATGCAGGCGATCGTGATCCAGCGCGTTGGCGAGCGCTTTGAGCACGTGCTGCTGCCCGACCATTTCGCCGAATGTACCCGGTCGCCATTTGCGGGCGAGAACCTGATAGGACATGCCTTGCGCGCTACTCCTGCGGGCTTCTCCACTTAGGATAACCCACCACTTTGGGGAGGCGAAACGGCAGCGCTGAGCACGGCGGAATCAGCGCTGGACCGCGGTATTATGGAGGCAACCCGAACAGCCACACCCCGGCACACGCGTCAGCAGCTACCGTTGCTCCCTTCCGGGCCTGGCGGGGTTCACTGCCTGTCGTTGCGAGGGGACCATCCGGGCTACCATGGACCCGCTTGCGCGGGATCAGGATTATCCGGCATACAGCAGGTGCAGGCAAGGGCAGCGGGCGATGAACCCGGGCTGGGAGCCTGTCGGACTCAGGCTCCTAGGTGCGGGTTTTGGAGTCAGCTCCCGACACTGGGACCCGAACCTGAACGCAGCGCTTCCACGCGCTCGGCCAGCGAATGCACGTGCGCATCGTAGGTATCCAGCGCATCCAGCCCTTGCGCGAGTTCGCTGAGGTAGCTGTAGTTGCTGCCACTGGGCCCGGCTGCACCGGCGATATGGGCAGCTAGCTCGTCGAGGGATGCAGGTCCGAGATAGGCCGGATTGTCTTGCGCGGCAACGTAGAGCAGTCCGTCGACGTCGGCGCGTTCATCCGCCAGAGCGATGGCAATCCGGTATCGCGCATAACCGTTCTTTTCGCGGTGATCCAGATGCCCCAACACAGACGGTGCGACGAGGTAAGCAACGCCTTTGCACTCCGCGTCAGGGTCGGGAATCAGCGTCACGACGCGGCCCGGTGCCTCCGGCGTTCCGCGATGGTCATGCGACCCCTGCCAGAATCGCCGCGACCAGCCGCTGATGCTCGCGACGCGGCGCTCAATATAGGGAAAGTCCACCTTGTAGATCAGGGAACCGTAGCCGAAGACCCAGGTGGGTTGCGCGATGTCCAACATGATAGTCCGCTCTGGCGGGGTCAGGCCCGACCCGGTTCTGACCCCGAAATCTGTGTACCATGTGCCGAGAAAGCACCCTGGAATATTGGCGCGCCCAGGAGGATTCGAACCTCCGACAACCGGCTTAGAAGGCCGATGCTCTATCCAGCTGAGCTATGGGCGCCGAACATGAAGTTTAGCGTGGGAAGCATTATGCAGGAAAGCCAGAGGGAGTAACCCCGGTCAGCAATTGCAAAAAGAATGGGGTGGCCGACGGGTCTTGAACCCGCTACCTCCGGAGTCACAATCCGGTGCTCTACCTGGTGAGCTACGGCCACCGTTGAAGGGGCGACAACAGGGGGCGGCAGCGGACAGACCAACTCGTCTTTAACGAAACTGGTCGGGGTAGAGAGATTCGAACTCCCGACATCCTGCTCCCAAAGCAGGCGCGCTACCAGACTGCGCTATACCCCGATAAACCTGTGTGCCGAAAAGTCCCGCGTTCAGGAGCTTTCATAATACGCAGCCGCCACGGGGAAATCAACGCTCGCGATAAGCATAGCGCATTAACTGCACGAGGCCGCTCGACACACCGCGCGCCTACCCACTGCGCCGCCAGAGCGTTCCGCCCGCGGTATCCTCCAGGGTAATCCCGGCTTCTGCAAGCTGCTCGCGAATCGCGTCCGCCTGCGCGTAGTCCCGTTTCAGCTTGGCCTCGCGGCGCGCCTCGACCAGTGCGTCCACCGCGTCTGAGTCCATCTCGCCGCCGCTGGCGGCGGTTGCCTGCAGCCAGGCGGCCGGCGCCTGCTGCAGAATGCCGAGCATGTCGCCTACCGCCAACAGGCGCGCCTTGAGCGCAGGCTTTTCCGTGCGCGGCGCCTTGTGCAAAGCCTTGGCCAAGGCGTGTAGCTCTGCCAGAGCCTGTGGTGTATTCAGGTCATCCTCCAGAGCCGCGAAGGCAGGTTCCCCGGTAACATCCACAGTATCCTCCAGCGCGATATCCTCGACCCCCCGCAGCGTGTTGTAAAAGCTGTCCAGCGTCTGGCCCGCCTGTTCCAACAGATCTACGGAAAAATTCAGGGGCGAGCGGTAGTGCGCGGTCAACAAAGCCAGTCGCAGCTGTTCACCCCGGTAGTGCTCCAGCAGATGCCGCACGCTGCGCACGTTGCCCAGTGACTTGGACATCTTTTCGCCATCGATATCCACATAGGCGTTGTGCAGCCAGTAACGGACGAACTCGCCGTCGTGGCTGCAGCGGCTCTGTGCGATCTCGTTCTCATGAT
>CAYFVJ010000013.1:0-27538 GCA_964346555.1 uncultured Alteromonadaceae bacterium | reverse complement strand
CCGGAGATGATCAGCGGCGTGCGCGCCTCGTCGATCAGGATGGAGTCGACCTCGTCCACGATGGCGAAGCTGAGATCCCGCTGCAGTTTGTCCTCCAGGGTGAAGGCCATGTTGTCGCGCAGGTAATCGAAGCCGAACTCATTGTTGGTGCCGTAGATTACATCGGCCGCGTAGGCCTCGCGCTTGTGCTCCGGCAGCTGGCCCGAACGCACGACGCCGACCGCAAGGCCGAGGAAAGCGTACAGCGGGCCCATCCACTGGGCGTCCCGGCTCGCCAGATAGTCGTTTACCGTGATCAGGTGGACACTGCCCCCGCCGAGGGCGTTCAGGTAGGTGGGCAGCGTCGCCACCAGCGTCTTGCCCTCGCCGGTCTTCATTTCGGCGATCTTGCCCTCGTGCAGCGCCATGCCGCCGATAAGCTGTACATCGAAATGGCGCATGCCGAGCACACGCTGGCTCGCCTCGCGCACAACGGCGAACGCCTCCGGCAGCAGCGCATCCAGACTGTCGCCGCCGGCGTTGCGCTCACGCAGCGACGCCGTGTAGGCGGCCAGTTCCGCGTCGGACAGCGCCTGCATGGATTCCTCCAGCGCGTTGATGCGGCGCACCGTCTTGCGCATGCGCTTGAGCTCACGTTCATTGCGCGTGCCGAAGACTTTTTTCAATGTTGCATTGAGCATAGTGAACAGATCATCCAGTCAGTGAGTCACTGCACTGCCGGTCCCGCCGCGTGGCGGGTTGGACACCGGGGCAGCGTGCCGGTCGGACTGCGGATTGAGGCGCCTGCCGGGGAAGGTTCGACCAGCGTGCAAGGCACTGAGTTTCGCATATCGGGCAGGTATTTTCCATGCAGCCACGCCGCGTCTGCGGCTAAGACGCGCCAGGCGGCGGTGGCGGGGATGTCCACCACCGGTCGAGGACGGTGCGCCGGGACGCGACGCCGATGAGCGCGGCGGTCAGTCCGCCTGACGCCGCAGGAAGGTGGGAATATCGAAGTAATCGCCACCCGCCGCGGCATCCACTGCGGCTGCGGACGCGGCACCGCCGCCGGCGCGACGCCGTGCCGGCGGCGTTTCATAATCCGCGTAGTCCGGCTGCGACGGAACGTCTTCCGCGGCAGTACGGCGCGCCGGCGCATCCACGACCTGCAGCGGAACGCGAGCGGGTTCTGCGCCCAGGCCGGTCGCCACCACGGTGACACGCAGCTCGTCGGTAACGTTCGGGTCGATCACCGTCCCGACGACCACGGTCGCCTCTTCCGATGCAAACTCCTCGATCGTATCACCCACCTCGGAGAATTCACCCAGCGACAGATCGAGTCCCGCCGTGATGTTGACGAGAATGCCGCGGGCGCCCTGCAGATCGATATCGTCCAGCAGCGGACTGTTGATCGCGCGCTCAGCCGCCTCGCGGGCGCGGTTTTCGCCGTGTGCGCTACCGGTACCCATCATGGCCATACCCATTTCCGACATCACGGTGCGCACATCGGCAAAGTCCACGTTGATCATGCCGGGCCGGATGATGAGATCTGCTATACCCTGAACGGCGCCCAGGAGTACATCGTTCGCCTCCTTGAAGGCATCCAGAAGGCTGGTCGTCTTGCCCAGCACCTCGAGCAGCTTCTCGTTGGGAATAGTAATCAGAGAGTCGACGTGCTGCTGAAGTTCCCGGATACCCGCTTCGGCGATACCCAGGCGTTTCTTGCCTTCAAACGGAAATGGACGTGTCACCACTGCCACGGTCAGAATCCCGAGTTCGCGGGCAACCTCGGCTACCACGGGCGCACCGCCCGTGCCCGTGCCGCCACCCATGCCGGCGGTGATGAACACCATGTCGGCGCCGCGCAGCGAATCGGCGATTCGATCGCGATCCTCCATGGCTGCGGCGCGACCGATATCCGGATTGGCGCCGGCGCCGAGGCCCTTGGTGATGTCGCCACCGAGCTGCAACACCGTGCGCGACTCAATATCCGACAGCGCCTGGGCGTCTGTGTTGGCGCAGACGAAATCCACGCCCTCCACGCTGTTGTCGATCATGTGCTTGACGGCGTTGCCACCGCCGCCGCCGACACCGATCACCTTGATTACGGCGTTCTGAGGTACGTTATCGATAAGTTCAAACATGGTCTTTCTCCCCGTTGCTGAATGTCGCGCGACGCGCGACGCTTCTACTACTGAAAATATGTAACTGAAAAGTCACTAGAAATTCCTGCTGAGCCAGGCGCGAAATTGCGCCCACCAGCCAATGCCAGACCCTTTACCGGCGCTGCGCGGCGCCTCGCCCGGGTGCTGGAACCCGTAATGCAGCAAGCCCACCGATGTCGCATAGATCGGGTTGCGCACAATGTCTGCCATGCCCTGCACCGCGTGCGGATAGCCGATGCGCACCGGCATGTGGAAGATCTCCTCTGCCAGCTCCATCGCGCCCTCCATCTTTGCGGTACCGCCGGTCAGGACGATGCCTGCAGGGATCAGATCCTCGTAGCCGCTGCGCCGCAGCTCCGCCTGCACCAGGGTGAAAAGCTCGTCGTAGCGCGGCTCAACCACCTCGGCCAGCGATTGCCTGGACAGATCTCGCGGCGGCCGGTCGCCGACGCTGGGTACCTTGATCGACTGGTCGGCCCCCGCGAGCTGGGTCAGCGCACAGGCATACTTGATCTTGATTTCGTCGGCATACTGGGACGGCGTGCGCAGCGCCATGGCGATGTCATTCGTCACCTGGTCCCCGGCGATCGGGATCACACCGGTGTGGCGAATGGAGCCCTCGGTAAACACGGCGATATCCGATGTGCCACCGCCGATGTCCACGAGGCAGACGCCGAGCTCGCGCTCGTCCTCGGTGAGCACCGCGTAGCTGCTCGCCAGCTGTTCGAGGATGACCTCCTCGACTTCCAGTCCACAGCGGCGTATGCACTTCTCGATATTCTGCGCCGCATTCACCGCGCAGGTGACCAGATGCACCTTCGCCTCCAGGCGCACGCCGGACATGCCCAGGGGTTCGCGTATGCCCTCCTGATTATCGATCAGGTATTCCTGCGGCAGGATATGCAGGACTTTCTGGTCGGCCGGAATAGCAACCGCGCGCGCGGCTTCCAGCACCTGCTCGACATCGGCGAGCACTACCTCGCGATCGCGAATGGCAACGATGCCGTGAGAATTCAGGCTGCGCACGTGGCTGCCCGCTATACCGACATAGACCGAGTGGATCTGGCAGCCGGCCATCAGTTCGGCCTCCTCGATGGCACGTTGAATCGACTGCACCGTGGACTCGATATTGATGACGACGCCCTTTTTCATGCCCTTGGAGGGGTGCGAGCCGATGCCGACAATCTCGATGCGCCCGTCGGCATCGGTCTCGCCGACAATGGCGACAACCTTGGAGGTGCCGATATCCAGCCCCACGATCATGCCCTTGTCTTTCACGCTAGCCATGCTGTCGTCGTATCCTCATGCTCTAGTCTCGATCGACCGCGGCAAGCTGCGGCGCCGGGTGAAACGTGACTGCTGCGCCCTTGGCGTAGCGCAGGTCGACACGGGCGACGCGTTTCTCGCGCTGCGCCAGGTCCTCGCGGTACAGGTCGAGAAATCGCTGCACCCGCAGCAGAAAATCCTCGTTGCCCAACTCGATGCGCAATCCCGAATCGAGCTCGGCGTGCAGCTGCCCGAGCGCGTCCTGCTCGAGTCGGCACACGGCGAGACCCGACTCCGCGAGCAGCTGGCGCAGGCGCTGGTAGTGCTGCATCAGGCGCTGCTCGGAACCGGCGGGTCCGTGTATCACCGGCAGCTCCGACCGTTCGCCGCCGCTGGCGGCAAACAGTTCACCCTCGTGATTCATGAGGCCACGGTCACCCCAGCGGGCGATGGGCAACTGTTCCACCACGCGGATATCCAGGGTGTCCGGCCAGCGGCGGCGCACCGAGGCGCTGTAGACCCAGGGCAGCCGCTCCAGCGCCTTGCGCACTCTCGACAGGTCGGCGGCAACGAAACCACCATCGAGAGACCGCTGGACGGCGGACTGCAGAGCGTCGCGGCGCGTCTCATCCAGCGTTCCGGCGACCGCAATGCGCCCGACCGGCATCGACATCAGCCCGTCCCAGGCGCGCTGGCCCAACAGGACAACGATCGCCAGGCCGCCGGCGATCAACAGGCGATTCAGCCAGCGCACGGCGATGACGCGATCCGGCACACGCAGGTGTCGCCGGCGCCGGCTGGCGCTGGTCTGCCCGCGGCGTTGCCGGCTGGTGAGGCGCCGAACACTCATCGTTTGCTGCCCTGCGACGGACTGAGTTCCATGATCCGGGCCACCAGATCCTCGATACCGATGCCCGCCGCGCGCGCGGCCATGGGCACCAGGCTGTGTGCGGTCATCCCCGGAATCGTGTTTGCCTCGAGCAGCATGAAGCGGCCGGCGGCGTCGCGCATGACATCGACCCGGCCCCACACCGCGCAGTCCAGCGCGTGAAAGGCGCGCAGCGCCAGCGCACCCAGTTCGGCCTCTTCCGCGTCACGCAGGCCGCAGGGAATAAAGTAGCGCGTATCGTCCGCCAGGTACTTGGCCTGGTAATCGTAGAACTCACCCGCGGGTACCAGCCGTATCGCCGGCAGCGCCCGCTCCCCGAGAATCGACACGGTGTATTCCGGTCCATCGATAGTGCGCTCGGCCAGCACGCGCTGTCCGCAAGATGCCGCAGTCGCGTAGGCTGCCGCCAGTGAATCGGCATCCGCCGCCGGCGTCATGCCGATACTGGAGCCCTCGGCGACCGGCTTCACAAACACCTTGCCCAGGCGATCAATCACCGCCTGCCAGTCACTGTCACGGTGCAGTTCGACAAAGTCCGGCGTCGGCAGGTCGCGGCCAAGCCACAGCTGCTTGCTGCGCAGCTTGTCCATGGCCAGCGCCGAACCGAGCACGCCGGAGCCGCTGTAGGGCAGGCCGAGGTGCTCCAGCACGCCCTGCATGCTGCCATCCTCACCGCCCGGGCCATGCAGGGTATTGAATACGAAATCCACTCCGCTGAGCTGCGCCATCCAGTTATTGTCGGCGGGGTCGACAGCCAGCACACGGAAGCCCGCGGCCTCCAGCGCGGCGTGCACGTTCGCGCCGCTCTTCAGCGACACCTCGCGCTCGGCGGACCGGCCACCCTGCAGGAGCGCTATACGGCCAGCACGCAGTTCGGCCAGATTCATGACCGCGCCTCCCCGACACCGCGCGCCGCCAGATCTCTTGCCAGTCCGGCAATATCGCCCGCACCCTGGGTGATGATCACATCGCCGTCCCGCAAAACCCCGGCGAGCAGCGGCGCGACTTGCGCAACATCCCGGACATAGACAGGCTCTAACTGTCCCCGCTGGCGGATACTGCGCGCCAGCGAGCGGCTGTCCGCGCCCGGCACAGCCGACTCGCCCGCCGCATAGACCTCCAGCAGCACCAGCGCATCGCAGGTAGACAGCACGGAGACGAAATCCTCGTAGAGGTCGCGCGTACGCGTAAAGCGATGCGGCTGATAGACCATGACGACACGCCGCTGCGGCCAGGCCTGCCGCGCCGATGCCAGGGTCGCCCGGACCTCGGTCGGGTGGTGACCATAGTCATCCACCAGAGTCGCGCTTCCCCGTGGCAGCTGCAGTTCGCCGAGAACAGAAAAGCGCCGGCTGACGCCGTCGAATTGCGACAGGCTGTCGGCGATCACTGCGGTGTCCAGGCCCTGATCCGTGGCGACTACCACGGCGGCGGCGGCGTTCAGGACGTTGTGCCGACCGGGCATCGCGAGATCAACAGATACGGGGACCTGCTCCGGTCGTTGCACGCAGAATCGTGTGCGCAGCCCCGCGCTCTCGAGGTCGGTGATACGGAAATCCGCCTGTTGTGAAAAACCATAGGTCACCGTGGGTCGACCGATCACCGGCAGCAGATTCCGGATAACCGGGTCATCCACGCAGACAACCGCCAGCCCGTAGAACGGCAGGTTGTGCAGAAACTCCAAGAACACCTTCTCCAGGCGACTGAAATCGCCGCCATAGGTATCCATGTGATCTGCCTCGATGTTCGTGATCACCGTGACCATAGGCTGCAGATGCAGGAACGAGGCATCGCTCTCATCCGCTTCGGCGATGAGAAACCGACTGGCGCCGAGCCGGGCGTGGCTGCCGGTACTGTTGACGCGCCCGCCAATCACGAAAGTGGGATCGAGCCCGGCGGCGGCGAAGATGGCCGCGATCAGGCTGGTGGTCGTGGTCTTGCCGTGGGTCCCCGCGACCGCAATGCCGTAGCGATAGCGCATCAGTTCGGCGAGCATTTCGGCGCGGGGAACGACCGGGATGCGGGATGCCCGTGCCGCGCCGAGCTCGGGATTGTCCGCCGGCACCGCACTCGACGTCACGACGACATCCGCGGCGCCAATATTGTCTGCCCGATGACCCAGATGCACGCTGACGCCGACGTCCCTCAGGCGCTGGATCGCTGCGCTGTCGCGCAGGTCGGAGCCGGATACGCTGTAGCCGAGATTGGCGAGAACCTCGGCGATACCGCTCATGCCGGTGCCCCCGACGCCGATCATGTGGATGTGCCGCACACGGCGCATTTCGTGCATTGGATGACTGGATGCGGTGCCGGTCATCGCAGCAGCTCCTCGCAGCGATCGGCCACTGCCTGTGTCGCCTGGGGCCTGGCGCATTTCCCCGCCGCGCGCGACATCGCCGCGAGCCGCTGCGGGTCGCGCATCAGCTGCTGTACCTGTTCGGCTACGCCTGCGGCAGTCATCGACGCCTGGGTGATCATCAGGGCCGCGCCGTGGTCAACCAGGTAAAGCGCATTGCGGCGCTGGTGATCATCGATGGCCTGCGGCAGCGGCACGAGCAGGGACGGGCGCGACATCACCGCCAGTTCGGCAACAGTGAGCGCACCGGCGCGGCAGAGCACCAGATCGGCCCAGGCGTAGGCTTCCGCCATAGCGTCTATGAACGGATCGCAGCGCACACCCGCAAGGCCCGCGTCTGCATACAGCTCCGAGACTGCGTCGGCGTGCGCGTCGCCGCATTGATGCCAGACCATGGGCAGCGGATCGCAACCCGCGGTACGCAGTGCCAGCAACATGGCCGGCACCAGCTCGTTCACTGCCCGCGCGCCCAGGCTGCCGCCCAGCACCAGCAGCCTGAGCGGCCGCGTGGCGTCGTAATACCACTGCTGTGCCCGCGCCGCCTGCAGCAGTTCATCGCGTACCGGATTGCCGACAAACCGGCCGCGGCGGCGGGCCGGAAAGGCTTCCGGGAATCCCTCCAGGCACGCCGAAGCCAGGGGCGCCAGCAGACGATTGGTGGAGCCGGCCACGGCGTTCTGCTCGTGCAGGACCAGCGGTCTTCCCAGCAGGCGCGACATCAGGCCAACCGGCCCCGATGCATATCCGCCCATGCCGACGACACAGCGCGGTGCGCGTCGTAGCACCAGCCAGAATGCCATGGCGACCGATATCACCAGGGCGAGCACACCGCGCAGGGAGTCCATCAGGGACTTGCCGCGCAACCCGCGCACCGGCAATCGATGCAGCATGAAACCCGCGGCGGGAACAACGCGCTCCTCCAGCCCGCGCCGGGTACCCACCCATTCCACGCGATAACCGCGGGCGACCAGCTCCTGCGCCACGGCGAGCGCCGGGTAGACATGGCCGCCGGTGCCGCCGGCAAGAACGAAAATCAGCGGCGCCGTCATTGCCGAACTCCCGCGCGTCGCTCGCTCTCGATGCGCAGCACGATCGCCAGCAGGCAGAAGCTCATCGCCAGCGCGCTGCCACCGTAGCTGATGAACGGCAGGGTCAGGCCCTTGGTCGGCAGCAGCCCACAGCTGGCCCCCATGTTGATAAAGGCCTGGCCGGCGAACATCAGCGCCACGCCGTAGCATACGTAAGCGGCAAATGCGTCGCCGGCGCGCGCCGCTGCCCGGCCAATGGCGGCAATCCGCAGGACCAGCAACAGCACCAGCAGCAGCAGCGCCAGCGCACCTACGAAGCCGGTTTCCTCGGCCCAGATGGAAAAGACGAAATCGGTGTGTGCCTCCGGCAGATAGAAGAGCTTCTGCACACTGTTGCCCAGCCCGACACCGAACCATTCGCCGCGCCC
Organism: uncultured Alteromonadaceae bacterium; assembly: GCA_964346555.1. Classification (GTDB taxonomy): domain Bacteria; phylum Pseudomonadota; class Gammaproteobacteria; order Pseudomonadales; family Halieaceae; genus Chromatocurvus. The sequence continues at coordinate 19,427 of CAYFVJ010000013.1, read as the reverse complement.
GAAGGCGATCAGGGATTGCACAAGCTGAAATCCGCTGCCGTAGGGATCTGCCCAGGGGTCGGTGTAGGCCGTCAGGCGCTGCAGCCGGTAAGGCGCGGTAACGATGAGCCCGGCCAGACCCAGCACGCTGAGCGCCACCACGGTAAAAAAGTGCAGGAGCTTCATGCCGGCGAGAAAGAGCAGGCCGAATGCGGTGCCAAGGACGATAACCGTCGCGCCGAAGTCGGGTTCGAACAGCAACAAAAGGGCCACCACGCCGAGCACCAGCATCGGCCGCAGGAAGCCCTGCCACTGCTGGCGCACCGCAGCTTCCTGACGCACCAGATAACCGGAGAGAAACAGAATGCTGCTGCCCTTGACCAGCTCCGATGGCTGCAGCGTGAACGGCCCCATGGGCAGCCAGCGCTGACTGCCGTTGACATCCTTGCCGACACCGGGCACCAGTACCAGCGCGAGCAGGGCCAGCGACAGCACCAGCCAGAACCAGGCCGAGTGATACCAGAACGCAGACGGTAAACGGTAGACCATGGCCGCGCAGGCAAGCGATACCAGGAGGTAAAACAGATGGCGCTGGGCGTGATACCAGGGATTGCCGAACGCCTGCTCGGCGAAGCCGATAGATGCGGAGGTAATTGCCACCAGCCCGAGCAGCGCCAGGCTGCCGCCGGCGAACACGAGCAACGGATCAACCGCGTTCCAGCCCCTGACGGCAGTCACGCGACACCTCCGGGCAGGGCCTGTACGGCAGCGGCAAAGGCATCGCCGCGCTCGGCATAGTCGCTGAACATGTCAAAACTCGCGCAGGCCGGTGACAACAGCACGCAGTCTCCGGCACAGGCGATTGCTGCCGCTGCAGTCACCGCTCGCTGCAGACTGTCGCAATGCTGCAGCGGTACAGTGTCGCCGAGATCGTGCGCCATCTGTGCCGCGGTCTCGCCGATCAGCAGAACCGCCTTGCAGTGCGCGGCTACCAGCCCGGCGAGCGCGGCAAAATCGCCGCCTTTGCCGCGCCCGCCGGCGATCAGCACCAGATTGCGGCCCTCTGCCAGGCCCTTGATGGCAGCCTGTGCCGCACCGACGTTGGTGGCCTTGGAGTCATTGATCCAGCGCACGCCCTCGCGCTCGCCGACGACCTGGCAGCGGTGCGGCAGTCCGGTAAACGTTCTCAGCGCATGCAACATCGCCGGCATTGGCAGGCCCGCGCTGGCACCGATGGCGACGGCGGCCAGGGCATTGGCGACATTGTGTCGCCCGGCAAGCGCGACTTCCGCGACCGGCAGGAGTTCCTCGAAGCCACGAGCGATCCACTCGGTACCATCGTCATCTCGATGCAGGCCAAAGCCGTGCAGATCCGGTTCGCGCGAGCGCCACGCCGTTACCTGCATGCCGTCGCCGCCGGGCGGTATGGTCAGCGGATCGTCGGAATTCACCACGGCATGCCGACAGCCACGGAAGATGCGATGCTTGGCCTGGTGGTAGCGCGGCAGGCTGCCGTGGCGGTCGATATGATCGGCGCTGATATTGAGCACGCAGGCAACGTCGAGTCCCAGGGAATCACTGCGCTCTAGCTGGAAGCTGGAGAGCTCGAGTACGTAAAGCTCACGCTCATCCGCCAGCAGGTCGAGGGCCGGCGTACCCAGGTTGCCGCCAACGCCTGCATTCAGGCCGGCGGCCCCGGCCATCGCCCCGACCAGCGCGGTGACCGTGGATTTTGCGTTGGATCCGGTAATGCCGATCACCGGCGCCCTCGCGGCCTCCGCGAACAGGTCGATATCACCCCTGATGGCGGCACCGGCGGCCGCCGCTTCCGCCAGGAAGGGCAGATCGGGAGCGAGGCCGGGACTGACGATCAGTTCCGAGGCGGTGTTGAGCACCGACTGCGGAACGGCACCCGCGAACACGCTGACTTGTGGAAATTCGCCGCGCAGCTGCGCAAGACACGGCGGCTGTTCGCGGGTATCGACGACCGCAAAGCGCTCGCCCCTGCGCGCCAGGTAGCGTGCCACGGAAAGTCCGGTGCTGCCGAGCCCCACGACGACGCGCTGGGCACTGCTGGCAAGAATGCCATCGGCGCCGGTATTTGAACCAGTCGTCGTCATCAGCGCAGCTTCAACGTGGCCAGTCCGATCAGGACGAGCATGACGGTGATAATCCAGAAGCGCACGATCACGCGTGGCTCCGGCCAGCCCTTGAGTTCGTAATGATGGTGAATGGGTGCCATGCGGAACAGGCGCCTGCCGGTAAGTTTGAATGACGTCACCTGGAGAATCACCGACACCGTTTCCAGGACAAAAATACCGCCCATAATGAAAAAGACGATCTCGTGTCGGGTGATCACGGCAACAGTGCCCAGCGCGGCGCCCAGGGCGAGCGCGCCGACGTCGCCCATAAACACCTGCGCCGGATAGGTGTTGAACCAGAGAAAGCCCAGGCCGGCGCCGGCAATGGCGCCGCAGAAAACGGACAGCTCGCCGCTGCCGGCGACGTAGGGAATGTGCAGATAATCGGCGAAGTCGACGTGTCCCGTCAGATAGGCGATCAGGCCGAGCGCGGTGCCGACCAGTACCGTCGGCAGAATAGCCAGCCCGTCGAGCCCGTCCGTCAGGTTCACCGCATTGCTGGCGCCCACGATCACAAAGTAGCTCAGCAGGATAAAAAGAAGGCCCAGCTCGATAATCACGTCCTTGAAAAACGGTACGTAGAGCTGGGTGGTCACCGGTGCATCCACGACAAGATACAGGAACAGGGCCGCGGCAATACCGATCAGCGACTGGTACAGGTATTTCCAGCGCGCCGGCAGGCCGCGGGAATCCCGCGCCACCACCTTGCGGTAATCATCCACCCAGCCAATGGCGCCGAACAGGACGGTGACCAGCAGCGCCACCCAGACATAGAGATTGGAGAGATCCGCCCACAACAACGTACTGATCGCGATAGCCACCAGGATGAGCGCGCCGCCCATGGTGGGCGTTCCCGATTTGCCGAGGTGCGTCTGCGGGCCGTCAATGCGCACGGACTGGCCCACCTGGTAGTGGTTCAGCCGCCGGATCATGGCCGGTCCGACCAGCAGCGCTATCAGCAGTGCCGTGGTCGCCGCGAGTATGCCGCGCAGGGTCAGGTATTGGAATACCGTGAAAGCCGACTCGTAGCGCGACAGGAACTCGGCAAACAGCATCAGCATGACGGCTCCTCCGGCGGCAGCAGCGCGGCCAGTATCTGCTCCATGGCGGCACCGCGCGAACCCTTGACCAGCACCGTCGATGCGCCACGGCTCCAGGCGGCGGTGGCGGCAATAGCGTCTGCATTGGATGCAAAGCAGTGCGCACCGGCACCGAATGCCTCCCCTGCCGCTCGCGCTGCGTCACCGACCGCCACCAGCTGCTCGATGCCGCTGTCCCGCGCATAGCGTCCGACCTCGCTGTGTGCCCGCTGCGTCTGTTCACCCAGCTCCAGCATGTCGCCGAGCACCAGCACGCGCGGGCCATCGCACTGGCGCAGGACATCGATGGCCGCCCGTACGGAGGCCGGATTGGCGTTGTAGGCATCATCGATCAGGCTGATACCGTCGCGTCCCGCGCGTCGCTGCAGGCGCCCCGCTACGGCCTGCACGTCGGCCAGACCGGCGGCGATGTCGTCGAGGGACAAACCACAGGCGAGCGCCGCGGCAGCGGTCGCCAGTGCATTGCTGACGCTGTGCTCACCGGGGACCGGCAGCCTGACCGCCACCTCGCGTCCGGCGTGCCGCAACCGAAAGCGACAGTGATCGGGTGCCAGTTCAACGGCGTCTGCCGTGACTGATGCCGGCGCATGCAGACCGAAGCTGATCACCCGCGCGCCGGTCGTCTGTGCACGTGCCTGCCAGGCTTCGGCGAACGGTGAGTCGATGTTGATCACCGCGGTGCCCTGCGCCGACAGCCGATCAAAGATCTCGCCCTTGGCATCAGCCACCGCCTGCAGACTTCCGAAGCCATCCAGATGCGCTGGCGAGGCATTCAGCAGCATGGCGATATCCGGCATCGCCAGCCGGCACAGGTAGTCGATGTGACCGACACCGCGCGCGCCCATCTCGACGACGGCGACCCCGTAGTCCGGCGACAGTCGCAGCAGGGTCATCGGCACACCGATCTCATTATTCAGGTTGCCTGCGGTCGCCAGGACCGCACTTTGCCGCGCCAGAACCGTAGACAGCATGCCCTTGACCGACGTTTTACCGCAGCTGCCGGTAATGCCGAGCACAGGCCCGGTGAAGGCACGCCGGTTGCAGGCCCCGAGCTTGCCGAGCGTGGCCAGTACATCGTCGCAGACCAATTGCGGCAGCGGCGATTCCTGCGGTCGCGACACCAGTGCCGCGGTAGCACCGCGCGCCGCGGCATCGGCGAGGAAGTCGTGCCCATCGACGCGTGTTCCGGGCAGCGCGACAAACAGATCGCCGGCCTGCACGCGGCGGCTGTCAATAGCGATACCGCTTACCGTCACGTCGTTACCGCGATGGCTTGCGGCCACGAGGGTTGCGAGTTCCGAGACTGCGTAAGCGCGCATCATGCCGGCATTTCTCCGAGCGCCGCCCGCGCGACGGCGAGATCCGAGAAGGCTCGCTTCTCGGAGCCGATGAGCTGGTAATCCTCGTGACCCTTGCCGGCGATAAGAACGCAGTCGCCTGCCCGCGCGCCCGCAATCGCCGCGCGTATCGCCTCTGCGCGATCGACTACCAGGCTGTAGTCGCCGCTGCAGCCGGCGGCGACCTCTTGCAGAATGGACGCCGGATCCTCGTGGCGCGGATTATCCGAGGTTACGTACACGCAGTCGGCCAGGGCACAGGCGATGCCGCCCATTGCCGCCCGCTTGCCGCGATCGCGGTCGCCGCCGCAACCGAACACCACGCTCAGTCGCCCGTCTGCGTGATCGCGCAGTCCCGACAGCGCCTTCTCCAACGCATCCGGCGTATGGGCGTAATCAATGACAAGCTGCACGCCGCGCTCGTTGGCAAGCGGCTGCATGCGACCGGGAACGGGCACCAGCCCCGGCAGCGCCGCGATGACCCGATCGAAATCACAGCCGGACAGGACGGCGGCGGCGACCGCTGCCGCGACGTTCGAAAGGTTGAATGTCCCGACAAGCGGGCAGCTGAAACGGGCCTCGCCCCAGGGCGTGGCGATCTGTGCCTGTAATCCCGCGTCGGTCGGCCGCGCGTCGGAAACCCGTACCGTCGCCGGCGCAGCGCGGCGAACTGAATAAGTCAGCACATCCGCGCGACCGGCGATCCGCTCTATCAGTCCGGCAGAGGCCGGATCGTCCAGATTGATCACCGCGTGGCGCAGCCCCGGCATCAGGAACAGACGCAGCTTCGCCTCCGTGTAGGCAGCCATGCTGCCGTGGTAGTCGAGATGATCCCGGGACAGGTTGGTAAACACCGCGCTGTCGAACTGCACGGCATTGACCCGCCCCTGCACAAGCGCGTGGGATGAGGCTTCCATGACGGCAGCGACAACCCCCGTCTCCCGCCACGTCGCCAGCTGCTGCTGCAGGGCAAGCGCATCCGGTGTGGTGTTCAGCGCCTCCGTGGGCTTGCCGTCAAGGTCGGCACCCAGTGTCCCGATGACACCGCAAGGGTAACCGCAGGCACGCAGCAGCTGACCGGTCAGCTGACTGACCGTGGTCTTGCCGTTGGTCCCGGTCACTCCGGTTACGCGCAGTGTCCGGCTGGGATCGCCATGGAAGCGCGCGGCGATGAATCCGAGTTGCTGCTGCAGACCGCTCCGCTCAATCAGTGGAATCGAGGCTGGCCTGTTCGCGGGGGCAACGGGCGACTCGGCGACCACGGCGCAGGCACCGCGGGCGGCCGCCTGGCTGATGAAATGCCGGCCATCGTGCAGGTCGCCCGGCAGCGCCAGAAACAGGTCGCCCGTAGTGATGCGGCGGCTGTCGCTGCCGAGACCGCTGACAGGGATCGCCGGGACATCGCTTCCGTCAATCAGGTCGGACAGCAGCACGCTGCGCTGCACGGCTGGAGCGCGGGAAGCCATCATTGTGTGCTACCCCCGACAACGGCCACATCCTGAAGCGATGACGCCGTGGGCAGCCTGTCCGGGGCGACATCCAGAAGCCGCAGGACGCCTCTGGCAACACGAGCGAATACCGGTGCGGCAGCCGACCCGCCACCGTACTCGTCGCCCTTTGGCCGGTCGAGCACCACGACAGTGACGAAGCGCGGCTCATCCACCGGTGCAATGCCGGCAAACAGCGCGACATACTGGTCCTGCAGGTAGCCGCCGGAGCCCACCTTGTGCACGGTTCCCGTCTTGCCGCCGACGGCGTAGCCCTGCACGCGCGCTTTGCGAGCGGTGCCATGCTCGCCGGTCACCGCATGCAGAACATCGAGGACCTGTCGCGCTGTCGACGCGCTGACAATGCGCTCGCCCTGGCGCCCGGCCTCAGCCACCCGCAGCAGTGAGACCCGGGGCAGGATGCCGCCACTGGCAAAGACGCTGTAGGCGCGCGCCAGCTGCAGTGGCGTGGTAGTCAGGCCGTAGCCGAACGCCAGCGTGACCTGTTCGATCTGGCTCCATTTACGTCGCGACGGCAGCTGACCGGCGCGCTCCCCGGGAAAGCCGGTGCCGGTCGCCTGCCCCAGTCCGAAGCGACGGAACACTTCCCGCACTGGCTCGTGGCCCAGGGCGAGCGATACCTTGGTCACGCCCACCTGGCTGGATTTCTCGATGACACGCGACAGAGAGATTTCCCCATAGTTACGCGGATCAAGCAGAACCTTGCGGTTAACGCGAATGCGTCCCGGCGAGGTGTCGATGAGGGTCTCGGTAGTAAACTGTCCGCTTTCCAGTGCCGCGACCAGCGTCAGCGGCTTCATGGTCGATCCCGGTTCGAACGCATCGGTCATTGCCCGGTTGCGCGTTGCGCCGGGCACCAGCTCATCGCGGTCATTCGGGTTGTAGGACGGATCAGACACCATGGCGAGCACCTCGCCGGTGCGACTGTCCAGCGTGACGATCGAGCCCGCCTCCGACCCGGTGACTTTCATCGCTCGCTGCAGCTCCGTGTGCAGCAGATATTGCAGGCGCAGGTCAATACTCAGCTGCAGTGCGCGCCCGGGCTGCGCTTCCTGGATCACGCCGATGCCGCGAACCGCCTCACCGTGCAGATCCTTGATATATTGCTTTCGGCCCGGCACCCCGCGCAGCCACTCGTCATAGGCCAGCTCCAGGCCTGCAATACCTGCACCGTCAACGTTGGTGAATCCGACCAGCTGCGCCGCCACTTCGCCCGCCGGATAGAAACGCCGATACTCCCGATTCCAGTGCACGCCGGGAGTGCGCAAATCGAGAATCGCCCTTGCCGCAGCGGGTTCGTGGTGGCGGCTGAGATACATGAAGCGCTTATCGCGGTAAGCTGCCAGGCGCTCAGACAGCGTATCGGCGCCGATCCCCAGCGCACTCGCCAGGGGCGCGAGATCATCCACGCCGGACAGCACCTGCGGGTCCGCCCAGAGCGAAATCACCGGTGTACTCACTGCCAGCGGCTCGCCCCGGCGATCCGTTATCAGACCGCGGTAGGCCGGTATCTCTGCCGTGCGCACCGAGCGCATCGCACCCTGGTGCTTGAGGAACTCGCGACCACCATCCACCTCGAGCACCTGCAGGAAGACAATGCGGCCGGCTACCGAGGCGAACAGCACCAGGACCAGGCCCAGAAGCAGGTACAGCCGCCACTCGAAGGTCTCACGTTGAGCGCCCTGGCGGCTCATCGTTCGATGATCCTGAGGCTGTCTACTGCCGGCGCCTGCATGCCCATCTCGCGCTCTGCTACCTGCTCCACGCGATAGTGCGATGCCCAGGCGCTCTGCTCCAGCAGCAGGCGGCTGTACTCTTCATCCAGATACCAGCGTGCGGCCTCCAGGTCGTGTAATCGGGCATACAGCTTGCGGCATTCGTGTGTCGCGTAGATGGTGGCGAAACTGGAGGCCAGGCACAGCACTGCCACCGCGACGCAGCGCCATACGTCGCCGAGGTCACTCCGCTGCAGCGCAGCGCCGAGGGAAGCGGCAGCGGCCTCGCGCGTTGCCTGGGCGCGCGCGGGCGCCATCAGGCCGCTTTCTCCGCGGTGCGCATAATGGCGCTGCGCGCACGCGGGTTTGCAGCCACTTCCTCTGCACTCGCGCGGGTCGCCTTGCCCACCAGGCGCAGCGGCCGCACCAGCTGGCTGTCGGTCACAGGCAGGCCACGCGGCAACGGCGCGCCCCGCGACTGGTCGCGCATGTAGCGTTTGACGATGCGATCCTCCAGCGAGTGGAAGCTGATCACCACCAGCCGGCCACCCACCGCGAGGACATCGAGAGCGGCGTCGAGGAGCAGGCGCAGTTCATCCAGCTCGCGGTTGATCCACAGCCGTATTGCCTGGAATGACCGTGTCGCCGGGTGCTTGTGCTTTTCCCAGCGGGGATTGGCCTCACTGACAATACCGGCGAGACGAGCCGTGCGCGTGATGGGCGCCAACTCCCGCTCGCGGACGATCGCCGCGGCGATACGACGGGCAAAGCGCTCCTCGCCAAGATCGCGCAGGACGCGCGCTATGTCGGCTTCTGGCGCGCTTGCGAGCCACTCAGCGGCCGTCTCACCGCGACTGTTATCCATGCGCATGTCCAGCGGACCGTCGTGCCGAAAGCTGAACCCGCGCTCAGCGTCGTCAAGCTGCGGGCTGGACACGCCCAGATCCAGAAGGATGCCGTCCACGGGCGGCGAGGCATTGGCCCGCAGGTAGGCGGGCAGCTCGGCAAAGGAACCCCGATAGAAAGAAAGTCGCGGCTCCGAGCACATCCAGTCGCGCGCCAGCGCCTCTGCCTGGGGATCTTTGTCGATGGCGAGCAGTCGACCGTCGACGCCCAGGCTCTCGAGAATCCTGCGGGCATGGCCACCGCGCCCGAAAGTGCCATCCACGTAGAAGCCGTCGACGCCCGTGACCAGTGCGTTGACAGCCTCCCGCAGAAGTACGCTTTCATGCATGGGCAACACCTACAGAGTCAGCGACATGAGTTCTTCCGGCAATTCCGCATCGTTGCCGGATTCCAGCAACGCCTGGTCGCGCTCTGCGAACCAGAGGGCCTCAGACCAGAGCTCAAGTTTGTTGCCCTGCCCGACGACCACGAGCTTTTTCTCAAGCTGCGCGTACTCGCGCAGGGACTGCGGCAACAGCATGCGGCCGTTGGCATCGAGATCGAGGTCGCTGGCATAGCCGAGGGTAAGGCGCTGAAAGCGTCGAATCGCAGGTTTCATGGCCGGCAGTGCCTGCACCTCGCGTTCGAAGCGCTCCCACTCGGGCAGTGGATAGATCACGAGACAGGTGGCCTGGGTATCGATGGTGACGACCACGCTGCCGCCACACAGCTCCGCGAGGGGCTCGCGCTGGCGCGCCGGCATCGCCAGGCGACCCTTCGCATCCATGTTCACGTGCTGCACCCCTCGGAACACCCGACATCTCCCACTGATCTAGCTTTTCTCCCACAAAAAACCAGATCTGCCCACTTCTCGCCACTTACCGACACCATAGGTCCGCGGGAAATGCCCTGTCAAGGAATCATCGACATGAAAAACGCCTGAATTTCAGGTAATTAGACGTGACAGCAAAGGCTGCAGGCCACTCTGCAGCCAATTGAATGCTTCAAATAAGATTGTAAAACAGGACCGTAAATACGCCTCTTCAGTATTTACTTTAAGTGTCAGTCTTTTTTAATGCCTCAAAGGCGGCGCTTTAGCTCCAAAACGTCTAACGCTGGGGGGTATCGAGGAATCCCGCGTACGGGTGCACCGGCAGCAAAAAGAATGAGTCGGTCGGTAAGCCGGGTTCTGTCGCGGACGATCATTCATCTGGGACGGATGTCACCATCCGCCTCTAGCGACCTACCCGAATCCACCGCGGGCCACGGCTGATGGATTCCTATTTGGTCTTGCTCCGGGTGGGGTTTACCATCGCCACGCCTGTTGCCAGCCGCGCGGTGCGCTCTTACCGCACCTTTTCACCCTTACCCGACGACGGGAAAGTGGTCGGGCGGTATCCTTTCTGCTGCACTTTCCGTAGGCTCGCGCCCCCCAGGCGTTACCTGGCACCCTGCCCTGTGGAGCCCGGACTTTCCTCCCCCGGCGCGCTGGGCGCGCCGGGAGCGATCGCCTGACCGACTCGCGTCAAGCCTACCCGCGGCAGCTCAGCCGCGCAAGACAAGCCGCTGTCACGGATTGCCCCGCGCCTCCAGCCAGTGAGTATACAGGCGGTTTTTCCTGACACCGCTGTATGTCGCCAACAGGGCCGCCGCCTCCCGCGGTGGCATGCGCTCTGACAGCGCCTGCATGAGCTCTGCGAGCGCGGGGTCCACCCGCGGATCGCGCGCCGCGGCGCCTGCCACCAGCAGAACGATCTCACCGCGGCACTGGTTGCTGTCCGCGGCGACAAACGCCACCAGATCATCGAGGCTGCTGCGGTGGATAGTCTCGAATGCCTTGCTCAGCTCCCGCGCCAGCACGGCCTCGCGCTCGCCACCGAGGCACAGCACCAGGTCGGCCAGAGTCCCCTGCAGCCGGTGGGGTGCCTCGTAGAACACCAGCGTCGCCTGTTCGTCTGCCAGTGAGGACAGACGAGTCTGCCGCGCGGCCGCGCGCGCCGGCAGGAAGCCGACGAACAGAAAGCGATCGCTCGGCAGCCCCGAGACGCTGAGCGCGGCGACGGCCGCGCAAGGACCGGGAATCGGCACCACGCGCAGTCCTGCGGTCTGGGCCGCGCGCAGCAGACGGTAGCCCGGATCGGAGATCATCGGTGTGCCGGCATCGGCTACCAGCGCCACCGACTGCCCGGCGAGAACTCGCTCACACAGTCGCGCGGCAACACTATCGTCACTGTGCTCGTGGTAAGCCGTGAGTGGGGTGTCAATTTCCAGATGCTGTAGCAGACGCCGCGTATGCCGCGTATCCTCCGCCGCGATCAGGTCGACGCTGCGCAGCGTGGCAATGCCGCGCAGCGTGATATCCTCAAGGTTGCCGATCGGCGTCGCAACAACGTAAAGCGCGGATTCCATGGGTGGGCCACTGATCTATTGAAAACCTATACTGCCTTCTGCAGCATCGCACGGGCGATACCCGCAACTATCGAGCATAGCATGAGTCGAATCCCGCACGCGGCCCGGCCTCGCGTCGACCTGACACGCCTCTTCGCGGCCCTCGTGCTGGTCGCTAGCGCCTGCACGACGCCACCGCAGGCACCACCGCGCGTCGGGGGCGCCGGCGGCGACGAGCCGCGCACCACCCGGGACATGATCGCAGAGCAGAGTGGCATTCGCCACAGTCCGCACGCCGAGCTGTTCGCCGAGGCGGAAGCCGCGCTGGACGGGGGGGACTGGATGGCCGCGGACCTCGCACTACCGCGCGCAGCGGACTCCTCCGTCGACGCCGAATTCAGCGCCTATGCAGACTATATACGGGCACGGATAGCCTGGCAGCGCGGCGACCTCGATGCCATGTCAAGCCAGCTGCAAAGTCTGCGAGAACCCGCACTGTCTGACGAACTGGCACTGAAAATTCTTGACCTGCAGCGCCGGCGGGCACAGCTCGAAACGCGTCACCGCGTGCATGCTCGGCTATCGATACGCATGCTCGAGCACCTGCCGCCAGACCACCCCGATGTCAATGCCATCGCCGATGATACATGGCGATCATTGCGGCACATGACTGACGCCGCGCTGCAGACAGCGGGCGCAAATGCAGGCACCCGCTACGCGGCGGGCTGGTTCGGCGCTGCCCGCCTGGCCGCTGGCGATATCGACCAATGGCGCGCGCGTCATCCGGGCCACCCGGCCGCGCGATTCCTGCCCGCGTATGATGAGGCGCGGACCATCAGCCGGGTCGCGCTGCTACTGCCACTGGGGGGCCGTATCGCGGATGCTGCGGCGGCTGTGCGCAATGGCTTCATCGAGCACTATTTCGAGGAACAGGGCGCCGGCGGCTGGGACGTCATCGTACTCGACACCACTGCCTACGCGTCCGCGCGCGCTGCCTACAACGCGGCCATAGACAATGGCGCCCAACTGGTTGTGGGGCCGCTGACGAAAGCCGCTGTCACGCATCTGCTGACAGCGGAAACACTGCCCGTCCCGGTCATTGCGCTGAACCGTAGCGAGTCCGGGTTGCGTGGCGGGGCTCGCAGCCTGCAGTTTGCGCTGGCGCCCGAGGACGAAGCGGCACAGATTGCCGAACTGGCCTTCGCCGATGGCCATCGCCGCGCACTGCTGGTAAGGCCCGCGGGTGCCTGGGGGAGCAAGATGGCGCGGGCACTCCGGCAAAGCTGGGAAACACTCGGGGGAAAGGTTGCAGCGACAGCAACTTTCGGCAGCCGCGAGACACATTCCTCGAGTCTATCCGCCGCACTCGACCTGGACGCCAGCCGACAGCGTGCGACGTCGCTGCGGCGACAGCTGGCGCAGTCGATCGAGACCAGCGGTCGGCGCCGTGAGGATATCGATGCCGTGTTTCTTGTCGTACCTAGCGCCGCGGATGCGCGTTCACTCATGCCGCTACTGGCCTATCACTACTCCGGCAGCCTGCCCGCCTATGCGACCTCGTCCGCCAACAGTGAAGAAAACAACGAGCCGGAAAACGATCTGAACGGTCTGCAGCTGGTAGAGATGCCGGCAATTCTGAATAAATCCCGGGACCAACGCGCCGCAACGCTGCGCGGCGACGACTATGCGCGCCTCGCGGCGCTCGGTGCAGACGCCTGCCGGCTGGCAAGCCAGGGGGCAAGAGGTTTCATCAGGGGCAACCCGCTTCTCCGGGGCGAGACCGGGTTTCTCTCGAGCAACGAACAAGGCCAGATCGAGCGCGATCTGCAGCCGGCCGTTTTCGACCGAGGCGAGCTGCGCCCCCGCTGACTAGACTGTTTACTGCCAGCAGGCCGAAACAGGACAGGACCGGGGGGTGAAGACCGACGGCGACCACTATGAAGAGGCATCAGCGCAGTGGCTTGTGCGTAAGGGATTGCGCATTGTCGAGCGCAACTACCGCTGTCGCACCGGCGAAATCGATCTCATCGCGACCGACGGCAACACCCTGGTTTTTGTCGAGGTGCGGGCAAGAACAAATCGCCAGTTTGCCAGCGCCGCCGCCTCGATCGATCGGCGCAAACAGCGGCGGCTGGCCCGCGTGGCCGCACACTACCTCCAGCGACACCCGGGATCACCGCCGTCCTGCCGTTTTGACGCCGTGGTATGGGAACCGGATGCGGACTCGGGTAAGCTGCGCGCTCGCTGGATCAGAAACGCTTTTGCGCTCGACTGACCCGACGAACACTCACAGAGGGCCGCAGGTGTCAGCAACCGAATACCTCCAGCAAATGATCGACAGCGCCGTTATGTCCGTGGATGTGATTGCTGCCCCGCTGGAGGTAGCGGCCACGACTGCAACGCAATCATTACTGCAGGGCGGTACGCTATACTGCTGCGCCGCAGGCTGCGACAGGTCGCTGGCACAATTCACGGCAGACAGGCTCATGTACCCGGTAGACCAGGACAAACCGGCACTGCCGGCGCTCGCCCTGGTCGGCCCCCAGTCTGCGGGACTGGACGAGAGCCCCTGGCGTGACGTCCGCGCATTCATGCGCGATGGCGACACACTCCTGTGTATCGATTCCAGCGCGCGCGGCAGCAATCTGCAAACGGCAATCACCGCGGTGGCCGATCGTGACGTACGGCTTCTGGGTCTGACGCATACCGCTATCGAGGATATCGACAGCGCGGGAAAATACACTATTATCGCCCTGCCCGGAGACGCCCGCGCTACGCTACTCGGTATGCAGGCACTGGCACTGAGTTGCCTGTGTGAATTGATAGAAGGCCAGTTGTTCGGAGGCTGACAGAAGATGATCTTCAACCGCTCACTAACTCGCGCCGGGGGGCGCCTTATCCTGCTGGTTTGCTTTCTCTTGTCGGCTAGCGGCTGCAGCAGCCTCCTGGTGGCGGTAGATTCGGATGCGATTGAAGACCCGCCGGGCAAACGCACGCTGGCACAGAAGCTGGCGGACGAGAGCATTGAACTCAAGGCAATCGTGAACATCCACGCGGCCGATGAGGCCTTCAAGGGCTCGCACATCAATGTGGTCAGTTACAATGGCTATGTACTCATCGCCGGCCAGGTGCCCGACGAAGCACTCAAGAAAAAGGCCGCCGACGTCATGCGTGACATACGCCATGTGCGACGTATCTATAACGAGTTGGAAATCGCCTCACCAACCGCCTCGCTGGTACGCACAAGCGACACCTGGATAACCGCCAAGATAAAGAGCGGCCTGCTCGCGGGTAGCGACACGCCTGGCCTGCGCACAAAGGTAGTCACGGAGAACGGCGTAGTCTACCTGATGGGGATGGTAACGTCGCAGGAAGCTGAACGGCTCGCCTCCGCTGCCGCCGACTTCGCCGGCGTGCAGCGTGTCGTGCGATTGTTCGAGATCATTGATGCCTGACGCTATTTGACGACCTTCAGACTCGGCTTGCGCGTCGCGCGCGCCGGCGGATTCTGCGGTCCTGGCGGCGGATCCTGGGGCGGCTCCTCGGGATCAAACACCATGCCCTGCCCATTCTCGCGCGCATAGATACCGAGCACCGCAGACACCGGAAACATCACGTCCATGGGCTTACCGCCAAAGCGACCGTTGAAGCTGACGCCGTGGTTAGACAGATGCAGATCCACCACGGCGCTGGGGGAAACATTGAGTACGATCTGCCCGTCCTTGATATATTCCTGCGGCACCTCGACATGCGCTTGCGTCGCATCGACGAGAACGTGAGGCGTGCAGTTATTGTCCACAATCCAATCGTAGAGCGCACGCAGCAAATAGGGACGGCTTGACTTCACGAAGCTAACTACCAGGTGAAAAAGACACTAAAGACGCATCTCGCGCTCTTGCTCAGAGAGGCTCTGCTGGAAAGACTCCCGGCCAAACAGGGACTCCATATAGCTCAGCAGGGGCTTTGACTGTTTGCTGGGCCGTATATCGACCCCCAATGATGGCAGACGCCAGAGGATGGGAGCAATGCAACAATCCACCAGGGTGAACTCGTCGTTCATGAAAAAGGGTTTCTCGGCAAAGATCGGGGCGATACCAAGAATACTCTCTCGCAGCTCCTTGGTTGCTTTCTTGACCACATTGTCGCTGCGGGAATTCTGTATGGAATCCATCAGCGTGCACCAATCGCGTTCTATGCGCCGCATGAACAGGCGGCTCTCGGCGCGCGCAACAGGGTAGACGGGCAGCAGCGGCGGGTGCGGGAAGCGCTCGTCCAGGTATTCCATCATCACGTGGCTGTCATAGAGCACCAGTTCCCGATCCACCAGCGTGGGCAGTGAGTTGTAGGGGTTGATGTCTGCCAGTTCCGCGGGCGGGTGGGCGGAGTCGGCCTCTACCAGATCGACCGTGACGCCCTTTTCAGCGAGAACGATGCGCACACGGTGGCTGTAGTGACTGCCGGGATCGGAAAAAAATACCATTGAGGACCGTTTGGCTACTACGCCCATCACAATTTCCTTAGTGAAACACAGACTGGCTGCTGTTGTTGCTGGTCAGCGCAGTAACCCGACAGCCTACCAGCGCTGACCGGAAATGTCAGTGAATGTCTTTCCAGTACTCCCGGTTGAGCAACCAGGCGAACACGAAGAACACGGTGATGAAAAGCAGGGAGTAAACGCCTATACGCTGGCGGTCGACCAGCATGGGTTCACCGGTGTAGGCGAGAAAGTTGACCAGATCGTACATCGCTCCATCGAATTCTTCTTCGCTCATGGCGCCGGCTTCGACCACCTGCAATTCGCCGCAGGGGTCGGAGTCCATACTTTCGCCGGACAGGGGCTCGATACGATCGCCGGACGCTGTGGGTGCACACTCCTGCATGCCCTGCAGGTGGAGCAGCGCGTGTGGCATGCCCACATTAGGGTATACGAGGTTGTTCACACCGTAGGGACGGCTTTTATCACGGTAGAAGGTCCGCAAGTAAGTATACAGCCACTCCGGCTGTCGCGACCTCGCGACCAGCGTGAGGTCGGGCGGCGCGGCACCAAACCAGTCCTTTGCCCGCTCCATGTCCATGGCGTTGGTCATCCGGTCACCGATTTTCTTTTCCGGGTCGAACACCAGATTTTCCATGACCAGGTCCTCCGGTATCCCGAGATCATTGGCCATGCGGGTATAGCGCGCATATTGCAGGGAGTGGCAGCCCATGCAGTAGTTCATATAGAGGCTGGCACCATTTTGCAGCGACGGCTTGTCGCGCGGATCCGCGTCGAATTCATCGCAGGGTATGGTGCCGCAGTCATAGGCCGACTCTGCACCGACCACCTTGAGCGGAAGGAAGGCCAGTAGCAGAATCAACGCAAGCCCACCGAGACTGCCGACAGCGCCGATGCCACCGTCCATGGTCACACGCTCGGGTACGGGCTTGGTCTTGTCCATGCTCGACCAGATCGGCATGGTCAGGAAAAACGCAAAGTAAATGAACGTGCAGATCTGGGCCAGCACGTTGCGCCCCGCGGTCGCGGGCTTGACGCCGAGCACACCCAGTATGATGAAGGACGCCACGAACACCACCAGCCAGACCCGCGTAATCATTCCCCGATAACGCCAGGAGCGGACGGGCGAGCGATCGAGCCACGGCAACAGGAAGGGAATCGCCACGGAGGCAGCAAACGCTATGAAGCCGAGGAGCTTGTCCGGCACAGCACGCAAGACCGTGTAGAAGGGCGTGAAGTACCACACGGGGGCAATGTGCTCCGGTGTACTCAAGGGGTCCGCCTGCTCGAAGTTGGCATGCTCGAGAAAGTACCCGCCCATCTCGGGCATGAAGAACATGATCCCGCAGAAGACGAACAGGAACACACCGATGGCCTGCAGATCGTGCACCGTATAGTAGGGATGGAACGCGACACCATCCAGCGGCACGCCGTCTGGCCCTTTCTTCTTCTTGATGTCGATACCGTCCGGATTGTTGGAGCCGACCTCATGCAGTGCGAGGAGATGCAGCACCACCAGCGCCAGCAACACGATCGGCAGGGCAACCACATGCAGGGCGAAGAAGCGATTCAGCGTGATGCCGGAAATCAGATAATCGCCGCGAATCCAGGTGACCAGACTCTCCCCGATCACCGGTATGGCACCGAACAGCGATATGATCACCTGCGCGCCCCAGTAGGACATCTGGCCCCAGGGCAGCACGTAACCCACGAACGCCTCTGCCATCAGCACGACAAAGATCAACATGCCGAATATCCAGATCAGTTCCCGCGGTTTCTTGTAGGAGCCGTAGATGAGCGCACGGAACATGTGCAGGTAGATCACGACAAAGAAAAGCGAGGCGCCGGTGGAGTGCATGTAGCGAAGAATCCAGCCGTACTCGACATCGCGCATGATGTATTCGACAGACGAAAACGCGCGCTCGGCACTGGGCGTGTAGCTCATCGTGAGCCAGATACCGGTCAGCAGCTGATTGACCAGTACCAGCAGTGACAGGACACCGAAGTAGTACCAGAGATTGAAGTTCTTGGGCGCGTAGTACTGGCCCATGTGTGTGTTCCACGCCCGAACAATGGGCAGACGGTCATCCACCCAGTCGCGCAAACCTATCAACATGTTGCCCATTATGCTGCCTCCGCGTCGACGCCGACGACAAGAATGTTGTCACCCTCAAAGGAGTGGGGGGGAACTACGAGGTTGGTGGGCGCCGGCACTCCCGAAAACACCCGTCCTGCCAGATCGAACTTTGAACCGTGGCAGGGACAGAAAAACCCGCCCATCCACTCGTCACCGCCGAGATCGGCGGCACCGACCTCCGGCCTGAATGTCGGTGCGCACCCGAGGTGAGTACACAAGCCCTCTATGACGAGCAGTTCGGGACGTAACGATCGCATTCGATCCGCAACGTAGCCGGGCTGCTGTGTCGCCACCTCGGACCCGGGATCGCTCAGCTGATTCTCGACGTTGTCGAGCAGCGAGAGCTGTTTTTCTGTGCGATGTACAACGTAAACCGGTTTGCCGCGCCATTCGACTACGATCATGGCTCCCGGCTCGATCTTGCTGATATCGGCTTTCACCGGAGCGCCGGCCGCCTTGGCTTTGGCCGAGGGGTTCCAGGAACCGAGGAAAGGCACGGCGATGGCGACGGCTCCCGCCACCCCGACAGCACTGGTGGCAGCGGTCAGGAAGCGCCGCCGACTGTCGTTAACACCTTCAGTTGTCATGATTTTCTCCCAAGTAGTTCCGCTGGAGACGGACACACCTATCTAAAGTGGAACAGGCTCAAAAAGACGCTAGATATTAATGACTTTCCTGTTTTGGCACAAGGAAAGTACCGACAGTTCAGTGGCTTTGCTCCGGGTGCCGCCGCGAAACGCGGATACAAGATAGACACAAAAACGCCCGCCTGAAGACAGGGCGGGCGCGTCGAATCCCGTTGCGGTTGCGGCGACTTGTGGCCAGGGCCGTTACCGCTTGGAGAACTGGGGCCGTTTGCGTGCCTTGCGCAGACCGATTTTTTTGCGCTCCACAGCGCGCGCATCGCGTGTGACAAAACCGGCACCACGCAGCGTGCCGCGCAAGGATTCATCGTAATCCATCAGCGCACGAGTGATGCCGTGACGAATAGCGCCGGCCTGACCGAAGCTGCCACCGCCTTCGACCGTGACATTGATGTCGAACCGGTCGGTCAGATCCGCGACCTCCAGCGGCTGACGCACGATCATGCGTGCCACCTCACGACCGAAATACTGGTCCAGCGGGCGCTTGTTGACGGTAATTGCACCGCCGCCGTTACTGATGAATACACGTGCTGTCGACGTCTTGCGACGTCCGGTGCCGTAATACTGGGTTGCTGCCATCTCGAGGGACCTTTAAATGTTGAGCGGTTGCGGCTGCTGCGCGGCGTGTGGATGCTCGCCACCGGAATACACTTTCAATTTGCTGAGCATGGCACGGCCCAGCGGGTTGCGCGGCAGCATGCCCTTGACGGCCCGCTGCAAAACTCTCTCCGGCGCCTTGTCGATCAGCTTTTCAAACGACAGCGAACGGATGCCACCGGGATAGCCGGTGTGGTGGTGATACATCTTATCGGTGGCTTTCGCCCCCGTAACGCGTATCTTCTCTGCATTGACGACAACGATGTAATCGCCATTGTCCATGTGAGGCGTATATTCGGGCTTGTGCTTGCCGCGCAGCCGGTGTGCGATCTCGGCCGCCAGCCGACCCAGCGTCTTGCCATCGGCGTCCACCACGAACCAATCGCGGCTGATAGACCCGGCTTTTGCGCTAAACGTCTTCATCTCTGTGCTCGCCTTTCAGGGCAATAAATAAAGAGCGCAAATACTACTAAAACCGCCGCTCCCTGGCAAGCCCCTTCT
>CAYFVJ010000012.1:7427-29486 GCA_964346555.1 uncultured Alteromonadaceae bacterium | reverse complement strand
CGGCAACCGTGCACAACCGAGTATTACCAAAAAAGCTTGACACTATTTTATCCTTGATGACGACTACAATCTGGCGAGCAGAAAACGGGGCGATCGCAAACTGTCTCGTGCAAAGTCACTCTGTAGTCCTGGTTGTTTACAAGTTATTTTCTGATTCATACGGCAAACATACGTCATGTACGAATGTCGCGTCCATTTTTTATAGAAGCTCTCATCACCCCAAGTTATATCACTTAAGTCGCCAACCGACAAAAACGAGCCGCTCGTCCTGCCGGGCAGGCCGGACAGGCTATCGATCCGTCACGAGGCCGCCCCGTCAACGCTTGTATTGCGTCGGGCAGTAGCCCCGGCTGACCGACGGATCACGCAGCGCGCGGTGCTTCGTCTTGCGTCCACTGACCCGCGCCCGCCACAAACGGAAGGAACCGGGCTTGAGATTTCGCCGCATGAGGCGTACGACCGACGCTTCATCGAGTCCGTACAGGGCTTCGATCGCCTCGAAGGGCGTTCGATCCTCCCAGGCCATCTCTATGACGCGCGACACGTCAGCAACTGACAGGCGTTTCATCGCAACTCTCCCAAATCGCTGGCGACCAGCTTACAGGGGTGGAATACAGCAAGTAATGTGAATACGTCATGCAGACAGCGTTTGTCTGGCCCTGATACAGCACTAGTGATATAACAAAAATCGTCAACAAAAAATCAATCGTGCACTCGGGGAGCGCTTACGACCCACTATCCGAAATACCCGTTCTCGGCTGCACTGGCCTCAGCCCTGTGTGGCCAGTGCGCAGTTACCCAGACGCCCGCGAGTCAGTCGTATACCGCTTCATTAGCACAGTGCAGCATGCGCTCCCCGGCCAGCGCCGCCAGTGCATTGTCCACCGCCATATCGGCCATGCGCCGTCGCGTCGCCGCGGTCGCACTGCCAATGTGCGGCGTCAGCACCACGTTCGGCAGTGATAGCAGCGGGTTGTCCGCGGGCAGCGGCTCGCGAGCGAAAACGTCGACGCCGGCGGCAAGCAGGCGGCCGCGAGCGAGGGCGGTGGCCAGGGCGACCTCATCCACGATGCCGCCACGGGCGGTGTTCACCAGCACCGCATCACTTTTCATCAGTGCAATACGTTCGGCATTGATCAGGTCGCGCGTGTCATCGGCGAGCGCCACGGTCACGACGACAAAATCGCTGTCCGCCAGCAGCGGCTCCAGCGCCACCTGCTCCACGGCCGGCACGTCCCGCGGCGTGCGATTCCAGCCCAGCAAGCGCATGCCGAAACCGCTCGCACGACGCGCCACGGCGGTGCCGATGGCACCGAGGCCGACAATACCCAGCGTCGCCCCGGCAATGTCCTTACCCACGAAAAAGTCCGGCGACCAGGCGGTTTCCGGGGTCCAGTGACCCCCACGAATGAAGCGATCGGCCTCGGCGACGCGCCGTGATGCCGCCATGAGCAGGGCAAATGTCGTGTCTGCGGTGGTCTCGACCAGAACGCCGGGCGTATGCCCTACCGGAATCCCACGAACGGTTGCGGCTTCCAGGTCTATGTGGTCGACGCCGACCGACATGCTGGAAATAAAGCGCAACGTTGGCAGCGCGTCGAGCAGGGCGCGGTCAAAGCGATCGGTGAGCAGGCAGACAACGCCGTCCGTGCCCGCCAGCTCCTCACGCAACGAGTCAGCGGGCAGCAGGCCGGGGCCGAGCCAGACGTTCATGTCGCTTTGCTGGCGCAGCTTGTGGATGCGCTCGCCCGGCAGTTGATGGGTTACAAAAACTTTACGCATTACGAGAGCCTAACGTATTACGCAGAACAGCAGAATGGCATGACAGGAACCGTGACACAGATACACGGTCTGATTACGACGAATCGAGAGTTTCAGCAACATGAGCGACAGGATTTTTTTCAACGCCGACTTTTCACGACGCGTATCAGTAGACACTGAACGCATGGACTGGACACCCAGCCCGGGCGGCCACGTGCTGCGCAAGCGCCTGCACCTCGCGGGCCGCGCCGAGGCCGGCCAGGTGACTTCGCTGGTGGAGTATCTGCCCGGCGCCGAGTTTCCCGAGCACAACCACCCGGATGGCGAGGAAATACTGGTGCTCGAGGGTGTTTTCTCCGACGAGACCGGCGACTATCCGGCGGGCTCTTACCTGCTCAACCCGGAAGGCTTCTCGCACCGGCCGTTTTCCCGCGAGGGCTGCCTGCTGTTCGTCAAGCTCAGGCAGTATCCGGGATCGGACCGCGAGCGCGTTGCGATACAGACCGCCGACCAACCCTGGCGCTCCAGCGTGCGCAAGGGCGCGAGCTGGAAAAAACTCTACGCCCAGGAACCCTATGCCGACTTTTCCCGCCTCGAGGCCTGGGACGAGCCGGCATCCCTGGGGCGCATCAATTTTCCCGGCGGCGCAGAGCTCCTGGTGCTGCGCGGCGAGTTCAGCGACGACCACGGTCATTACCCGCGCTACAGCTGGCTGCGCGTGCCCGAGGGCGGCAGCATAGCGCCTACGTCGAACAACTACTGTGAGGTTTTCATCAAGGAAGGCGGCTTTGCCTACCTACGGGCGGCGTGAGCTTACACGGACAGGCCGGCGACCGTCAGTCCGCCGTCTACCACGATGCACTCGCCGTTGATGTAGCTCCCGGCCCCGGAGACCAGCAACAGCACCGTGCCGGCCATCTCCCCGGGTTCCGCGTGGCGCCGCAGCGGTATGCCCTGCATCGCCTTGTTGTATATCTCCTCATGCTCGAACAGGGCGCCCGCAAATTTCGTTTTCGTAAGCCCGGGCAGCAGCGCATTGCAGCGGATGCCCTCGGGCCCGCATTCCTTGGCGAACGCCTTCGTCATGTTCACCACCGCCGCCTTGGTGATCGAGTAGATGCCCTGCATGTGGCCGGGCATGATGGCGTTGATGGACGCGGTGTTGACGATGGAACCGCCGCCGTTCTCGCGCATCAGCTTCGCCGCCTCGATGGACATGAAGAAGTAGCCGCGGATATTTACGTCTACGGTCTTGTTGAAAGCGCCGAGGTCGGTATCGAGGATATGTCCGAAGTAGGGATTGGTGGCGGCGTTGTTGATGCAGATATCCAGGCGGCCGTGAGTCGCGCGGATGTGCGCGATGGTGGCCTGAATATCCTCCAGGCTGCCGACGTGACAGGCGAAAGCCTCGGCGCTGCCGCCGCTGTCGCGGATGGCGGCAGCCACACTCTCGCAGTCCGGGAGCTTGCGGCTGGACACCACAACGTGGGCGCCCTGCTCGGCGAGCAGGCGCGCAATCGCCTCCCCGATGCCGCGGCTGGCGCCACTGACGAAAGCGATGTTGCCGGTGAGGTCAAACAGCTGTGTCGACATGTCGTGTCTCCGTGCGGGATGGATTAGTATGTTTTCAGGCGCTCGCGCGCAGCTGCCTCCGGGCGCCGTGCACTGGCGTCAATCACCCCTGCCAGCGCGACACTGCATCGCTGTGCAGTCCGAAAAGGTCCAGCGCGCGGCCCACGCTCTGGGTCACCATGGTATCGATGGAATCGGGGCGGCTATAGAATGCCGGCACCGGCGGCGCGATGACCGCACCCATCTCCGTGACCTGGGTCATGCTGCGCAGGTGACCGAGGTGCAGGGGCGTCTCGCGCACCATAAGCACCAGGCGGCGGCGCTCCTTGAGCACCACGTCGGCGGCCCGGGTCAGCAGCGTAGAGGTCACGCCGGAAGCAATTTCGGACAGGCTGCGGATGGAACAGGGGGCTATCAGCATGCCCGCGGTCAGGAACGAGCCACTGGCGATGGAGGCACCGATATTCTTTGCGGAATGCACCTCGCTGGCCAGCGCCCTGACCTCGGCACCGGACAGTTCCAGCTCGTAATTCAGCGTCAGCTCGGCGGACTTGCTCATCACCAGGTGGGTTTCTACGCCAGTGGCGCGCAGCAGCTCCAGCGCGCGCACGCCGAGGACGATGCCGGACGCACCGGTGATGCCTACGATGATTCTCTGGGTCATTGGCCTCTTCGCTGATTTGTCGTACGAGCCTGTCTCTTTTACGGGGTCAGTTCCGAATCGGACCCCAGAAAGGACTGTATCGCCTGCAGCGCCGCCGGCTCTATCAGAGTCGGTGCATGGCCGACCCGGGGTACCTCCACCACGGTCAGGTCACTATCCCGCTCACGCATTCGCGCCACGCAATCGGCGGCGAGAATATCTGAGAGCTCACCGCGGATCAGCAGCATGGGAATATCGACAATAGCATCGAAGAAGGGCCACAGGTCCGGCGGCACGGCACCGGAGTCGGCATCGCCCATGGCCTGCGAGATGGCCGGGTCATAGGCGGGCACCGGCACGCCATCGCGCTCGAAGTAGAGGTCGCGGGCAAAGCGCAGCCAGTCGTCGTCTGTGTAATCGGGAAACGCCGCGGCATTGATTTCACGGATGCGCTCGGCCGCCTCCCGCCAGTTGCGCGCCGGCTCGACCTTGCCGACGTAATGCTGGATGCGGGCGAGTCCGCTCGGGTCTATCTCGGGGCCGATATCGTTGATCACCATACCCGCGATACGTTCGGGCTGCTGCCCCGCCATGATGAACGCCATCAGTCCGCCCATGGAAGTGCCGATCAGGATAACCCGGTCCAGGCCGAGCGTGTCGAGCAGGTGAAACATGTCGCCAGCGTAGGTCACCGGCGTGTAATTCGCGGGATTGCTGTCGTATTCCGAGCGCCCGCGGCCGCGCTGCTCGGCTACGATGACCCGGCGCTCTGCGGCCAGAACCGAGGCGAGGCCGGCAAAGTCCGCGGAGTTGCGCGACAGTCCGTGCAGGCAGAGCACCGGCAGCCCTGTCGAGGGAGCCGGTCCGGGATAGTCCCGGGCATACAGGCGCAGTCCGTCGGGGCTCTGATACCAGAGGTCGCGGTATTCACTCATGGACACGGTCTCCGTATCGCCGGCGAAAGACGACATTACGCTGGCGCGCGTTCAATCCGCAGCGCGGATGAAAGCCGCCAGGTCCTTGCGATATTTTTTCATTGAGGGCCTGTGCAGGTACATCATGTGGCCGGCCTCGTAATAGGCCTCGGTGATGTTCTCGCGCAACGAATCCGGCAAGTCCATGTGGTCCAGGAAATAACGCGTCGCCCCCATCGGCGTGGCGAGATCGTAGTAGCCCTGCTGTATGAGCAGACGCATGTTCGGATTCTGGGTCATGGCGTAGGCCAGATCCACCGCCGTGTTACTGACTGGCTGCTTGCCCACCGGTCCGGGATGCCTGTGCTCCTGCCCCCAGTCCCGCCACAGGCCGGCGGAGGTGACGTAGGTCATGTCGGTCTTAACGCCCAGCACCTCGCGGTAATAGTCGTTGAAGGCAGCCACGAAAGCCGGACCGACCGCGGGGAAAAACGGGTCGTAGCTGAAGCGTTCGCCGATGTGGTTCAGAGCGTCGCCCACGAACCGCGAGTCAATGCGGCCCACTGTCTTGCGCCGGTCGCGCAGCAATTCCTTGGCGAAACGCGACTCGTCGATGCGCAGGTTGGCGCGCTCCCAGTAGTCGGCGCTGATGCCGGTGAAACGCTGCAGACCGGCGAGTACGGCTTCGCGCTCCTCGGCGCTCGCCCGCTGCCCCTTCATCAACACAGGCGCATAGGTATCCAGGGCAAAAGCCCGGGCTTGCGCGAGAAAATCCTCCAGGCTGTCGGGTCGGTACTCGCTCACGTCGTGGTACCAGGCAGTGGCGGCGTAGGTCGTGATGTAGTTGATGTGCGGCAGGTCGTTGGCGGTCCCGGCATTTCCGGCGATGTAATCCATGTAGGGCGATACCAGGATCACCCCTTCCAGGGCGATGCTGTGGCGGGACAGCAGATCCCAGGAGACGCCACCGCTGCGGATACCGCCGTAGCTCTCGCCCAGCAGGTACTTGGGTGAGCTCCAGCGCCCGGCCTCGGTGACATAGCGGGCGATAAAGTCGGAAACGCTGCGAATATCGTTGTCGACACCCCAGAAGTCCTTGCTCTCGCCCTTGCCCACGGCGCGGGAAAAGCCGGTGCCCACCGGATCGATCATCACGAGGTCGGCGCGGTCGAGAATACTGTAATCGTTGTTCACATAAGCGAAGGGGCCGCTGGTGTTGAACACGGTATCCTCAACATCGGCACGCCGCGGTCCGAGGATGCCCATGTGCAGCCACATGGAGGCGGAGCCGGGGCCGCCGTTATAGGCAAACAGAATCGGTCGCTCACTCTTATCGACGCCATCGCGGGTGTAGGCGGTGTAGCCGAAGTGGGCGATGGGCTCGCCGTCGTCGTTGTGCATGACCAGGGTACCGGCGGTCGCGGTGTAGTCGATGGCCTTCCCGTCTATACGCACACTGCCGCTGCTTTCGGCATGCAGTGGCTCGGGAATTTCGTCGGCTGCGGGCTCATCATCTGCAGAACGGTGGCTTTGCGGGTGTTCATCGGCGTGCAGCGTTGCGGAAACAGCCAACAGCAGGGTCAGGGACAGCACACGGGAAAAACGCAACAGAAGTGTCATAGCGGATCCTTGATTCAAGCCATGGCACAGTGTAACAGGCAGGGCCGGATCGCCGCAGTGGCCCGGCGCAGAGTGCTGTTCAGAGTTCCTGCTCGCTCTGGAACTCGCGCGTAATGCGCATTTCCGCCTCGAAGCGTTTTGCCCCGCGCTCCCGCGCCAGGGACCCGAGACGATCGCGAAAACGCTGCCGGCGGTAGTACGCGACCAGCTGCGGGAAACGTTCGGGCTCTTCCTCGCCGGCGATCAGCGCCTCGATCAGGGCGATGTCGATTCCGACGCGGTAGGCAATGCGGCTGGGGCGAATCTTGTTGGCGTGAAATTCGGCGACGATCCGCACCTGCTTGTCGCGGTCATAATGACATTCCCGGGAGTAGCCGAAGGGCGGTGATGGCGTGCGCGGGTCCTGTAGCGATGTCTGTTCTGTCATGATCCTGTCGTGGCACGTCTGCTGGCGCGGTGACCAAGTTAAACACAGCCATGGGCTGACCTGCCACGTCGCAGGGCCTATACTCGCCGGACGACGAGACAAGCCAACCCAGGCTCCAGGAGCAATGCCATGAATGCGCAGGCACCGAATACACAGGATAACGACATCGTTGAGGCTCTGCAGGCCACCCTGGAGCGCCAAAGGGCGGCGTTTCTGGCTGAGGGCGCGGTCAGTGCCGAATCCCGCATCGATCGACTCGATCGCGGCATCGATGTTGTTTACGCCAACCGCGAACGCATTGTCGAGGCGCTGGACAGTGATTTCAGCTGCCGCGCCCGCGAGGTCACCCTGATGACCGACGTCGCCGCATCCCTCACGCCGCTGAAGCATGCGCGCAAGCATCTGCGCGAATGGATGCGCGGCGAGAAGCGCCCGACCCTGTTCCCGCTCAACCTGCTGGGGGGACGTTCTCGTGTCGAATACCAGCCGCTCGGCGTAGTCGGCGTCATCTCGCCCTGGAATTTTCCCGTCAACCTGACCTTCGGGCCCCTCGCGGGCATACTTGCCGCGGGTAATCGGGCCATGGTCAAGCCCTCGGAGTTCACGCCTGCCACCTCGGAGCTGATGGCCGAGATGGTGGCGTCCGCATGGGCGCCGGAGGAAGTCGCGATCACCCTCGGGGGCCCGGAGGTCGGTCAGGCCTTCTCTGGCCTGCCCTTTGATCACCTGTTATTTACCGGCGCCACCGGCGTCGCGCGTCACATTATGGCCGCCGCATCCAAACACCTGGTTCCGGTCACGCTGGAGCTGGGCGGGAAATCGCCGGTCATCCTCTCGCGCAGCGCTGACATCGACAGCGCCATGCAGCGGGTCATGCTCGGCAAAACCCTGAACGCGGGGCAGATCTGCCTGGCGCCGGATTACCTGCTGGTGCCGGAAGAAAAGCTGGACGACGTCATCGCGGCGGCAACTGCGGCCGTCACGGACATGTATCCAAGCCTGCTGGAAAATCCCGAGTACACCGCCATCGTCAACGATCGTCACTTCCAGCGTCTGTCCGGTTACCTGGCGGAGCTGGCCGAGCGGGGGGTCGACACACTGGCAATCAACCCGGGTGATGAAAACTTCGACAAGCAATCCGGCTCGCGCAAGTTAGCGCCGACGCTGATACCGGCACCGCCTCTGGACTGCGCCGTCATGCAGGAAGAATTGTTCGGTCCTCTACTGCCGATACTGACCTACAGCGAGTTCGACGAGACGATTCAGTTTGTCAACAGCCAACCGCGACCGCTGGCCGCCTACTACTTCGGCGCAGATGCTGACGAGGAGCGCGCCGTTCTCGACCGCACGACCTCCGGCGGTGTCTGCATCAACGACGTGATCATGCATGTCATGCAGGAGGACCTGCCCTTCGGGGGTGTCGGACCCAGCGGCATGGGCGCCTATCACGGCGAGGACGGCTTTCGCCGTTTCAGTCATGCGAAATCCATTTACCGCCAGACAAAACTCAATATCGGCAAGATCGGCGGTATGCTGCCGCCCTATGGTGCCGCGACGGAGAAAACCATCAAGATGCAGATCAAGCCCTGAGGTGAGATCGACATGCAGAGAATTTTCCCGCTTTTTACCTGCCTGCTCGGGCTGCTGTTCGGCGCTGCCATGGCGGCGTCTGACGGCGCTGCGGCGGGCGAGGCGACGACGGGGACCGCTGTGATACCGCGCGACAGACCGATAGTGATTGCACACCGCGGTGCCAGTGGCTACCTGCCGGAGCACACGCTCCCCGCCAAAGCCCTGGCGCATGCCATGGGTGCAGATTACCTGGAGCAGGATGTAGTCCTCACCCGGGACGGCGTACCCATTGTTCTGCACGATATCCTGCTCGACGACACCACCGACGTCGCCAGCGTATTCCCGGGGCGTCAGCGTCAGGACGGACATTTCTATGCTATCGATTTTTCACTGAAAGAGATCCGGCAATTGCGCGCCCATGAACGCCGGACCACGTCAGGCGGCGACCGCGCAGTGTTTCCCGGGCGCTTTCCGCCAGGTGAAGGTATTTCGGGTATACCGACGCTGGCCGAGGAAATCCGGCTGATTGAGGGCCTCAATCACAGCCGGCAAATGCGTACAGGGCTGTATATCGAGCTCAAGGCGCCGCGTTTTCATGAGGCCGCGGGCCAGGACATCGCCAGGGCGGTGCTGGACACTCTGGAGGCGGCGGACCTCGCCAGCGCGCGCGATCGTATCTACCTCCAGTGCTTCGATCCGCAAACCCTGCGCTACCTGCGCGAGACGCTCGAGACGCCGCTGCCGCTTATTCAGCTGATCGGCGACAACAGCTGGGGCGAGGGCGGCAACGCCGACTACGACTGGCTGCGCACGCGAGAGGGGCTGGCCGATATCGCCCGCTACGCGGACGGTATCGGACCCTGGATCATGCATATATACCGCGGCCGCAACGCCGCCGGGGATGCCGAGATGACCGAACTTGTAGACAGGGCACAGTACCAGGGACTGCTGGTGCACCCATTCACGTTCCGGCGTGATGCCCTGCCGCCAGGGATTCGCGATTATGACGAACTACTCGATCTGTTCATCCGCGACGCGCAAGTAGACGGCTTGTTCACTGATTTTCCCGACCTCACCGTCGAGTACCTGGACGCGCAGACAAAACCCTGATCCCGCGCTATTCACCTTGTATGCAGCGCACCGGAGACAACACATGAGCCAGCGCGTCAACCGACGCACGAAGATCGTCGCCACCATCGGTCCCGCCAGCGAGAGCGATACCACTATCGCCCAGCTGCTGCGTGCGGGTGTGGACGTGTTTCGTCTCAACTTCAGTCACGGGGAACCCGACCACCATGCGAGCATCGCCCGTCGCATACGTCACCAGGCGGCCATCGCCGGGCGGCACGTAGGTATTCTGGCGGATCTGCAGGGCCCGAAGATCCGAATCGGAGGCTTTCATGCCGGGAGCGTGGAGCTGATGCAGGGTGAACGCTTCCGCCTCGACCACAGCATTGGCGATGACGCCGGCGACCGCCGCAGCGTCGGCTTCGCCTATCCGGAGTTGACACATCACCTGGCGGCGGGCGACACCGTTCTCCTCGACGATGGACGCATCCGTCTGCGTGTCGAACACGTGGAGTCAGCGAGTGCCGACTGCACCGTGCTGACCGGGGGACAGCTCGGCTCGCGCAAAGGCATTAACCGGCTTGGCGGCGGCATCGCTGCGCCAGCACTCACAGACAAGGATATCGCCGACATAGAGTCGCTGGATCTGATGGATCCCGATTTTGTCGCGGTCTCTTTTGTTGCGCACACAGGCGACATCGAGCATGCCCGGGCCCTGCTTGCCCGTCAGGGCCTGAAGGCGGCGATCATCGCCAAGATCGAGAGGGCGGAAGTCGTCGCCGATTATGCCATTCTGGACGGCATCCTACAGGCCTCCGAGGGGATCATGGTCGCCCGCGGAGATCTCGGGGTGGAGGTGGGTGATGCCGAACTTATCGGCATCCAGAAGGATCTCATTTCGCGGGCAAGGCGTGCCAATCGCCTGGTAATCACCGCGACCCAGATGATGGAGTCGATGATCAGCAGTCCCATGCCCACTCGAGCGGAAGTATTTGATGTCGCCAACGCGGTACTCGACGGCACCGACGCGGCCATGCTCTCGGCGGAAACCGCCGTGGGGAAATACCCGGTTGCCGTGGTGGCCGCAATGTCCGACGCCGCTATGGGTGCGGAGCGACACCCGGTTGCGAGAACCTCGCGCTACCGCGTAGACCGCGAGTTCCATTCCGCGCAGGAAACAATTGCCATGTCGGCAATCTACGCGGCGAATCACTACCGCAACGTGCGCGGTATCGCCTGCCTGACGGCGTCGGGGACGACACCGCTACTCATGTCCCGTCTGAGCTCCGGACTGCCTATCTTCGCCCTGGCCGATGCCGCGCGCACGCTGCAGCGACTATCGCTTTGCCGTGGGGTCATTCCCCTGTTCTTTCCGGCTGACGAGCACGATCGAGGCGAGGTGGAAACCCGCGCGATCGAGTTTTTGCGCAACGACGGCCACCTGCAGCGCGGTGACGATATCCTGCTCTCCATGGGAGAGGAACCCGGCGTGCCCGGCGGCACCAACATCATGAAGATCGCACGGGTGGACTGAAGTTCAATGTGAATATTGCAGCTTTTTCGGCCGAAAAACTTCCCACTTCGTGCCAGAATGCTACACTCAGAGTGCCTGAGTTCCAGACGCTGGCGTTTTGGCGGATGTGATGAGGGTATTTTATTTATGATTGAGAACGAAGATGATTCTTTTTTGTACCTCATCCATAAATAGTTCACATTAACGTGGCGATCGCGTTCGCCATACCCAGTTTGAAAGGTATGTATGTATGTCTACAGTAACCGGTACCGTAAAGTGGTTTAACGAGAGCAAAGGATACGGATTTATCGAGCAGGAGGGTGGCCCGGATGTCTTTGTTCACTTCAGTGCGATCAGGGGCGATGGCTTCCGCACGTTGAGCGACGGTCAGAAAGTTGAGTTTACCGTGGCCAATGGTCAGAAGGGTCCCCAGGCAGAGAACGTTGTACCTGTCTGACAACAGCGGCCACCGATAATGTAGTACACAAAAAAAGGAGCCGACGGGCTCCTTTTTTTGTAGCTGCGCTTTTGTGGGCTGGCCTGGCCCCGGACGTCAGCCTTCGGCCAGCTTCTCCTGTCGTTCTATCTCCGACTCCATGTACTTGATCCACTGTTCGGCGTACTGCTCGGAACGCTCGTCGCGACCCGCGGCCTCGAACGCGTCGCGAGCCTTGTCGTACTCCTCGCGATTGAAGTGTGCCATGCCCAGTACCAGCCGTGCCGAATCGGGCCGCTTGACGCCACCGCGCCGCAGTCCCTTGTTGATGGCCTCAATCGCCTTGCCGAACTGTTCACCATCGAGATAGATACTGCCGAGCCGGCTATACAATTCACCGGAATCTGACTTGGAGGCAGCGATCTCCATCGCCGGAATGGCCTTGTCGATCTCTTGCGCCTGCCGCCAGGAACCAGCCATCAGCTCGTAATTCTTTGAGTTCTTTTCAACAATATCGTCTTCGAACCCCTGCTCCAGCACTTCACCCGCCTTGTAGGGAACTCCCTGGCTCAAGTAGAGCGACGCCAGATTCCGCAACTCACCATTCTTCTCAAGCAGATCCTGAACGTAGGCCGTCTCCATCGCGCCTAGCTGACGAACTTGGTTCTCTTTTTCTGAATACATATAGCTGAGCTGTACCCAGTAATCCTTTTTCGGATAGTGGGTGAGCAACTGCTCCAGCACGTCCATCGAGCGATCGATATCGCCTTTGTCGGTGTACAGGAAGCGCGCCAGGTTGTACCACTGCTCTTTGGGCGTCTTGCCTTTCTCGTTGTAAATGTCGATGGCAATCTCGACGTTCTCGAGCGCCTTGGGAAAGTCTTCGAGCTGATAGTAACCCTGTGCCAGCAACACATAGGCGTTGGCCGGGGCATTATCGCTCATATCAAACCATTTCAGCAGTGCCGAGATACCTTCCCGCCAGTTCTCCTGTACGAAATGAAGCTGGGCCACTGTATAACGCGTGTTGATTTCCATGGCCAGTGGAATATCCGGCTGCCGTATCACGTTCTCGTAAGCCCGCAGAGCACCGGCATAATCCTCTCGGGAATAATAGATAAAAGCCATAAGATTGTAGACGTTGGCGAGTTCATAGCTGTTGAGCTCATCCCTGCCGCGATCAGCAATCATGTCATTGAGAATCTGCTCGGCCGTAGCGAGATCCTTTTCCTCCGCAGCGGTCTGTGCTTCAGCGAGTTTTTCATAAACCGCATTGCGCAGCGCCGGTGTCTTGCGCGTCTCGCGCTCTTCTTTCTGCCCCTCCTGGGCATGCGCTGTGGACAAGGCGAGAAACTGCAAAGAGCCGGTAGCAGGCAGCTGAGTCAATGCGGACTGAGCGGCCGTGATAGCGACCGCCAGTGCCGAAGCACTCATTAGAGTTCGTGTCATGGACATACCATGTCCCTCCACCGTTTAGTTCTCGAGCTCAAAGGTAAACTTGTTCTGTACGCCGGCCACCTCGATCGGCTCGCCATCCACCACGCGCGGCTTGTACTTGAATTTTGCGGCGGCTTTTACCGAGGCACGCTCGAAAACGCCTGATGGCGAACAGTCCACAGCCTGCGGATTGCGAATGGAGCCGCTCTTGGTCACCGTGTACTCGACGATACAATACCCCGTGATGCCGCGCGTCTGTGCACGCCGCGGATAGATAGGCGCGACTTTCACAATGGGCAGGTACTCGCCATCACCCGATGCCATACCGCTGCTGGCGATATTGATCTCGACCGATGAACTCGGCGCTGTATTTACCGCGTCTGTGTCCGTGTCGGCATCTATGTCCGGCGTATCCATATCCGGCGGTGGCTCTTCCGGGTCCTCGACCTTGTCCGGCTTGGTTTCTTCCACGTTCGTTTCGATATCGCGCTCGGGCATGGCAATATCGGCGAGGCGTGTGCGCTCTTCTTCATCGATTTTCGGATCGGCAGTGGAAATCAGATACTGCATGAGGAAGAACAGCCCGCCGGCTACCGGGACCGCCAGTAATGCACCGAAAACTATCCTGGTGAGGCTTTTAGGCATGTCGCTTCACCGCTCCTCGTCGGTGGCCAGAGAAACGTCGTAGACACCGGCTTCGCGAGCCGCATCGAGTACCGCAGCCACAGTTTCTGTCTGTGACTTGTTGTCCGCCTGTATAACGACAGCACCTTTCGGGTTCTCTGCATGCAGGCGCTCGATATTCGCACGCACCGCGCGCTCGTCGACACGACGCTTGTCCATCCAGATTTCATTGTTGGCGTTGATCGCCACCAGAATATTGACGTTTTCCTTCGGCTGCGCGGTAGATGCCTCGGGTCGATTCACTTCAACGCCTGCTTCCTTGATGAAGGTAGCGGTGACAATGAAAAAGATCAGCATAATGAAAACGACGTCAAGCATCGGTGTCAGGTCGATCTGGGCTTCGTCTTCTGCCGCTGCTGCCTGCTGGTTTCTGCGCATAGCTTCGCTCTCTTAATGATCGGTCGTCAGATTGTCCGACAGCAATTCGCTTTCACGCTGCGCAATCCGTTGAACATAAGTATTGCCGAAAACACCGGACAGCGCAGCAACCATGCCCGCCATCGTCGGGATGGTGGCCCGCGATACACCGCCGGCCATGGACTTGGCGTCGCCACCACCGGTTACCGCCAGGATGTTGAAGACCTCAATCATCCCGGTCACCGTGCCGAGCAGACCGAGCAGGGGGCAGAGAGCTACCAGGGTCTTGATCACCGGCAGGAACTGGTTGATTTCCAGGCGCGCCTCGGAAATAAGCTTCTCGCGAATGCGGTGCGCTGCCCAGGACCGACGCTCGGTACGCGCTTCCCAGGCTTGGATGATCCGCGAGACGTCATTTTTCCAGCTCAGCTTGAAAAACCAGATACGCTCAAAGATCAGCATCCACATGACGAACAGGAGGATGGCGATCAGCCACAGGACGTTGCCGCCCATTTCCATGAAGCGGCCGATCGCCTGTGTCGCGTTTTCGAACCAGAACATAATATTACTTCCCTTGGTTCGCCTCGGTGTGCTCTGCGACGATTCCCGTGCTCTGCTCATTCAACACGTGGATGATGCGCTGGGCACGCCCATTGACAATGGTATGCAAGAGAACGGTCGGAATAGCCACCAACAGGCCGAGAACCGTGGTCACCAGGGCACCGGAAATACCGCCGGCCATGGCTTTCGGGTCACCTGCACCGAAGATGGTAATCGCCTGGAACGTAATGATCATACCGGTCACCGTACCCAGAAGCCCCATCAGCGGGGCCACCGCTGCAATGATCTTGAGCAGGGTGAGACCACTTTCAAGCTTCGGAGTTTCTTTAAGGATGCCCTCGGACAGCTTGAGCTCGAGCGTTTCCGGATCCATGGAAGGGTTGTCCTCGTGGATTTTCAGCACACGACCCAGCGGATTGTTGTCATTGGCCTTGTCGTTCTTCAGCTGTGACGTCACCTTGGAGCCCACCGCCGACAGCACGATCAACCGATAGATGGCCAGCAGGAAGGCGAAGGCACCGACCGCGGTGATCGCGTAGCCGATGTAGCCGCCCTGGTGCCAGCGCTCTTCAAGGTTCGGGCTGTTGATCATTGCGGCCAGGTAGGAACCGCCTGTGGGGCCGGTAGGATCGACACCGAAACGCTTCATGCCGCTGTCTGCGTTGGCCAGCGTTGCCGCCAGATCGGTATAGTTGCCACTTGGCTGGCGCGCAAGCTCCTCAAGCGTCCCCTTGTTCGGCTCGTAAGTCAGGTACATGCCTTCCTCAGAAACGACGTTGAAGGTGCCGACACGCACAACTTGCTGGTTTACTCTCTCGCCATCCGGCTTGGCAACCTCGGCGTCGAAAGCCACGACCTTGCCGGACTCGATCATCTCGCGCTGCAGTTCAAACCACACGCGCTCAATCTCCTCGATACTCGGAAGACGATCACTGCTGCTCATCTTCTTGATCAACCCAGTGAGGAATTCCTCGCGGTTGGGGAATTCCGCGCTGGTGATGGAAAACTCGAGATTGCTCGCCAGGTCACCCGCAGTCGAGGTGAGGTGCCCGAAGAGCTCGGAAAGGGTACCGAGACGCTCACGCAGTTGCTGCTGTTTCTGCGTGATCAGGAGTTCGTTTTCCTCGAATTCGTCTTCCAGCTCGGAACTGATGTTCTCCTGACGCTCTCGTTCCTCCTCGGCGGCTTCCAGTTCTGCTGCCTGGTTTTCCTTGTCCTGCCGGAAGCGTCGCTCGCGTTGGCGGTTTTCCTGCATTTCCCGCGCCTGCCCCTGCTCGACGTAATCCAGGAGCTGCTCGAGCGATTGCGCCTCCTCATCGGGCTCGCCGGCCTGGGCCTGAGGTTCGGAGCTCTCCTGCGCGCTGGTCACCCCTGAACTGAGCGTGAGCACGCTGCACAGGGCGAGTGAGGCAGCGGATACAAATTGCTTAATCATTTACTTGGCCTCCGGCGCGGGAATGGGCAGTGTGAGCAGATCGATAGATGCTTCCTGGCGTGCAATACGCAACCCTTTCATTATGGCTGCGCGGTACTCACCGCGATCCAGCGGTACCCATGTGCGATTTTCCTGATCCCAGGCGCCAGAGAGTTCCGTATCCGTGGTCTGGTAGAGCAGGGCGATGCGTCCTACCCGTAAAAAATTGACTTCCCGCTGTGCGCCGTCGATTTCGACGCTGCCCTTGTAGGCATCGATTTTGCGTCCGTACTCGTTCTCGATCTTATATGCCTCGAGCACCTGGCGGAATTTCTCGGCAATGCTGAGATCCGCGCGATCGATGTTGTTGCGCAGAAACTCAATGCGCTGTTCGCGCTCCTCCATGTGGAACGGAACATCGAGCTCGACGAAGCGCTCGAGGCCATCCAGCATGCGCACTACCAGCGGCGTCATCTGGCGCTGGATAATTGTGACCTGTTCGATCGACTCATCGATATCCGCGATGCGTTGATTCTGATTATCGATCTGACGCTGCAGTCTGGTGTTGTAGACCTTGAGACCGTCAATCTGCTTCATGACCGACTTGTAGTCGCTCAGCAGATCGCGCGTCTCGTCGGCAAGCCGGTCAATACGGGCCTGGGATTCACGCGCCGCCTCGTTTTTCTCCTCACTCACGTTGAGGATGGAGTCAAGCGTGCTTGAGTGGACAGTGTGCACTGCGCCCAGTAGGGCAAGACAGGACACTAGCGTCGTCAGCAGCACATTCTTCGGTCGATAGCTAATCATGGGAATAGTGCTTCCTATATCCATAAATGTTTCAGGGCTGATGGGAAAAGACCCGGTGACGTTTTCTTCACGGCGATCGCACAGATCCGAGCGAACGAACCAAATCTAACCAGATAAAACAGATCATTTCAAACCCGAAATTGAATGCGCTGGCAGGCAGAGAAAATATGTGCAATATCGTAACACCACTAAATGAGCCACAGGCAGAAAGTAACAGATTGCGCGGATCAGCGGGAGCGAGAAAGGCGATGTGGGGCACCAATACGCCCTGCTTAACGACGCTGCAGAACGATAAAGCTGAACGGGTACTCATTATCATTACCTGCGGGGTGATCTTCGCGGGAAACCTGTCGCCACTGCTCGGGCGCGAGAGGCGGCAGTACAGCATCACCGATAACGTCGGCGTGCACCCGCGTAAGATAGATACGCTGCACTCGCGGCAACGCGGCAGCGTAGAGTTGCGCGCCGCCTAGAAGCATGACTTCGTCCGCCTCACTGTCTCGTGCCGAACGCTCGGCGAGCGCCATTGCGCTGTCGATACTGTGCGCCACGCACACACCCGGCGGCGCAAATGCGGGGCTGCGAGACACCACGATGTTATCGCGCCCCGGCAGTGGGCGGCCGATGGAGTCAAAGGTCCGCCGCCCCATCACCACCGGCTTGCCCATCGTGACGCGGCGGAAATAGCGCAAATCATCCGGTAGCCGCCAGGGCAGTGCGCTGTCGCGGCCGATCGTGCCATTGCGGGCAGCGGCGACGATCATGCTGAGGCTGATGGCGCGATCGTTCACACGGCCACCCGCGCAGCGATGTGCGCATGGGGATGATAGTCGCGAATTTCGAAATCCTCGAACGTGTAGTCATAAATCGTCGCTGGGCGGCGTCGGATATGCAGCGTCGGCAATGGCCGCGGCTCGCGCTGCAGCTGCGTCGCAACCTGCTCCAGGTGGTTCAGGTACAGGTGCGAATCCCCCGTGGAAACGACGATCTCCCCGGGATCCAGGTCACTTTGCTGGGCCAGCAAATGCGTCAGCAGGGCGAGGCTCGCGGTATTGTAGGGCAGGCCGAGAAAGGAGTCGCTGGAGCGGATGTACAGCTGTGACGACAGGCGACCGGCGGCAACATAAAACTGGTAGAGAAGGTGACAGGGCGGCAGCGCCATACGCCCCTGGCGAACGTTGTCCTGTGGACTCAGGCTCTCATCCGGTAAATATTCAACGTTCCAGCCGTGAAACAATATACGGCGACTGTCCGGTCGCTGACGCAGGCAGTCGAGCACGTAGTCGATCTGGTTGATACTGCCGCCGTCACGCGTGGGCCAGGCCGTCCACTGGGCACCGTACAGCGGCCCCAGCTCGCCCTCGTCGGTGGCCCAATTATCCCAGATACTCACGCCCCTCTCTTGCAGCCAGCGGGTGTTGGTGTCACCGCGCAGGAACCACAGCAATTCGTTGGCAATACTGCGAAAATGCAGTTTTTTGGTGGTCAGGAGCGGGAATCCATGTGCCAGGTCGTGCCGGAACTGGCGGGCGAACACCGACAGTGTGCCGGTGCCGGTGCGATCTTCCTTGCGCACGCCGTGGTCGAGAATATCCTGCAACAGATCGAGATACTGGCGCATGCGACTTACCGGGTCGGTCGGGACGCCGCACTGCGACCGCCATAGGCGCGAAACAGCAGGTACAGCCCGAGAAGAATCATAGGAATGCACAGCAACTGGCCACGGGTCAGCCAGCCGAAAGCCTGAAAGCCGAGGTGCGCATCCGGCTGGCGGAAAAACTCCGCTATAAAGCGCAATACACCGTAGCCGAGAGAGAAAAGCCCGGCAGCGGCCCAGGTCGGCCGCGGCCGGCGCGTGAACCAGAGCATGATCGCCAGCAGCAGCAAGCCTTCCAGGGCGAACTGATAGAGTTGCGACGGATGCCGGGGAATCTGCAACGGGTCATTCGGAAAGACCATGGCCCAGGGGACATCGGCCGGGCGCCCCCACAGCTCCTGACCGACAAAGTTGCCCAGGCGCCCCAGGGCAAGGCCGAGGGGCGCCAGCGGCGCGACAAAATCGAGAAGATCGGGAAAGGGCACACTGTGTCGGCGCGCGAACAGGAAGCTGGCCAGCACCACGCCGAGAAATCCACCATGAAATGACATACCGCCCTGCCAGATGCGCAGGATCCAGGCCGGGTCCTCGGCCAGGCGCTGGCCACCGTAGAACAACGCGTAACCGATCCGACCACCGAGAACGATGCCGATGGCCGCCCAGAAAATCAGGTCGTCCACCTGCTGACGCGTCAGCAGGGCACCCGGCCGCCGACTGCGCCGCACCGCGAGCCACCAGGCGAAAGCCAGTCCGCCGAGGTAGGTAAGACCATACCAGTGGATCTTCAGCGGCCCGAGAGCAATCGCCACCGGGTCGATATCCGGGTAGGTCAACACCTGCTCAGACGTCCATCGGCGGTGGTATCAACTGCTGCAGTCCGCGCTCCATGAACAGACTCTCAAGGCGACGCTGCACGGCGCGACTGTTATCGAGGCCGCGTACCTCCGCGAGCAAATCCACCGCTTCGGCGTAACTGATGCTGCGTACCGCTTTTTTTACGCGCGGCAGGCTGGTGGCGTTCATCGACAGCACATCAAAACCCATGGCGAGTAACAGCACGGCGGCCAACGGATCACCCGCGAGTTCACCGCAGATATTGACCGGTTTGCCGGCGCTATGACCGCCGGCGATGACCGCAACCAGCGCTTCCAGCACCGCCGGGTGGAAGGCGTGATAGAGCTCCGATACCCGCGCGTTGTTGCGGTCCACTGCCAGCAGGTACTGGGTGAGGTCATTGCTGCCCACCGAGAGAAAATCCACGCGCCGCGCAAACGCGGCTGCCTGGTAGACCGCAGCGGGTACCTCGACCATGACGCCCACGGGCGGCAGCCGCGCGTCGAGCCCTTCCTGCTGCAATTCGAGGTGACTGCGACGAATGAGCGCCAGGGCTTCCTCCAGCTCGCCGACATTGCTCACCATGGGCAGCATGATGCGCAGGTTGCCGAGACCGTCATTGGCCTTGAGCATCGCACGCACTTGCGCCAGCAGGATCTCGGGGTGGTCCAGCGTGACCCTGATACCACGCCAGCCGAGAAACGGATTTTCCTCTTCGATAGGGAAATAGCTGAGCGACTTGTCGCCACCGACATCCAGAGTGCGCATGGTGACGGGTCGCGGCGCAAAAGCCTCGAGCTGCTCACGGTAAATCTGGCGCTGTTCCTCCTCGCTCGGAAAACGCTCGCGCAGCAGAAAGGGCACCTCCGTGCGATACAGTCCCACCCCCTCGGCGCCACGTTCGAGCGAGCGTGCGACATCGGCCATCAGGCCAGTGTTTACCCAAAGGCTCAGCCGGTGTCCGTCGAGCGTTTCACAGGGCTGGCTGCGCAGCGCCTCCAGGTCACGGTTGAGCGCCGAGTCCTGGTCCGCCAGGGCGCGATAGCGCTCGATGGCCTCAGTCGGAGGATTCAGGTGTACCGCACCGTTATAGCCATCCACCACGAGGGTCATCTCGCGCAGGCGAGTGTAGGGCAGATCAACGGCACCCATGACCGTCGGCACACCCATGGCGCGGGCAAGAATCGCCACGTGGGAATTGCCCGAGCCGCGCACCGAGACCATCCCGGCGAGCCGGCTGCGCGGGATCTCACCGAGCATGGAGGCAGTGAGATCCTCGCTGACGAGAATAGTCTGCTCCGGGAAATCGGTCTCGCTGCGGCCTTCTGCCTGCAGTTGAGCCAGCACACGGGTGCCTAGATCCTTGACGTCCACCGCACGCTCGCGCAGATAGCTGTGTTCCATGCGCTCGAAGTGGCGGATATGCTCGATCATCACCTGGCTCAGCGCACCCTGGGCCCACTCGCCGGCCTTGATGCGCGCGGCCACCTCGCCGCCGATTGTGGAATCCCCGAGAATACTCAGATACACATCAAACAGCGCGTGATCCTCCGCGCTGAGTTCGTCACGCAGATTGTCCGCCACGGCCTGCACATCGAGCCGTACCTGATCCAGCGCGCGCTTAAAGGCTCTCAGTTCGGCGAGGCGATTCTTTGCCTGTCGACGCGGCACCGTGTACAGGTCCGCCATGGGCGACTTGACCACCACCACGCCGATTCCAATGCCCGGCGCACCGGGCAGCCCGGCAATACGGGTCGACATCTGCAGCGCGCCGGCTGTCTGCGCATCCGGCACTTCACCGGTAACCTGCGCATGTGCAATGACGCCGGCCAACTGCGCCGAAACGGTGACCAGGAAGGCCTCCTCGCTCTCATCGAAGCGTCGGCGCTGCGCCTGCTGGACCACGAGAACACCGAGTACCTGGCGCTGGTGGATGATCGGAACGCCCAGGAAAGCGTGGAACGGTTCCTCGCCGATATCCGCAACGAACTGAAAGTTCGGATGACTCTCCGCATCCTCAAGGTTGACCGGTTCCCCGCGCTCCGCTACCAGACCGACAAGGCCCTCACCGGAGGCCAGGCTGGCGCGCCCCACCTGCGCCGCATTCAGGCCCTCGGTAGCGCGAAAAACGAAGCGCTCGCCGCCGCGGTCGCGCATGTACACGCTGCAAACCTCGGTGCCCATAGCCTGCTTGACCCTGGAAACAATAATGTCCAGCGCCTGGTCGAAACTTTCCGCCGCGTTGACTTCCTGGACAATGGTACGCAAGACATCGAGCATGCTGCTATGCTCCGCTGTCGTCTATACAGCTACCAAGAGGCTGGGCAAGCTCCTTCAGCGCGCGCCGGTAAACTTCTCGCTTGAAATACACTACCTGGTTGAGAGGATACCAGTAGCTGACCCATTGCCAGTGATCGAATTCAGGCTTGGCGTTATCGGCGAGACTGATAGCGGTGTCGTCGGCGAGGAGTTTCAGCAGGTACCACTTCTGCTTCTGACCGATGCACAGCGGCTCCTCGCCCTTGCGCAGAAAGCGCTTCGGCAGGCGGTAGCGCAACCAGCCGCGGGTGCAGGCGATTACCTCGACCGCCGTCGCTGACAGCCCGACCTCTTCCTCGAGCTCACGATACAGCGCCTGCTCGGGCTGCTCGCCCGGATTGATGCCACCCTGGGGGAACTGCCATGCATCGCGCCCGCCGATACGACGCGCCCATAGCAACTGGCCGCTGTCGTTGGCGATCACGATGCCGACGTTTGGCCGGAAACCCTGTGCATCAATCATTGCTACTGTATCCACGTATCAGCACTCCATTGTTCCACATTTTGCGCGACCAGAGAAATT
>CAYFVJ010000012.1:0-7327 GCA_964346555.1 uncultured Alteromonadaceae bacterium | reverse complement strand
ATTTTGCGCGACCAGAGAAATTGTCTCGAGCCACGCCAACGTTTATCCTCTCGCGCCCGATGAGGAGAGCAGCATGCCACTGGCCATTTTCGATCTTGACGATACGCTGCTCGCCGGCGACAGCGATCATCTGTGGGGTGCCTGGCTATGCGAACAGGGACTGGTGGATGGAGCGGAGCGCGGCCGCGCCAACCAGCGCTTTTTCGAACAGTACCTGGCGGGATCCCTGGATATCGACGCCTACCTGCGCTTCGCCCTGCAGCCTCTCGCCGGACGCCCGACGCGGGAGGTCGCAAAGTGGCAAAGCGACTTCCTGCGCGACCGGGTGGAGCCGATCATCCTTCCCGCTGGGCGCGAACTGGTGGACAGCCACCGCAGGCGAGGCGATAGCCTGCTGGTGATCACTGCCACGAACGAAGTGGTCGCCGGACCGATAGTCCGGGCACTGGGCGTCAGTGATCTCATTGCCTGCGGCGTAGAGGTTGCGAATGACCACTACACCGGGGCACCGCAGGGTATCCCGAGCTACCGGGAGGGCAAGGTGACGCGTTTGCGGGAATGGCTGGACAGCAACGGCAAATCGCTGGAAAACGCCACCTTCTACAGCGATTCCCACAACGATCTGCCGCTCTTGCAGCTGGTCGATTGCCCGGTCGCGGTGGATCCCGATCCGACTCTGGCGCAGCACGCGCGGCGGGCGGGATGGCGCATTATCAGCCTGCGTGATACCTGAGCTGCAGGGCCTCGCTGAGCTGCGTCGCCTGGCTCGTCAGTCCGCCTCGCTGAGATACTCCCGATACGCGTCGTCGTCCATTAGATCATCCAGTTCGGCGCTGTCGGAGGGCCGCAGGCGGAAAAACCAGCCGTCCTCGTAGGGACTGCCGTTGATCGTTTCGGGAGCATCGGCAAGCGCTTCGTTGACTGCCATCACGGTGCCACTGATGGGCGCGTAAATGTCGGATGCCGCCTTCACGGACTCGACGACAGCGACTTCATCGCCCGCGCTCAGCTGGCTGCCGGCTTCGGGAAGCTCGACAAAGACAACATCGCCCAGGGCTTCCTGCGCGTGGTCGCTGATACCGACCGTAACGCTACCATCGTCCTCGACGTGCACCCACTCATGGCTTTTGGTAAATTTCAGTCCTTCCGGTGACTGGCTCATACAGTATCCTCCATAAAAAAGGGCGCGATTGTAGGCCCTGCCGGGCTATTCGGCTATACCCATGGCATGACGCATCAGGCGTTTTTTCAGGGGCGGCAGTGCATCGGCGCGACGCAAACCGACATTGCGCAGCCAGCGCAGTGGCAGCTGGCGCGAGCCAAACAGGTGCCGGAAGCCGTCCATCGCCGCCATCATTGCCAGGTTGCTGCCCTTGCGCCGGCGCTGGTAGCGCTGCAGCACGCTGATTGCGCCGGGCGATAGGCCACGCTCGTGACCTTCCAGCACGACCTGCGCGAGCACGTCGATGTCGGCCAGGCCGAGGTTGATGCCCTGCCCGGCGAGCGGGTGAATGGTGTGCGCGGCATCGGCGACCAGCGCGATACCGGAATCGACATAGTCGACCGCGTGGCGCTGGCGCAACGGAAAAGCCACCCGCGGCGAGCTGGCGCGTATCTCACCCAGACAGTATTCGGCGGCTTCGCCCAGAGTCGCGCAGAAATCGGAGTCGGTCAGCTCGAGGACGCCATCCACCGCGTCGTCGTCGAGGGACCAGACAATGGAACAGTGGTGTTTTCCCATGGAATCTGGCAGCGGCAACAGAGCCAGGGGCCCGGTTGGGAGGAAGCGCTGCCAGGCGGTGTCCGCGTGATAGCTTGCCGTTTCCACGGTCGCCACAATGGCGCGCTGGCGGTAGCTCCATTCGCGCGTGGCGAAACCGAGACGCTCGCGCAGGGGCGACAGGGCACCGTCCGCACCTACCGTCAGCGAGGCCGCGCAGCGGGTGCCATCGTCCAGCGTAACGCAGACCCCGTCACCCGTGCGCGCAACCTGCTCCACGGTTCTGGGTGCCATCACCTCGATATCGGTTGCCGCGCGCAGGCGGCCTGCAAGCGCCGCGGTCACCGCAGCGTTCTCTACCAGGGTTCCGAGGGCGGGCAGACCGAGCTCGGCACTGTCGAAGTCTATACGACCGGTTCCCTCGGCGTCCCACACGGTCATGTGACGGTAGGGACAAACGCGGTAGTGCTCGATTTCCCCCCACGCGCCAAGCCGCGCGAGCAGCTCGCTGGAGCTCGGCGTCAGAGCGCTGACCCGCACATCGAAGCCGGCAAGCCCGGGCTCCGGGTCGGTCAGATCGGCGGGCAGGGGGCGCGCTTCCACCACGGCAATGCGCAAGCCGTGCCCGCTGAGAGCGCAGGCGAGGGCCGAGCCGGCGATGCCGCCACCAACCACCAGGACGTCGACATGTCGCACCGGCTGAGCGTCCGCGTCAGGCACCACCCACCTCCAGCGCCGCGACGCCGGCGGCATGACGGACGAAAAGCGACTTGGCGCCGGGCGCGATATCGAGACCGGAAAGCGCGAGATCGCGCGCCACACTGAAAACCGGATCTGCGGACATGAACAGGCCGGGGAGGGCATCGCTGGCGGCAATCGTGCGCTGCTGGTCAAGTCGCTGCCGACCGGCATAGCGCGCGAGCACTGCGGGCTCGCCGGGCGATTCACCCTGCGCCGCAGCGTCTGCCAGGACGTCTGACAGCGCCGCCACATCGCGCAGGGCGAGGTTGAAGCCCTGTCCAGCCACGGGGTGCAGCGCGTGCGCCGCATTGCCGACCACAACAACATGGCGACGCGCGCACTCCTGCGCCTCCACCAGCGACAGCGGGTAAGTGGCTCGCTCTCCGACTTGCCGGGCCCGGCCGAGGCGATACCCGAATACCCGCTGTAGTGCACGCAGAAACGCATCGGCCGGGGCAGCTGCCAGTTCAGCGGCGCGATCCTCGGGCAGTGTCCACACCAGCGCCGCGCGATGCGGCGCATCCGCGGATGCCGGCAAGGGCAGCAGAGCCATGGGCCCGGTCGGCGTAAAGCGCTCATAGGCTATACCGGCGTGTGGTCGCGAGAAGGCAACATTCGCCACCAGCGCGTGCTCGGCAT
Organism: uncultured Alteromonadaceae bacterium; assembly: GCA_964346555.1. Lineage (GTDB taxonomy): Bacteria > Pseudomonadota > Gammaproteobacteria > Pseudomonadales > Halieaceae > Chromatocurvus. The sequence goes on along the minus strand of CAYFVJ010000012.1, from coordinate 4,227 downwards.
ATTCACGGGTGCGGGCGCCGATGCCCAGCCCGTCGCGCAGACGCGAGCGCGCGCCGTCGGCAATGACCAGCAGGTCAGCCGTCATCGTCGCGTCAGCGGCATCCGCAAGTGTGAGCTCCATGCGCCCCTCGCAGGCGCGCGCAGCACTTGCGCTCGCGGGACTGACGACCCGAATGCGCGAGGACGACTGCAGCGCATCCAGCAGAACACGGCCCAGCCAGGCGTTCTCGACGACGTAGCCAAGCCCCGACCAGCCGTGGTCATCCGCGTGCATCAGGCTGCTGCCGAAGCGCCCCTGACTGGATACATGAATATGACGAATAGGCTCGGCCCAGCGGGAGAGCGACTGCCACAGCCCGAGATCCGAGTAGATCAGTCGCGAACTGTAGCTCAGCGCGGTGGAACGCGCGTCGAAAGAGGGGTTGTAGTCCGCGCTGCCACCGCGAAGCGGATAGCTCTCCACCAGGGTAATGCCCGTAGTAGATGGCAGTCGTTCAGCCAGATGCAGTGCCAGGCTGATCCCCACCATACCGCCGCCGGCAATGACGATTTCGGCTGCATCCGTCATACCTCAGGCCGCCATCAGCGCTTCGATCTCGTCCGCAGCGGTTGGCACGCCAGCGGTTAGCACTTCCATGCCGTCCGCCGTTATCGCCACGTCGTCCTCGATACGCACGCCGATACCCCGCCACTTCTTTGCCACGCTGCGATTGTCCGGCGCAATATAGATACCGGGTTCCACGGTCATGACCATGCCCGGTTCCAGCAGGCGCGGTTCACCGTCAACCCGATAGTCGCCGACATCGTGCACATCCATGCCCAGCCAGTGGCCGGCGCGGTGCATATAGAAATCGCGATAAGCGCCTTTTTCAATCAGGCGATCGACACGTCCCTTGAGTAGACCGAGTTCGACCAGTCCCTCGGTGATGACCCGGACCGTGGCTTCGTGGGGCTGATTCCAGTGGTTGCCGGCGCGGGTAGCATTGAAAGCCGCGTGCTGCGCGCGCAAAACGATATCGTAGATGGCGCGCTGGGCTCTGGAAAACTGCCCACTCACCGGGAAAGTGCGGGTAACATCCGCCGCGTAGCCGCGATACTCACAGCCGGCATCAATCAACACCAGATCACCGTCGCGCAGGCGATCGCTGTTGTCGACGTAGTGCAGTATGCAGGCGTTCCTGCCGCCACCGACGATGGAGGCATACGCGGGATGACGTGCGCCGTTCATGGCGAACTCGTGGTGCAGCTCCGCCTCTAACTGATACTCGTAAACACCCCCGCGACAGAAGCGCATGGCGCGGCAGTGGGCGGCAGCGGTTATCTTGGCGGCTTTGCGCATCATGCGCAGCTCGGCGGCGCTCTTGTAAAGGCGCAGTTCATGCAACATGTGATCGAGGTCGGTGAACTCACCTGGCGGCACCGCACCGGCAGACGCCTTGCTGCGGATACGGTTGACCCAGCCCATGATGCGGCGATCGAAATCCGAGCTACGGCCCATGGAATAGTAGACGCGCTCGCGTCCCTCGATAAGTCCGGGAAGTATCTCGTCGATGTCCCCGATGGGGAAGGCGTCATCGGCAGCGAAATCTGTCACGGCGCCATCCGGACCTGCGCGATATCCGTGCCACAGCTCACGCGCCGGGTCGCGCTCGCGGCAGAACAGTACAAACTCGCCGTGGCGGCGGCCGGGAATCAGAGCCAGCACGGACTCAGGCTCGTCGAAACCGCACAAATAGCTGAAGTCGCTGTCCTGGCGAAATGGATACTCCGTGTCGCGGCTGCGAACCTGTTCGGCAGCAGCGGGGATGATGGCAATACTGTTCGGCTCCATCAGCGCCATGAAATTTCGGCGCCGGCGGGCATACTCGGCCTTGCTGATCTTCATCTGCTTCACTCGCTTCAATGCAGGGGGCGCGGCGCCCTGACATCGCCGTCGGTTAGCTGCTGTTGACTGTCGGCGATGACGTTCATGGCCGCAACGCGGAGGTACTCTACCAGCTCTGCGTAGGCGCGCTCCGCGTCGTCAGGATCATCCTCTGCGGCATCGGCCTGGGCGATGGCAGCAAAATCCCGCAGGGCCTCTGCGCTATCGGCAGCGACGCCCGTTTCGGTGTGGCCCGCGTTCACGCGGGCCTGGGCAAAGCCGGAAAGGAATCCGCGACACCACTCGGCCATGGCCTGTGCACGCTGCGCCAGTTCGGTCTCGTCTCCTGGAAGCAGCGGGTAAAAATGAAGCTCTTCGCTCGCCGCGGATCCCGCTGTGCGCACGTACATCGCCTGCAGGGCGTCGGCAAGCTCTCCGTGCACTTCAATATCCAGCGCCTCGCACAGCCCCGCCAGACCGGCGGCCGGCTCATGTTCCGCACCGCCACCGAGCATTCCGGCAAGACAGCCCTGAAGCGCTGACGGAGAACTCGGTACGCCCTGCTCGAACAGATGATTCGCAAGTTCGTCAAAATCCGGCAGGTCGCTGTTATCGCCCGGACGCAGATCAAACACGAGAGCACGCCCCAAGTCGCGAATCCACGCGTAACAATCGTCTTTGAAAGCACTGGCAGATGCTTGAATTAACTGGCATTTCGCTCGTTGACCTCACTGCGGACCCGCTCTATAGTGTTACTCATTCGCTCAGCTCACCAGTATAACGTTAATGGCAGATAACGCGCTGAAAATGCTTGAATCCCGTATCGATCAGCTAATTGAGTTGTGCGGCGAGCTCAATCGGGAAAACCAGAAGCTCAAGGCGGAAAATTATAACTGGCGGCTGGAGCGGGAGGACCTGATCGACAAGAACGAGCAGGCGCGACAGCGCGTGGAAGCCATGCTGAATCGCCTGCGTTCGACGGAATAGGGCATGGCAATGGCACAGCCGAACACAGTCTCCGTGACTATTCTGGACAAGACTTACCAGGTCGCCTGTCCGCCGGACCAGCAGGCAGACCTGACCTCGGCAGCGAATTATCTCGATTCACAGATGCGGGCGATTCGTGACTCTGGCAAGGTCATCGGTCTCGAACGCATTGCTGTCATGGCGGCGCTGAACATCAGCCACGAGCTGTTGCGAGCCACGCGTGACGACGGCGAGTCCCCCATGGCAGTGCCCGACGAAGCCAGCAACGAAGCCGCATTCCGCAACCTCAATAACAAGCTGGAAGAGGCTTTACACAAGCTGAGACAGATCGAAATCAGCTGATATCAGACGCCGTGGTCTCGGCTACGGGACCGACTTGCGTTATACTTTTATTTGGTTCCTGGCGTATGCGCCAGACACTCAGTCCTCGAGCCGATACTGCTGTAACCGGCGGTGACCGTCTGATGTTGTTGTGCAGGTCCGGCTAGTACCGGAAAGCCTGATACGTCGCGGGAGCCACCACCTTGAACCTTTCGGTTCAAGGGCCGACTTGTCAGCGGTGCGCCGGGAACCTTTTTTTATGTCAACCACTCCTTCGCAGCCAGACCAGCGATCCACCGAGAAACAGGCGCTGCGCAAGATCCTGCGCGAGCGCAGGCGCGGAATTTCACAGGATCACCGCCAGCTGGCGGCCCTCGGCGTGGCTCGCCTGGCGGAAAAACTGCCCACGTGGAACGCTGCGGACAGATTGGGCTGTTACCTGGCGACTCCGGAAGAACTGGATTGTGACCCGCTGATAACAGCGGCCTGGCACGCGGGCAAACAGACGTTCGTGCCCACTATGGGCTCTGGCAAACAACTGCTGTTTCGCCGCTACTGTACAGGTGATGTATTGCGGGCGCGTCGTTACGGTATTCGTCAGCCCATCGAAACCGCGTCGCCGGTAAACGTCGAGGCGTTGGATATTCTCTTTTTACCGCTGGTCGGCTGGAATGTCAGCGGTGAGCGCCTGGGTATGGGTGGCGGCTACTACGACCGCACGCTTGCGCAGGCAAGGCCGAGGCTTCTGGTGGGGATGGGCTACGACTGCCAGGAATACGATGCACTGACCACAGAGAACTGGGATGTGCCAGTTGATTACATACTCACCGGAAGCAGGCTAGTGACCTGCTCCAGATGACTATCGATCGAGTATTACACCCGCCTGCAGCGGCGACGCCGGCGCCGCGTTACTCTCGCTCGATGCCGTTGGCAGCAACAGGGTAAACGCCAGCCCTAGGGCAAACACGGCGATCAAAACAAGCATGGTATCGGGTCGTCTATTCACGCAACACTCTCATCAATTCATCAATGTGCTCTGGGAGCCTGTCGGACTT
>CAYFVJ010000011.1:0-32037 GCA_964346555.1 uncultured Alteromonadaceae bacterium | reverse complement strand
CGCGACATCTACAAATACACCCACGATCAGACACTACGCCTGGCCGCGCGCGGCCTTACGCCGAACGAGATTGCGGAAACGATCACGCTGCCCGAGCCGCTGCGCACCAACTTCGCCACGCGGGATTACTATGGCACCCTGAAACACAACGCCAAAGCCGTGTATCAATTCTACTTTGGCTGGTATGACGGCAATCCGGTCAATCTCGACCCCCTGCCGCCGGAGGACCAGGCCCGTCGCTACGTCGAAGCCATGGGCGGCGTAGAATCCGTTCTGGACCGAGCTCGCGACGCCTATCGCAAAGGTGCATTCCAGTGGGCGGCACGCCTGGCACACCACGCGGTGTTCGCTCAGCCGGATAATGAAAACGCGCGCATATTGCTGGCTCGCGCCTACGACCAGCTCGGCTACATCGCCGAAAGCGGCCCGTGGCGGGATGTTTACCTGAGCGGCGCGCACGAGTTACGCAATGGCATCGCGCCGCCGCAAGGTTCCGTGGACACAGCCGGCTTGATCGGCGCCATCCCCATAGACCTTTTCCTCACGGCCATGGCCACCAACATCGACCCGGAAAAAGCCGGGGATCGGGTCATCAGGCTGAACCTGCGGATTCCCGACAGGGATGCTGAATTCACCCTGCTACTGGAAAATGCGGTCATGAACTTCCGACAGGGACTCAGCGCCGATGTCGACGCAACCCTGACCATCAATCATGCGCAGCTTTTGAAGGTGCTACAGGGGCGCGCCGGGATCACCGACCTGGTCGGCAATAAAGGTGCGTCGGTTGAAGGCAGCACCATCAGGCTCGGGCAGTTCTTTGGCAGTTTCGAGCGGGTGGCGGATACAGCGTTTCCTTTGACCACGCCGTAGACGCTGGTTGCGCCGCATGACCAGCGGCACCTGGTCAGTAAATACGCCACCCTGCACCCGCCAGGGGCCTCGTCGAGCTTGAACAGGTGGGAAAACGCCGCCGTCGCGATTAAAGTAGACCTGTTTCCGGGCGTTGAGACGAGTCGTGAAAAGCGGACAATCGAAGACAGAAAGTAGTGCACCCTACCGCCGGATCGCTGCATCGATTGACTGTCTGCAAAGCCAACACAAGCAGCCGTCACTGGCCGCCGACCTACCTTACAGCGCCCGCCTGCACGACCTGTCTATCACCATCGATGACATGACACCGGGTGAATTCCGCAATGGTGGAGAGCAACTTCAGATCAACACCAGCCTGCACGCGACGCCCTTCGGCACTGTGTTCACTGCGTCCACGCAGCGCGGCCTGTGCGCGCTCGGGTTCGCCAATTCCAATGCATTATCTATGGAGGCATTGTGCACGACGTTTCCACGCGCCGCGTTTCATCACGGTTGCGATGCGTACCAGCGAGCTGCGATTAACTGGCTTGCCGACCCCGGAAACCCCGGCGCAAAGGTCCGGCTGCACGTGCAGGGAACCGCATTCCAGCTCAAGGTATGGAGGAGCCTGTTGCGTGTGCCGGCGGGGCAGCTCACCACCTACGGGCAGCTGGCGATGCGCATCGGGCAGCCATCGGCTGCACGGGCCGTGGGAGGCGCCGTCGGCAGCAACCCGGTTGCCCTGCTCATCCCCTGCCACCGTGTCATACGCGCCAGCGGTGCTCTAGGCGGCTACCGCTGGGGCGCCGGGCGCAAGGCCGCACTCATCGGCTGGGAGTCGCCACATTGCGCAGCGAACGCGACGTGACCATGGATAATGCAGGCATGGACTTGTTCGGCGACAGCTTCCGCGAGCTCGGTAATCTCCTGCCGCAGGATGGCGCAGTGCACTACCACGGCGTGATCATCCCGCCACTGCGCGCCGATCGCTACCGTGATGCGCTGTGTGATGAAATTGCCTGGCAACACGATGAAACCGTGATGTTCGGTAAGCGTATCGTCACCGCGCGTCAGGTCGCCTGGTACGCGGACGCCCCACTCACCTACACATACTCCGGCGTGACCCGCACAGCGCAACGGTGGACCGGCGCGCTGCGCGCGCTCAAGGAGCTGGTTGAGCAGCACAGCGGCGAGACGTTCAATGCCTGCCTGCTGAATCTCTACCGGGATGGCAGCGAGGGCATGGGCTGGCACAGTGACGACGAGCGCGACGTCGTACGCAACAGCGCTATTGCCTCGTTGAGCCTGGGCGCGGAGCGCCGGTTTGCGTTCAAGCACCGGCGCAGCAAGGAAACCCGTACCCTTCAGCTGCAGCACGGCAGTCTGCTGGTCATGCGGGGCGAGACCCAGCGCCACTGGGTGCACCGGCTGCCGCCGATGCGCCGGGTCACCGAACCGAGGGTCAACCTGACCTTTCGCCAGATGGTAATGGCAGAGCCGGCCTAGACTGGAGCGTTTGCACAGTCCCAGGCAAACAGCCCTACCTTACCGGCAAAGCCCGCTGCGCTGGGAGACTGTACCGCAACGGCAGGACCATGACACGGCCGCGCGCTCAGCCCGACAGCTCACCGCGCTCGTATTCCCCGATCACGGCCCTGGCCGCTTCCTCATCGACATCGTCCACCGAGATCGTGGCTGAATCCAGTGCCGCGAGCTCACCGATGCCGCCCTGCAGGTAATGCCCGCCGACATAGACCTCCAGGCCGCGGGACTGCAGCAGCCCTGCGACAATATGCGCTTCGACGATATCCTGTGCGCGATAGATAATCTGCATCAGAAAAGCGAGCCTCGAAGGTTGTGCGCCGAATCGATAGGTCCCGGTCACTGCTCCGGGGTCAACTTGAGCAGACGGCCCTGGCTGCTTCCGCGCTCATCTTCGAGCACCCAGATAGCACCAGCCGGGCCCTCGGTGACGTTGCGGATGCGCGCGCCCATGTCGTAGCGCTCGACTTCACTCGCCTTTTCGCCATCGATCTCGATACGGACAATGGACTGCGAGGAGAGACCAGCGGCAAACGCATTGCCGCGCCAGGCGCCAAACAGCTCGCCCGTGTACACCATCAGGTCTGCGGGGGAGATAACCGGTGTCCAGCTGACTGCCGGGGCTTTGAACTCTGGATGGGTGTCATGGTCCGGGATTGCGCGGCCGTCGTAGTGCCTGCCGTTGGACACCACCGGATAACCGTAGTTGGCGCCGCGCTGGATCAGGTTCAGCTCGTCGCCACCGGCTGGTCCCATCTCGATTTGCCACAGGCGACCATCCAGATCCAGCGCAATACCCAGGGGATTACGATGACCGAGCGACCAGATCTGATCATAAACAGCCTCATTGTCGACAAAGGCATCATTCTCTCGATAGTTCACGAAAGGATTGTCATCAGGCGTTGAACCATCATCATGCAGGCGAACCAGCTTGCCCATGGAAGATTGCATATCCTGTGCGGGCGTGAACTTCTGCCGATCGCCGGAGGAAATCCACAGGTAGCCCGCATCGTCGAACAAGAGGCGGTGACCATAATGGCCTCGTCCCAGCACTTTAGGATACTGACGCCAGATCACCTCCACGTTATTGAGTTTGGGGCGGCGGCCCGATTCATCCAGCGTTCCACGCGCGACCGCAGCGCCACGCACGCCACGCTCCCCGGACTCGGCATAACTGATATAGATCATGCCGTTGTCATTGAACTCCGGGTGCAGCGCGACATCGCCAAGGCCGCCCTGGCCGCCATAATCGACGTCCAGCAGACCGCCCACTGCCTGCTGCTCCTCCCCATCCTGCGAGACGATGCTCAGGCGACCTTTCTTCTCGGTGACCAGGATGCGCCCGTCGGGCATAAACGCCATGGACCAGGGTTCATCAAAGCGCGTAATCTCCTCGATCTGGAACGGCAGGTCATTACTTTGCGCCGATAGGCCCAGTGCGATAAACAGGGCCAGCACTGGAATAGACAGCTGCTTGATCATGCAATACCTCGCTTGGTTGATCACTGAATTTAGTTTGAGTATATCAGGGTAACGTTAGTGGATGCCTGGAGATGCGCGCCGCGGCTGCCAGGTCAATGTCCCGCGAATATACCCATACAGCAGACTTGCCGCTGGGTGCGTTATATCTTCGGGCAATATTGTGAAGCATCGTACATAACCGAAAAACGACTCCGCGGAGAGTTCGCTCAATGAAGTGGAGTGCTACCCTTCAGACTGTCAGCACAGGAGGAGACACCGATGAACAGCTTACGCATCCTGGCGGGGATCGCCGCGATAGCCATATCAGCCCATACCACTGCCGCCGAAGGCCTGCTCATGGTGAAAAGCCCCTACGGCCCGGAGGAAACTATGGACAGGCTGGAGACCGAGGTGAAAGACCGCGGACTCAACGTATTCGCACGTATCGACCACGCGGCGGGCGCCGCCAGGATCGGCAAGTCGCTGCGCCCCACGGAGCTGCTGATTTTCGGTAATCCGAAAGGCGGGACACCGTTCATGGAATGTGCGCAGTCGGTGGGGATTGATCTGCCCCTGAAGGCCATGGTCCTGGAAGACGTATCATCGACAACCCTGATCGCTTACAACGATCCAGCCTACCTCGCGCAGCGCCACGGTGTCGCCGAGTGTGGCGTAGTGCCGAACCTGCAGAAGGCGCTGGAGGCAATTGTAGAGTCGACGGTAGCAGATTAGCACTCAAGGACCGTCGCCGAAATTGCATGCGCAATTTTATCGCCGGCTTGCCCGGCCGCTGATCGCCAGCGTCAAGAAATAAAATGTTGATCGCCGCCGTTAAGAAGTAAAATCAAGAACGGCGACGCCCTGCCGGGAAGTCAGAATGTATAGACCATCCTGCCAAACAGGTTTGTACCCATGGCAGGTAGACGTTCTCCGATACCCACATCGGGATTCGTCGCCCGGTTATAGCCCCCAAGGTGCGGCGCATACTTCCGGTCGAACAGGTTGTCGACGCCGATAGCCAGCTGCAGTGACGGCGAGACGTCCCAGGTACCCGACATATTGACACTTGCGTACCCTTCCGAGGTTTCCTCCCGGTTTGTTTCGCTGACGTTGTCCTGGGATGCATAGACAATCGTTTCGATCATCGCGTTCCAGCTGCCTGCCTTGTAGCCGAGTCGCAGCGTCATATTTGGCGGTGCAATACGATACAGGCTATCATCGATGTCCCGTCGCTTGCCACGCACGTAATTGACAAGGCCCGACACCTCTATGCGATCTGTTACAGCCCAGGCCCAGTCCATATCAAAGCCGTACAGCTCGGCCTCGACGTTGCTGAATTGCAATGGATCAGCACGATCGTTGCCGCGTGCCCGGTTCATCATGCGCACAATTTTTGTTGCCGGATGATTGCCCGGGAGAACGGTACCCTGAATATAGTCGTCGATGCGATAGTAGAACAGCCGTGGATGCAGGCGCAGCCCGCCGCGCGTGAAATCGGCACCAAGCTCCAGTTTGCGCGCCCTCTCCGAGTCGAGATTGATGTCTCCGACATAGACCTGCCTGTCTGCCAGACCGCTGGTCGCTTCGAGTGGCAGCCAGAGGTAGCGCTCCTGGTAACTCGGCGCGCGTTGCTTTTGCGCTACTCCTGCGTATAGAGAAACCTCGCGGTTCAGCCGATAGTTCAGTTTGGCGACCAGGTCTACATTCGTATTCGCCTGGTCACGATCTGCGCTGTTGAAGGCGTCCCGCAGCGACTGTGCAGGCGGCATCATCATTGCCGGCGTGCCATCAACCTCGCCCGCATCGGCGTCGATGCGATTCACCCGCAGGCCAAGATCGAGACGCAGCCTGCTCCCGAAGGTTTGTTCTCGCTCCAGATAGGCGCCCAGAACACGACGCTCGACGGCATTGAAGTTCAGCACGAAGAACATCGGATTGTTGGGATTGTCGATAGTGGAGTCGTGCTCTTCGCTGAAACCATCAACGCCAGCGATCCAGACACCCGTGTCGTCTACTGACGTCGCCTGAAGCTTGAACCCTAGATTGCTGGTGCTGGCGATATTCTGGCGCCACGATGCTGGATCACCGGGTGCCGGTCGCAGTTCGTAGTTGGTCATGCCATGATCCAGTTCACTCGCATATACCGAAGCCAGCAATTCCAGGCTGTCGTCGGGATCGTGGCCGTACGTCAGCTGGTAGAGATCACCTTCGAAATAGTCGATATCCATAGCGAGCGCGGGCGTGCCGGCGCTGCCCGTATCATTGTAGCCATAGTCGAACTGGAGGCTGTGATCGCCCCAGCGTACGCCGTAGCCCAGATCGTAGCGCTCCCGCTCATAACCGCCTGGGCGAATCCTGCCGCCGGGAAACTCGGCGTCTTCTCCGTGTTGGCTCATCGCCGCGACTTTAACTCGCTGGCTGTCATTGGCAGCCTGAATATCGGCATCCAGCTGATAGCCAGCGTTTGCTGATTGTGCGCTGCCGACCACTCGCCCATCCACGGTGAAATCTTCGCTGGAGCCAAAGTCCATGCGGCGGGTTTTTGCGTCTATCGCACCGCCAATGGATTCCTGTGCAACACTGACCGGCGCGATGCCTCGATAGATCTCCAGAGCTTCCAGTTGCGCTGTAACCGCATAAGAGAGGGGTGGGTCCATCCAGTTCGGCCCGGCAGGCGCCAGAAGGCTGCCATCGAGGGACACGGCGATACGCGGACCGAAAAGGCCACGATACTGGGGGATACCGGTTATGGGACCATTTTTCGCTATGTTGGCACCCGGTGCATGATGCAGTAACTGCGCCGCATCCGGCGAGATATTCATTGCTTCTGTGACTTCAATTGTTCGCGCATCGTGTCGCGCTGAGACAATAAGCTCCTCTATTTCCTGAGCATTGGCGTGGAGCGCGAGCAGCGCGGCGAACAGGCCACCGTATAAATAAAAATTGTTCATCTGGATCTCCCTGATGCGCCGGATGGCGCATAGCAAAAGATGCCCGGCCGGGCGTAAACCAGTCGGGTATACTGTTTAGTTTTGCAGTCAGTAAAACTGGCGGGAGATTCAGGCGGGTGGCGAGCGTGCGGGTGGGCGTAACCAGGCGACTGTGCGATACACCGCTGTGGATGGCGGCACAAGCAGGCTCCGGGTCGCTATGACAGCATCCCCGATACGGTCAACGCTGCCTACAAGGGCAGTGCCGACGCCGGCAAAGACACAACCGGGGTCGGCCGATGTTTCGCTGACACTATGATCGTGATCATCGGGCTGAATACCTGAATGACCATTGCCGTGACCGGCGTGGTGTTCATGCTGGCTTGCAATGCCTGAATGCTCTGCCGCGAGAGTATCGAGGATCAGAGAGCTTCTGGCATCGCCGGGGCAGAGGTGAAACGCGGTCCCTGACTGCATTGGCGCCGCCATATGACCGGCAGGCACAATCGCGGCGGTGAGCACATAGAACACGACGGCGAATGCGGCAAGTACCGGACGTCGTCGTTGTCGTGTTGTCTGTATGAGGGGCATCCAGAAACCAGCGCTCGAAGTCCTGATAAGTATATCCGCTTCGTGGTAATGTATAAAAGATAGGGCGGACGAACGTTCGATGCGTCGATAGTTGCGTAGTGCATGGCCCTAACGCTGGCGGAGAGGGAAATGGAAAATCTCGAGAGCAAAAAAGAGCTGGTTGAGCAAGCCACTGCATTGGATTTGCATCAAAGGGAAGTCAGATGACTCTTTGTGCACGTTGTGCACGCCTGATGCCACTGCCACCACTAGCGACGCCGGGCTGCGCGGTTGGCGCAAGCTATTCAGCCAAACGTTCCTAGCTGATTCCACAAGATGCAAACACCACTTATCGTCTCGCTGCAATCACCGGACTGCTATCCGCATGCGGTGGATACCGTCGAACTGATTGAAACCCATATCTCCTGGGTGCTGCTCGCCGGTAACCTGGTCTACAAATTGAAGAAGCCGCGGGATCTGGGTTTTCTGGATTTTTCCACGCTGGACAAGCGCGAGTTCTTCTGCCGGGAAGAGCTCCGGCTCAACCGGCGCACAGCGCCGGCGCTGTATATCGACGTGATTCCGATTTGCGGTACGCCCGAGCGTCCGCTGCTGGGAGGCTCGGGCACCGCCATCGACTACGCGGTCCAGATGCGGCGCTTTGACCGCGACGCCGGGTTTGATCGCCTGCTGACGCGGGGTGATCTGCAGGCTACACATACCATCGATCTCGCTCGCGCCCTGGCACAGCTGCACGACGTTGCAGACGTGGCGTCTCACGACAGCCACTACGGCAGCTTTGACGCCGTGGCAGGGCCGCTACGCGACAATTTTGTCGATCTAGCACGCACGCTTGCAGGCAAACCGATCGAGGCTGCCCTCAGCCCGATCAGGACGTGGGCAGAGGCCCAGCTCTCAGCACTTGCGCCTGTGCTCGAGCAGCGGCGGCGGACCGGGTTCATCCGTGAATGCCACGGCGACGCCCACCTCGCCAACGTCGCGTTGATCGACGGGCGCGCCACGCTGTTTGACTGCATTGAGTTCAGCGACGACCTGCGCTGGATAGACGTCATGTCCGACCTCGCCTTTACGATAATGGACCTGCACAGCCGTGGCGCTCCGGGACTGGCCTGGCTGCTGCTGGATGAGTATCTCGCGGTCACGGGGGATTACGCCGGTCTGGCACTCCTGCCGCTGTACCTCGTGCACCGGGCGCTGGTCCGGGCCAAGGTCTATGCGCTCCGACTTGACGATGAAAATGCCGAGGCCGTGATGGACTCAGTTGCAGAGTACCTGGCGGTAGCATCGCGATTCACCCACGAGACGCGTGGAGCGATTGTGATCACCGTTGGCGTTTCCGGTAGTGGCAAATCCTGGTTGGCAGAAAAACTGGTAGAGCGCGTGGGGCTGGTGCGCCTGCGCTCAGATATCGAGCGCAAGCGTTTGCACGGTTATGAGGCTCACGAGAGCAGCGCTTCAGATGTCGACAGCGATCTCTATACGGCCGAGGCTACCCAGCGCACTTACCGGCACCTTGTACACGCGGCGCGATCGCCTCTGAGCACCGGCACACCGGTGCTGATTGATGCGGCAAACCTGCAGCAGTGGCAGCGACACTTGTTCAGTGAACTCGCCGCCGAATTGCGGGTGCCGTTTACCATTCTGTATTGTCAGGCAGAGGACGCGTTACTGAGAAAGCGCATCGTCGAACGCGAAAACGCCGGCGAAGACCCCTCCGAAGCCGGGCTGGCCGTGCTGGATCATCAGCAGGAAAGCCTTGAGCCGCTGACCCCGGATGAGCGTAGCGCGACCCTGTTCGTCGATACCGCAGCAGAGAATCCGGATAGCGTTGCAGACCGGCTCATGCGGCGACGAGAATAAGAACCGCGTCGGCGGCGATCTGCTGCTCATGATCCCTGAAGCCCTGCAGGAGCGCGAACGCGAGATACGCTTCCCATAGCGGAAGGTGCGGGTGCTCAACGAGGCCTTTTCGGTCCGCTAACGCTCTATCGTATACGTTATATCGCCGCCGCTCGAGAGAGTGGACGACTCCGTGGACACTTTCCAGTTTTCAGTCAGACTGTATTCGAGCCTGACAGTGGATACGGAATCGAACAAACCGATGCCGTAACTCACGAACAGATCGGGTGACAGGTATTTACCGATCACAAAAGCTGCCTGATTGACATCGCTGGCGGCACCGGCCTCGCCCGAGCCGGTCTCGATACCCATGCTGTCCACAGCCAGTCCGCTGCCCAGGCGGCCGGCAAGGAAATCGCCGCCTTTCAGACCGAGCGCGAGTGCGGCCTGGGCGATCATGTTGCTTTCTCCCTCCGAGGCGCCGTCCAGCGGTCGCCCGAGCACCAGCCAGGACAGCTGCTCAGACTGGGTCATGCCGGGCTCGGAGAAAACCCTGAAATCCGGATTCTGCAAAGGCCCGCGGACTCTGACACCCACAACGATGTTTTCCGCCGGACGGCGTACCGCGCGCACGTTGAGTCCGGGTTCGGCTATCGGCCCGCCGGCAAACAGAATTTTGCCCTTCTCGATAACCAGGCCCTGGCCGTAGGCGCGGTATTCGCCGTCGATAATATTCACCTCACCGCTACCCAGCGTCGGTTGACCGGGCATCTGTGTCACTGTCAATCCTCCTGCCAGGCGCCCCTTGAACCCAAAGCCATCGACAGATACCGCATCACCCAGGACGATGCGGATGCTCGCATCCAGCTCCCTCTGGGCCCCATCGGCGACCCTATCCTCGCCGTCTTCCGTCATGATGACCTGGTCGCTGGAGGCCACAACGACCGACTCGGGGAGTTCCTGGGGAGTGATTGCGGCGCGCGGCACCGCGACCTCACCCCTGATCCTGATGCCCGTCTCGCGCACGGATATCTGCAGATCCGGCGATACAGACGCGCGCGCATCCACGGTGTTGACGACCTCGAAGCGATCACCTTTTAAGTCGATATCGGCCACGCTCCTGGCACCATCGAGCCGGGCTGAACCGCCAAGGCGCAACGTTCCCCGACCCGAGCTCGCCTGGCCTTCAAACTCGAGCGCGCTTCCACTACTGCTGCTGACAAGCAGGTCGATCCCGTCGATATTCAGGCCCGGGGCGGCCAATGCGAGCGACCCGTCCGCCAGCCGGATCTTACCCTCCGGCAGTACTTTGGCCAGCGTTCCGGTGAGATCGATATCGCCGCTCAGCGTGCCGGTTGCCTGTTCGATCTCCGATGACAGCGCGCTCAGAAAACCGATATCCGCAAGCGCCAGCGTCAATGTTCCACGCAGGGGACGCTCGGCCAGGGGCTTATCACCCGCATCCACCTGTGCCCTGGCGTCGATGCCGCCGCCACCCGTGAAGGGCACGGAAAGCTCAGCCAGCAAGCCGCTGTCGCCGTAGGTCACGTTGGCCCGGGACGGGTCGATGCCAAGCAACAGCTCATCGGGCTCTTCTGCAGCCGTGCCCGTGCGCAGTTCGATAAGGCCGGTGTCCAGCCCGACCTCGAGTTCCGGTGGCATGCCGGCAGCCTGGCGAATACGCGCCTGGGCTCCCAGGGTCCCCGCCAGGGCAATGGCTTCAGGCATCAGGGGGCCTAGATAATCCAGCGCAAACGCCTCGAGATCCACCGCCGCGTCAAGGTCACCGTCGGCGCGACGCCCCTGCAGGCAGAGACGCGACTCCGCATTGCGCCAGCAGCCGCGCTCCAGCTGCTGTTCCCGCGCAGCGATGCGCACAGTCTGCGGGCCGACAAGGCTCCACGGGGCGAGTTCCGCATAACGCAACTCACCGTCAGTCAGCTCACCCTGCCAGTCGCTTTCGCCGAGGTCACCGGTCAGGCTCAGGCCTGCGACACCCTGCGGGCTGTCGAGCTGAAAAGTCAGTTGATGATCCCCGCGCCTGCCCGCGCCGGTGACGCTGAGTGTGTCTATGCGGGTAGCGCCGACCAGGGCCTGTTCGAGCGTCAGCGCCAGCCGCGATGGGGCCTCGCGCTCCAGATCGACATCCAGCTCCAGCGACAGGCGTTCAAGCCGGTAATCCCCATAGGCGATGGCCCGGCCCTGCAGGCCACCGCGCACGGCGGGGAGCGCCAGGCGACCGGCAACACGGCCCTCCCCCGTGAGTGACCCCGTCGCGCCGGGCAGCAAGTCGCCGAGATCGGGGCTGTCGATGTCCCACTGCAGGTCCATGTTGTCGCCGACGCGCCCCTGTGCGCTGATGCGTGTCTGTCCGGACTGCACCACCAGGTTTTCCAGGTCGACTTGCGCACCCTGGAGTTCGCCCCGCAACTGTACATCCAGCGGCTGTTGGCGGAATATTCCCTCAAGCGACAGCGTTTCTATGTCTGCCGTGACGGCGCCGTCCGTGACACCGCCCTCAGCGCGCAGCGCGATAGCCAGCTCACCGGGGTAATCCGGCGCCAGCACAGCGGGATTCAGCGCCTCGCCCGCAAGGTCGACCGCGCCCCGCAGCTGCGGGCTCCACTGCACATTGCCGCGACCCTGCAGAGAGCCATCGAGGAGCGACAGCTGCAGCTCTGCGAGTTCAAACGCCTCGCTGTCGCCACGCCCGGACAGTGACAGCTCGCCGGCGGTCTGTCCGGGCACGTCGAGCGCGGTCCGCAGGGTGGCACGGTAGTCATTGACGCTGCCGGCGACCGTAAACTGACCGGTCTCGCTGGTGATCTGCGGCTCGCCGACCAGCGGCCACGCCAGTCCGCGCCAGTCGCCCTGAATATCGACGGTCGATGCAGAACCCTGGAGATCTGCGCGTCCTGTCAGATCAAAACGGGCATCCCCGGGGGTCCGGGTGAGCTGCAGCTGCGCCAGCGTCACCACCTGGTCGCTGAAGCCGCCGCGGGCCAGCAGCGCGAGCGCACCGAATTCCTCGGTATCTGCATCGAGTTGCGCCCGGTACGCCAGGTCGGCAAGGCTCCCCTCAGCCACCACTTCGCCGCTCAGACCCATCGCCGGTAGCGTCGCGGCTACCACCTGTAAGCGACTGTTATCGAGTTCGACGCGAGCATTGAGACGCAGGTCCCCGAGCAGGTCCTGCAGCTCGATTCGCTGCGCGGCGTTGTAGGGGGCGTCGATGGTCTGCTCCACACGCAGGGACGACAAGTTACCCTCGATGGACAATTCGCCGCTCAAGGGGGCCAGATCGGGTGGCGACGCCTGCCATTCCAGCGCTGCAGTCGAGGGATAATCATTCCGGGTGCGCGCGCTGGCTCTGGCACGCAAGCCGAACAAGGGGCCCTGAGCGGACAGGTGATCGATCGACAGGTCGGTGCCGCGAAAGCTGGCCACCAGCATCGCCTCGTCCACGCGCAGCGGTTCAGCCTCGGGCGCCGGGCGATACTCGAAGGAACTCACCGCAATGTCACGCAACTCGATCGACACAGGCAGTGACAGGCTCCGGGGAAGCTCGAAGGGCGCTGTATCATCCGAGGGGGGCGCCGGCTTCAACTGCGTTAAGGCAACATCGTCCACGTGCAGGGTTTCCAGGATCACGGCGCCGCCCAGCAGACTGCCCGGCGCCCAGTTCAGCTGCAGCGAACCGATGCTGAGACGCACATCGTCGTTTTCGAAGCGCAGGCCGCGCAGGGTCAGTGGACCACCGAAGCGGCCGTCGACCGCCTCGGCCGTGAGCCCATCGACAGCCCCGGAGACGCCACGCCAGAGCATCCGGCTGCCGCTCTGTGTTCCTAGGATCCAGGCCAGCAGCAGGAAAACCACGATCAGCAGGCCCGCCAGGCACAATCCGGTGGTGGCAAGGATACGGCGCGTCACTGCAGGTCTGGCCCGAAGCTGATGTGAAAGGCGAAGGAGGAATCCGGATCATCGAAGGGATGTGCGAGATCCAGTCGGAACATACCGACCGGTGTCTTGTAGCGAAGTCCCAGGCCGGCACCGGTTTTCCAGTCTATGTCCGCGCTGTCGGAGGCATTACCCGAATCGACGAACAAGGCGAGGCCGAAATTGCCATACACGAGGTAATCCACCTCGACACTCACTGTCCCGAGATAGCGTCCGCCGATGCGATTGCGCTGATCGTCCCGGGGACTGAGATCCTCGAAGCCGTAACCCCTGACAGCCTGCGCACCGCCGTTGAAGAAACGCTGGGAGGGCGGCAGACGATTGAATGAATCAGTGGCCGTGGCACCGTACTCGCCGCGCAGCAGCAGCCTGCCGCGCTCTCCCAGCGACGTGATCAATCGACCGCTGATCCTGGCCTGCACGAAGGACGCGTCTGACAACACATTCTCCACCGCACCCTGCAGGACGACCTTTGCGCTGTAGCCTCGGCGGGTAAACAGCGGATCGTCGGCGTCGATGCGCGAATACTCCAGACGGGGAATCAGCAGGGTAGTCTCGTCGTTGGGCTTGTCTCCAAAGCCCCAGACCTCATGCCGGAGCGCAACAGAGGCGCGACGCCGGCCGCCCCAGCGATTCTGGTTCAGGCTACTGCCCACTGCGTAGCGGGTGGCATCAATATCATTGATGCTGCGCGTCGCTGAGTCTGCAGTGAAGTCAAGATAATCGCTGCCCACGTCGCCTGTCGGCATCTTGTACTGGGATGCCAGTGTCGACTGAATAGCCGACAGACGCATGTCCATGCGGAACTGGTGTCCGTGCCGATTGATGCGGCGCCAAAGAATACCGCCTCCCCCGCGGGGGCCGGTATCCGAACCGTATCCGAGGCTCGTTTCGTAGCGCTGCGAATTCGACGGGGTGGTCACAACCTTGACGGGAACGCGCTGATCTTTTGCCAGATCGCGCTGAATCGTCACCTCTGCCTGACTGAAGTAGGGGCTGTCGGTCAGCGCGAGCTGAAGTTCCGTCAGCCGTCGCGGCTCAAACGGTTCGCCCGCATCGATCGACAGGAACCTGTCCATGAAAGTCCGGGAAAGAATACTCTGTTCAATGGTGATGTCGCCGAAATAGAAGCGCGGGCCGGTATCCAGCATCAGGTCAACATCCGCCGCGCGCTGTTCAGGGTAAATGGCGATCCGGCTGCGACGGTAATCGCTGTCCAGATAACCGAGCGCATAGGCGTCGCTGCGCAGTGCGCCCTTGAGCTCCTCATAAACCGGATGCTTGAGTCTGTCGCCAGGAGTGATGGCGGCCTCACTGATCAGGTGCTGAAGCGCCGGCTCTTCCCGGCCCTCGCCCTGTATGCCGATAACGACTTCGCGCAGATGGGTCGCCGGCCCGGGGTCGACAACATAGCGTGCCTGCCACTCATCGTCGCCACGTTCCAGCGTTGCCGTAATTTCCGGCGAATAATAGCCGAACGGCTGCAGCGCGGCCTTTATGTCCTCACGTGCCGCCTTGTGAAGTCGACGGATGGCCTTCGCCGTCAGCGCCGGTGAGCCGTCACTGCCGTCACGTTCCCGCGCCTTCAGGATACCGAGATGTGCCTCGATATTGTCGCGAAGGTCGCCGCGCACGCCCGACAGTTCGACGGCCAGACCGGTCTCCGCAGCAGCCCGAGACGATACGCCACAGAGAAACAGGACACACATTGCGAGTGCGAGCGTCACACATGCAGCCCGGATACCCGCCGGTTCGCAAGGCGACGTTACAGTCAGCATGCACGGGCGACCGGCAATGCCCGGCATATGCAATTTTTTGCCATCACAGAACAATCAGCCACACGCCATCCTACCACCGGGACACGGCCGGTCCCGATCATCGGTCTGCGCAGAAAGTTATGTTGCGAGGGCGTGTCGCCCGGGAGTCC
Organism: uncultured Alteromonadaceae bacterium; assembly: GCA_964346555.1. Classification (GTDB taxonomy): domain Bacteria; phylum Pseudomonadota; class Gammaproteobacteria; order Pseudomonadales; family Halieaceae; genus Chromatocurvus. Next base: position 16,941 of record CAYFVJ010000011.1, on the reverse strand, counting down.
GACGCACTCGACCTCTTTACCAGTGCTCCGTGCCCGGCGCACCTTTGAATGGTCCGACAACGCGATCGGTGATCCACCCGCCGTAAAACGACCCCGCCTGCGCCTGTACGCTTGCGCCATTGACAAAGCAGCCAACGCGGTTGGGGTAAAACGATACGTGCTCATGGATAGCGGCGAAGCGCTCACTGGGATTCGCATACAGCCATGCCACCGGGCCACCCGCGGGGTCGCTTGCCAGTGCATAATAGCTTGCTCTGCCTTTCCATTCGCAGAACGACCTGTGATCTGTGGCAACCAGTAATCGCCAGTCGATATCTCCGGCCGGCACATAGTAGGTCGGTGGGCTGGCCGTTTCCAGCACACGCAGCGCAGACCGGCTGCTCGCCAGGGGACTATCGTGAGCGTTGACCTCCACCAACTCGTCGGTGGCGACCAGTTCCGGCGGCCGCGGATAATCCCAGACTGATTCCTGGCCCGGGCCGGGCTCGTGAGCAAAGTCGGGACGCTGCTGACCATAAAATTTCCACATGCGCGCATCGTAACGCCAAAAAGGATGGCGACCAAGCCTGGCGAGCTCGCAGGTTAAACTACGGGCCGCCGAATCCGGCCATTGAAAACACTTTTAGCACACCATAATCTGGTTCGAGCTATCCTGCGTGCGTTGACCCTCGGCCCGGCTAATATGCATTTACAAGGTATTTACTGCGCAGCTGCGCTAATCGCGCTGACATGCGCCGCATTCGGCGCGTCTGGCTCGGTCGACACCGATGTCGAGTCTCTGGGTGAAAACGCTGTCGCGGCGAGCGACGATCTTAGCTTTCGCGACTGCGAACTCAGAAGTCATGAGCGCAGTCGTCGCGTTGACTGCGCCACGCTCTCTGTTCCCGAGGATTATGACAACCCGATCGGCGAACATCTATCGCTGCGTGTCGTCCGCCTCGCCGCCCGCGATGGCAGGGGCACCGAGGCACCGCTCCTGGCGATTGCCGGCGGACCCGGGCAGGCGGCGAGCGAAGCGTTCCTATACCTGGATCGCATGCTGCCCGCCGTGGCGCGCAAGCGGGACATCTACCTGGTGGATCAGCGCGGCACCGGGGGGTCCAATCCGCAGCACTGCGATCTGGGAGACGCGGCCCTGATGCAGGTGGAACCCGATCCCGGGGAGATCCTCGCATCCGCACAAGCGTGCCTGGATCAGTTTGACGGCAATCCCGAACAGTACACCACCAGTGTCGCCATCCGCGATCTGGAACAAGTGCGACGCGCCCTCGACGCGCCCCGCTGGCACCTGTTCGGCGTATCCTACGGAACCCGCGTCGTGCAACACTACATGCGCCGGCACCCGCAGGTAATCCGCACGGCGGTACTCGATTCCGTGGTTCCGGCAGACGCGGCGCTGGGCCCGGAAATCGCCATGCAGAGCCAGCGGGCGCTGGACACCTTCCTCGCGCGCTGCGCCGATGACAACGATTGCAGCAGGGCTTTCCCGGATCTTGCCGAGGGCCTGGACTCGCTGCTCACGCGCCTGGATGCCGCGCCGCTGGACATCCGCTTTCAGGACGTTCGCACCGGTGGCGTTCGCGATATGCGTTTTACCCGGGCGCATCTCGTCGGCGTTCTGCGTCTCGCCCTGTATCAGTCGGAGCAGCTCGCCACCCTGCCACCTATGATGTACCAGGCCTATGCACGGGACAACTTCACGGCGCTGGCGCGCACCGCGGACGCGCTGGCAGAGAAACTGGCGGAAACGCTGGCCATCGGGATGCACAACGCCGTGGTCTGCACCGAGGATGTTCCTTTTTTTGCGCTGGACGATCGGCAGCGCGAGGCGCTCGCAGCCACGTATATGGGTGACCTGGTGGTCCGCGTGCTGAAAGTCACCTGCGATGTCTGGCCGCGCGGGCGCATGGACCCAAACCTTCGCACCCCGGTGACCGCGGACATTCCCACCCTGCTGCTTACCGGCGAGGCAGACCCGATCACGCCACCGGCCTACGCCGAGGCCGTGCTCGCGCACCTGCCCCGCGCGCGGCATCTGGTTGCCCCCGGGCAGGGACACTTTGTCAGCCCGCGCGGCTGCATACCGGGCATCATCGCGCAGTTCATCGCCACGGAACGGGCAGAGGGTCTGGAGACAGCCTGCCTGCAGCGCCTGCGGCCGACACCGCTGTTCATCAACTTCAATGGCCCCACGCCCTGAGAGAATCCGGCATGATCGAAGCGAGACAGCTGTCCAAGGCGTTCCGCAAACAGGGATCACGCGGCGAATGGATCGACGCGATAACGGAGATCAGTTTCTCCGCGAGGGATGGCCGGATTACCGGCCTGCTGGGTCCCAACGGTGCCGGCAAGTCCACCACGCTGCGCATCCTCGCCAGCCTGTTGCGCCCGGATGCCGGTAGCGCCACCGTGGATGGCCACGAGGTAACTGCCGATCCGTTAGCCGTGCGCCGGCAGATCGGCTTTCTACCCCACAACGCCGGTCTCTACCCGCGCCTGACCTCCCGCGAGAACCTGGTCTATTATGCACAGCTGTGCGGTATGCCCAGACGCGACAGTGAACGGCGGGCGCAGGAGCTGATCGATCTGATGCAGCTGCAGGCTTTCGCGGAACGGCGAACCGAGGGCTTTTCCCAGGGCCAGCGCACCCGGGTGGCGCTGGCGCGGGCACTGATCCATCAGCCGCGCACGCTGATTCTAGACGAGCCCACCAACGGCCTGGACGTCATGGCAACCCGCAGCCTGCGCGCGCTGCTGCGGCAATTGCGCGATGCCGGCCATTGCGTGCTGATCTCCAGCCATATCATGCAGGAGATCGAGCGGCTGAGTGACCATGTCGCGATCATCAGCGACGGTCGGATCGCAGCCTCGGGAAGCGTTGCGGAGATTCTTGCTGCAACGGGCCGGGAGGACCTGGAGGATGCCTTTGTCGTGGCTATGGGCGGGCGGGCGGAGGCGGACCCATGAGCCCCGTATGGACCATGGTCAAAAAGGAGGTAAGGGATAACCTTCGCGACCGCCGCTCCCTGTTCTTCGCGCTGCTCTACGGTCCTCTGCTTCTGCCGCTGATCATGGTCGGCCCCATGCTCTACAGCATTGACCGCTACAGCATCGATTTCGGTTCACCCACAGAGATTGCCGTCGACGGCAGCTCGCATGCACCCGGACTGCTGCAGTTCCTGCGTCGTCACAACCTGGATGCCGTCGATGCCCCACGGGATTACCTGGAGCAGCTGGTCGCCGGCGAACTGCCCGCAGTGTTGTCGATTCCCGCCAGCTACGCAAAGCACTTTTCCCGCGGTGAACCGGCACCGCTGTCGATCTACTATGCCAGCGGTGAGGACGAGTCGAACAAGCGGCGGCGCCAGCTGAAGGCCGTACTCGAGGAATATTCCGGGCAGATCCGCGCCCTGCGCTTTGCCAGCCGGGGTATCGACAGCCAGGTTTTCAAGCCACTCGATATCAGCGAACGCGATCAGTCCGATACACCCCGCGACCTGCTGTTCATCGCCTACCTGGTACCCTTTCTACTGATGTTCTCGATGCTGATGGGCGGCTACTACCTGGCCGTGGATACCACCGCGGGCGAGCGCGAACGCGCCTCCCTGGAGCCCCTGCTCAGCCTGCCTTTGCGACGGCACCATATCGTACTGGGCAAATACACCGCGATACTGGCATTTGTCGGCCTCGCGCTGCTGTTGCCCCTGCTGTCGACGTTCGCGCTGTTCAAGCTCCTACCCCCCGATCTGCTGGATGGCAACCTGCAGCTCGGGGTATCGACTTTCAGCATCGCACTGCTGTCGAACATCCCCACCGCCCTCCTGATCGGCGGTTTCATGATGGCGGTCGCCGCCTTCACCCGGAACACCAAGGAGGCGCAGACACATCTCAGCTTTGCCATGCTGCTGCCGATCATCCCGTTCTTTTCGCTGCAGTTCCTGTCGCTGCCGCTGAATGCGGCCAGCATGCTGGTGCCACTGCTCAGCCAGTTCCAGATCATGGAGCTCGCGGTGTTTGGCGACGGCGTCCCGCTGCACTACCTGGCGCTGTCCGCGGCGGGGTCGATCGCCCTGGCCCTGGTGTTCCTCGCCATGTCCGTGCGGCTGTATCAGCGCGAGCGCATTCTCGCGTAAGGGAAGAGCGCCTCCAGGCGCAGCGAATCAGAAGCGGATTCGCACGCCGCCGTAGACGTGCCGCTCGGGTGCCGGCTCGAAGGCCCGCCCACCGAAGGCGTTGACGCGGACGTTGGAGAAATAATCCTCGTCGAAGAGATTGTTGATGCCAAAGAAAGGGGCGACGGTGACGCCGCCGAGCTGCCGCTCTGCACCCAGGCGCACATTCGACACCCGATAGGAATCCACCTTGTCGGCGTTGGCATTGTCGGCATAGAAATCCCCGACCCACTGCATGTCCCAGATAGCAAAGAAGCCCGACGCGCGGGTATAGGCCAGTTCGGCATAGAACAGGTGCTTCGGTATGCCGGGAACGCGTTGACCCACGGCATTCGGTTTGCCGTCGAAACTGTCAAACGTGAAGTCTGAATAAGTGTAGGCGCCGGTCAGGTCGAGCTGGTCAGTCAGCTGCACCTGGAGCTGCGCCTCGATGCCGTGGCGGTCGGTATCTGCGTTCTCGAAAAAGGCGCGATTGGCAATGCTCACCACGTTGGATATCTCATCTTCGACATCCATCGTGTACGCCGCCATGTCGTAGAACACCCGGTCCCCGAAGAGCATGCCCTTTGCGCCGATTTCCAGGCTGGTCGCCTCCTGCGCGCCGACATTGTTAAAGCCGCCGAGATTGACATTCAGGTCCTGTGCCGGCGACCCGAGCTCGGTAAAGGTGGGTGTCTCGAAGGACGTAGCATAGTTGCCGTACAGATTGAGTGCCGCAGACAGGTTCCACATCAGGCCCACGGCCGGGCTGAACTCATCAAAATCGATACCGCCGCTCTGGTCGCCATTCACCAGATAGCGGTCGTCGATACTCAGGTCGAGGCTGTCGAGACGTCCACCGACGCTCAGGGTCAGCGCCTCGGTCAATTCGGTTTCATTGCGGAAATACACTCCAAGAGATTCCGCCTTTTCCAGCTGATCGAATACGCGGGCGCCCTGGACCCCCGCGTTGTTGATAAAGCGCTGGCGGTCGTCGCGCTGCACGTCTACATCGACACCGAGCGAAAAGCGGTTGGGCAGACCGGCCAGTGAGTCGGTATAGGTGTAAAGAGCACCGGCGCCGTAGTGCTCGCGGTCAAACTGAACAACGCCATCATCGGGGACAAAGGGAATGTGGGACCCGATCGGTATAAACGTCCGGAAGTCCTTCCACAGGGAATAGCTGCGCAGCGTGAGGTCGTGCTTCTCGCCGATGCGCTTGTTGTAGACCAGACCGAGGCGCTGCTGCTCGAACGCTTCTCCCGCCGCTGAGCTGGTGTTGCGCGGCTGCGCACCCCGGCGGTCCGCCGCGGCGTCCGCGCGGGTGACACCGCCGGGGTCCTGTGCTCGCGGCGAATCCACGGCACTGGCGATCACGGTCAGATCAGCGGTCTCATCCAGCTCGTAGGTGAACTTGGTGTTGATGAGCCGGTGTTCGACCCCAGAGAAATCCCGGTAGCCGTCCATTTCCATGTGTGAGACGTTCACCAGATAGCCCAGGTTTCCCGCACTGCCGCCAAGTTTTGCCTGGTACTTGCGATGCCCATAGTCACCGAAAGTGAATCGTGTCTCTATGAACGGATCCTGCGGGGGCGTTTCGGTGGTCACGCTGATCACGCCGCCGGACGCCGTACCGTACAGGGATGCCGCAGGCCCCCGGATGACCTCGATCCGTTCGGCCGAACCGATATCCAGGTCATCGGTTCCGCTCTGCCCGTCCGGCAGCGTAACGGGTATGCCATCGGTGAACACCTTGATGCCACGCATGCCGAAGCTCGCGCGCGCCCCGAAGCCGCGGATGGACACGCGTAGATCCTGTGCAAAGTTGTAGCGGTTCTGCATGAACAGGCCGGGAACACGCATCAGCGATTCGTCCAGACCGAGTTCCTGGCGGCCCAGCTGGATATCGCGAAGATTGACCAGGCTGACCGCCATAGGCACCTGCCCGAGCTGCCGCTCGACGCGACTGGCGCTGACGACGATCTCTTCCATCTGCGTCTGCGCCAGCGTCACGACAGACGCGCCGGTCAGCGCCAACGCGATCAGGGCGGCGGAATGGCTTTGCATATCGCTGTCTCCCGGCAAACGTCGCAGGATAGCAGATCAGCCCTCCCCCGGCATGGTGCTGGGTTAATCCCGCGCGCTGACGTAAAGCGAAGGTGTGCCGTCCTCTGCGTATCGTTCGGCCGACCGTATCGTTCAGCCGCTCGTGTTGCTGCGTCAGCTTGAGAGACGCTTTGACATGCGTATAAAATATAGATTTTAGTAACAGCGAGGAAATAACGTGATGATACAAGTAACTCGACGCTGGAGAGCGCAATGAATCCGCCGCTTGCCGTTTTCCTGATTGTGTTGCTGATCGTCGGTATCGGCCTGTTCTACAGAGCGTGCAGCGGGGGCATGCGCTTCGGTGACCGGCTGGAGGAAAAGAAGAAGGCGTCCGAAGAGCAAACTCGAGAAAGCGATGGAGGTCCTGATGACCAGCGATAACCGCGAACGCGCCCGGTTTCACCACATGAAGGATGGCACCGCCGAGGATTGGGCGGTGATCGCCGGCGAGTTCGCCCCTTTTGCCGCAGCGCTGCCCGATCGCATCATGGAGCACCTGAAACTGCTGGATGGCGACTGCGGGGGCTTCCCGGTGGATCGACTCACGCACTGTCTGCAGACTGCCACGCTCGCGCACAAAGATGGGCGCGACGAGGAGTACGTGGTGTGCGCCCTGCTTCACGATATCGGCGATACGCTGGGCACGTATAATCACGCGGACGTCGCCGCGGTTATGCTAGAGCCTTTTGTGTCTGAGGAAAATCACTGGATGGTTAAGCACCACGCGATCTTCCAGGGCTATTATTTTTTTCATCACCTGGGCCTAGACCGCGACATGCACAGGCAGTTTGAGGACCATCCCCATTATGCTCGCACGCGGGAATTCATCGAGCGCTACGACGCGCCGGCCTTCGACCCGGAAGCCGAGACCTACTCTCTCGCGTTTTTTGAGCCCATGCTGCGGCGCGTGCTCGCCCGGCCTCGCAAGTCTCTGTATCAAAGCCTGACCGAAGCACCGGCGCCCTGAGCCCGGGAGGCTGCCGGTATCGAGGCCTCGACAGTGAACCGGGCTATGTCTGCGGCTTGCAGTACCAGGCACTGGCACGCGCGAATCGATATCGAACTGGCGCAGTCCGGGGCGAAAACGGTTGTCGCCCACAGCCGCCACAGCGGTCCCCTGCGACTGCAGCGTCCTTTTCACCCCGAGGCAGACGGCACCGCCCATATCTACCTCCTGCATCCGCCGGGGGGCATGGTGCTCGGCGACGCACTGGACATGAACATCAGCACGCGGTCCGGTGCCCGTGGGCTGGTTACGACACCATCCGCCGGGCGTTTTTACTCGGTCGGCGACAGCGCCCAACAACAGCGTCAAAGCGCGCGGCTGGAGGTCGCGGAGGATTCTGTGCTGGAATGGCTGCCGCAGGAAACGATTGTGTTCTCCGGCGCGCAGGCGAGCATCGAAACCCGGCTTGACGTCGCGCGTAGCGCCCGATTCTGCGCCTGGGATATCGTCGCTCTCGGTCGCGCGGTCGGCGAGCAGCCCTTTGTCAGTGGTCATTGCGAGCAACAGTTTAAGATCCTGAGAGAGGGCCGCCCGTGGTTTGTCGAGCGCAATTTCCTGCAGGCGGGCGCACGCCTGCTGCAGGCGCCCTGGGGCCTGAACGGGGCGGATACCGTGGGCACTCTGGTCGCCAACGTCACCTTGGGACGGGATGCACGGGAAGCATTGCTGGCCAGGGTGCAGGCGGGCTACGCTCCCAACCATCGCTTCAGTCTGACCCAGAGGGCCGATCTGCTGGTCGGCCGTTACCTCGGCCCGTCCGCGACACAGGCCCGGTCGGGGCTGGCGGCTATCTGGGCCGGTCTGCGATCGACACTGCTGGATAAGGATGCCGTGGTACCGCGCATATGGTATACCTGACGTTTTGGCCGGCAACGCCACGCTCTGGCACAGTTGCTGCAAAGCGTATTGATTGAGAGCTGGAATGAATCGAAGACGGATCACGCCATGGAACTGACACCCCGTGACAAGGACAAGTTGTTGTTGTTCACTGCCGCCCTGCTCGCAGAGCGGCGCAAGGCACGCGGTCTGAAGCTGAATTACCCGGAGGCTCAGGCGCTTATCAGTGCCGCGATCATGGAGGGTGCCCGCGACGGCCAGTCGGTCGCGGACCTGATGAGTGCGGGTCGCACCATCCTGGGGCGCGATGATGTCATGGAGGGTGTGCCGGAAATGATCCGCGAGGTGCAGGTGGAAGCGACCTTCCCCGACGGCACCAAGTTGGTGACCGTGCATGATCCAATCGTCTGACAGGTACCAGGGAGAAGCACTGATGATACCCGGGGAAATGGCTATACAGGCTGGGGAGATCGAGCTGAACGCCGATCGCAAGACCCTGACCCTCAGTGTCGGCAATCGCGGCGATCGCCCGGTTCAGGTCGGCTCACACTACCACTTCGCCGAAGCCAATCCGGCACTGTCGTTCGACCGCGCCGCGGCCAGCGGTTACCGACTGGATGTGCCCGCCGGTAGTGCCATCCGCTTTGAGCCCGGGCAAACCCGTGAAGTCCAGCTGGTGGCCTACGCGGGGGAGCGCAAGGTCTATGGTTTCCGCGGCGAAGTGATGGGAGCGCTGTCGTGAGCCGCATCGACCGTCGTGCCTATGCCGGCATGTACGGCCCGACTACCGGTGACCGGGTACGCCTGGGCGACACAGAGCTGTGGATCCGCGTTGAAGAGGACCACACAGTCTACGGTGACGAGGTAAAGTTTGGCGGCGGCAAGGTCATCCGCGATGGCATGGGCCAGAGTCAACTGCCCTGCGCACAGGTCCCCGACACGGTCATCACCAACGCTCTGATTCTCGATTACTGGGGGATCGTTAAAGCCGACGTCGCGATCAAGAACGGACGCATCAGCGGGATCGGCAAGGCCGGCAATCCCGATGTGCAACCCGGCGTCACTCTGCCGATCGGCGCAGGCACCGAGGTCATCGCCGGCGAGGGCAAGATCCTCACCGCCGGCGGTATCGATGCGCACATCCACTTCGTCTGCCCGCAGTTGATCGAAGAGGCGTTGATGAGCGGCATCACCACGATGCTGGGCGGCGGCACCGGGCCCGCCACCGGCACCAACGCCACCACCTGCACGCCAGGGCCCTGGCATATCGGCAAGATGCTGCAGTCCTCCGAGGCTTTCCCGATGAACCTTGGCTACATGGGCAAGGGCAACTCCAGCCTGCCGCTGCAGCTGCGCGAGCAGATCGCAGCCGGCGCCCTAGGGCTCAAGTTGCATGAAGACTGGGGCACGACGCCGGCGGCCATCGACAACGCGCTCTCGGTGGCGGGGGAATTCGACGTTCAGGTAGCAATACACACCGACACCCTGAACGAATCGGGCTTCGTCGAGGATACGCTCGCCGCTATTGCCGGTCGCACTATTCACACCTACCACACCGAGGGTGCCGGCGGCGGCCACGCGCCGGATATTATCAAGGCCTGTGGCGCGGACAATGTGCTGCCCTCCTCCACCAATCCGACGCGCCCATACACCGTGAACACCGTTGACGAGCACCTGGACATGCTCATGGTCTGTCACCACCTCGACCCGGACATCCCCGAGGACGTGGCTTTTGCAGATTCGCGTATCCGCAAGGAGACTATCGCCGCCGAGGATATCCTGCACGACCTCGGCGCATTTTCCATCATCGCCTCGGATTCCCAGGCCATGGGCCGCGTCGGCGAGGTCATCTGCCGCACCTGGCAGACCGCACACAAGATGAAGGTACAGCGTGGCCTGCTGCCCGAGGACACGGATGCCGACAATTTCCGGGCCAAGCGCTACATCGCCAAATACACCATCAACCCGGCACTGGCTCACGGCATCGCCCACGAGGTGGGCTCGCTGGAGGTGGGTAAGCTGGCGGATCTGTGCCTGTGGTCACCGGCGTTCTTCGGGGCAAAACCGGCATTGATCATCAAGGGCGGCGCGATCGCAGCGGCGCCCATGGGGGATCCCAACGGCTCTATCCCCACACCGCAACCCGTACATTACCGCTACATGTTTGGCGCCTACGGCCGTGCCTGCACGGAAACCGCGGTCAGCTTTGTCAGCCACGCATCCCTGGACGCCGGCATTGGCGACTCACTGGGGCTACAGCGTCGGCTGGTACCCGTCAGTGGCTGCCGCAGCGTGCGTAAGGCGGATATGCTGCTGAACAGCTACCAGCCACACATGGAGGTCGACGCGCAGACTTATGAAGTGCGCGCCGATGGCGTGTTGCTGACCTGTGAGCCCGCCAGCGTGTTGCCGATGGCCCAGCTCTACCACTTGTTCTGATGCTCGAAGCGACCCACATACAGCGCTGCCTGCCCGGGGCCGAGACCTCTGCATCTGAGCCGACCCGCAAAATGACCCTGACATTCGAGCAGCGTCGCAAGAGCCGCTATCGCACGCGCACAGACTGCGGACTCGAGCTGGGCTGGTTCCTGCCGCGCGGCAACGTGCTCAGCGACGGCGACTGCCTGATCTGCACCGATGGTACCGTAGTCGGCATATGCTCTGCCGCCGAGGAGGTCACTGAGGTCGCCAGCGAGGACGCCCTGCTGATCAGCCGCGCCGCCTATCACCTGGGTAACCGCCACGTACCGCTGGATATCGCCAGCGGCCGGCTACGCTACCAGTGCGACAGCGTGCTCGACGCTATGCTGGTCGGCCTGGGCCTGGATGTGCGCCACACTCTGGCGCCATTCAACCCCGAACAAGGCGCATACCACGGGCAGGGCGCGCACGGCCACGGCCACCAGCATGGGCAAGAGCACATCCATGCACATGAACACGGCAATACGGCAGAAAGCGCACACAGCCACAACCATGACTGATTCGAAGCTGCATCTCTGGCACCTGCTCAGCCCTGCATTGCCTATCGGTGCCTATGCCTACTCCCAGGGACTGGAGTCTGCCATCGAGAACGGCTGGCTGGCTGAGCCCGATACGCTGGATGACTGGTTCAGCGGTCTGCTCACTGAGGGGCTTGCGCGCACGGACCTACCGGTGCTGCTGCGCTGCCTGGACGCCTGGCAGTGTGCAGACTCAGGCGCGCTGGCTTACTGGAATGACTGGCTGCGCGCGAGCCGCGAAACCAGTGAACTGCTCCTGGAGGACGAGCAGATGGGCTTCGCTCTATGGCGCCTGCTGAATGACCTTGGCGCCCCGGATAGCGCATTGCACTCACCGCCGGGCTATACCTGCCAGTTTGCCCGCGCCTGCAACTTCTGGCAGATCGAGGCAATCGATGCCCTGCCCGGATACGCCTGGAGCTGGCTGGAAAACCAGGTCACCGCCGCGACCAAACTGGTACCCCTAGGCCAGACGGCAGCCCAGCGGCACCTGCTCGCCCTGATGCCGCGAATCGCCGAGGCATGTGAGCGCGCGCGCACTCTAGCCGACCGCGATCTCGGCGGCAGCCTGCCCGGGCTGGCCATGGCTTCTGCCGCGCACGAGCAGCAACATGCGCGCCTGTTCCGTTCATGAGGCAGACTGGACCGTTATCATTGAACCGCTATCCATTGAAATGAACTGCTGAGGAATTGAAACCATGCAGAAACCGCCACTACGCGTTGGCATCGGCGGACCCGTCGGGTCGGGCAAGACCGCACTGGTGCGCCTGCTGTGCGAAAAACTCAAAAACCGCTATAACCTGGCTGTGATCACGAACGATATCTACACACGCGAGGACGCGGAATTTCTGCTGCGCCACGACGCATTGGCCGCCCATCGCATCGTCGGCGTGGAAACCGGTGGCTGCCCGCACACCGCCATTCGCGAAGACGCCTCTATGAACCTATCGGCGGTGGCGCAACTGCAGGGAGAAATACCCGGGCTGGAATTGCTGCTTATCGAGAGTGGCGGTGACAATCTGGCCGCCACCTTCAGCCCGGAATTATCTGATCTGACTCTGTATGTCATCGATGTCTCGGCGGGGGACAAGATTCCCCGCAAAGGTGGCCCGGGCATTACCAAATCGGACCTGCTGATCATCAACAAGACCGACCTCGCGCCCCTGGTTGGAGCGGATCTGTCTGTCATGGACCGGGACGCGCGCAAGATGCGCGGAGACAAACCCTTTGTTTTCACCAATCTCAAGGACGGCACCGGTGTCGACGAGGTCATTGCCTTTCTGGAACACGCCGGCATGCTGAGCGCAGTGGAGGCATAAGTTGCTTACATTTTTAGACGCTACACGCATCACTTCGCTCGCCGACGCCGATCCCAACAGCAGTGTGCTCGAATACCTGCGCGAGCGGGTAGGCAAGACCGGTACCAAGGAGGGCTGCGCCTCCGGGGACTGTGGGGCGTGCACAGCGGTCACGGCAAGCCTCGAGGGCGATAAACTGCGCTATCAGGCCATCAACACCTGTATCACGCCACTCGGCAACCTGCACGGTAAACAGCTGATCAGCGTCGATGACCTGGCAGAGAACGCTACTCTGCACCCGGTACAGCAAGCGATGGTGGATGCCCATGCATCGCAGTGTGGCTTCTGTACGCCCGGATTCGTCATGTCCCTGTTTGCGCTGTGGAAAAGCGAGGAGGCGGTCGACCGGCATGCGGTAATCGATGCGCTGGGCGGCAATCTGTGCCGCTGCACCGGTTATCGGCCGATAATCGATGCCGCGCTCTCCGCCTGCGCGGCGCGCGGCGAGGATGCTTTCTCCCGTCGCGCCGGCGAGACCGCGGCGACCCTGCGCCAGATCGCTTCCGATACGCAGGATATCTGCCTGAGTGGCGCCGGGCGTCGCTATCTCGCGCCCACTGATCTCCAGAGTCTGGTGGATATTCTTGCGCAGCATCCCCGGGCGCGTCTTGTCGCCGGGTCTACCGACCTGCATCTGGAGATTACCCAGCAGTTGCGGGAGATCGACGTGCTGGTGTACCCCGGTCGCGTGCCGGAACTGCTTACCATGGCAGAAGAAGACGGCATGCTGCATATCGGTGCAGCAGTCACCTACGCGGACTCGGAGGAACTGCTCTGCCGTCACTTCCCCGATCTCAAGGAGCTCCTGGCGCGCCTCGGCTCGCGCCAGATTCGCAACCAGGGGACCCTGGGCGGCAATATCGGCACTGCCTCGCCTATCGGCGATATCCCGCCCTTCCTGCTCGCCGTCGACGCACGACTGCGCCTGCGCTCAGTGCACGGCAGCCGCGATCTGCCCGTGAGTGAATTTTTCCTCGATTATCGTCGCACCGCGCTGCAGCCGGGTGAGTGCATTGAGCGTATTCTCGTTCCTCTGCCCACGCAGGATTCGCTCGTGCGGGCCTACAAGATCAGCAAACGCCTGGACGACGACATCTCGTCCCTGTGCGGCGTGTTCCACCTGCGACTGGAGAATGGCGTGGTGGCGCAGGCCCGGGTCGCGTTCGGTGGTATGGCGGCGACACCGGCACGCGCTCCGGCCTGTGAAAAGGCCCTGTCCGGCAAACAATGGACGCTGGAAACCGCCATCACTGCCGGCGACGCCCTCAAGGAAGATTTTCAGCCGATAGACGACCTGCGGGCCACCGCGACCTACCGCCTCGAATGCGCTGCAGGTCTGCTGCAACGACTCTATTACGACACGGTCGACACGGGAATCGGATCGGTGCGGGTTTTCGAGTATGCGTAAGCTGCCACAACATATTGAGCAATCAGTGCCGCAAGCTGCCGCGGGCGGCATGGGCGCCACACTGGCCCATGAAAGCGCTGCAAAACACGTCAGCGGCAAAGCAACCTATGTCGATGATCAGCTGGTACCGGCAACCACGCTGCATGCCTATGTCGGCATCAGTAACGTTGCCAGTGGCCGGCTGACCGCCCTCGATCTCGAGGCTGTGCGCCGCTCACCGGGTGTTGTCGCGGTGGTGACGGCGGACGATATACCGGGTCACTCGGATATCGGTCCAGTATTCCCCGGTGATCCCCTGATGGTGGCAATCGGTGGGGAGATCGAGTTTCACGGTCAGGTGCTGTTTGCGGTCGCCGCTGAAAGCTACGCCGCGGCTCGTCGCGCCGCGCGCCTGGCAACACCTACTGTCGAGCCACTGCCGGCAGTTCTCGACATCGAGGCGGGCCTGGCTGCGGGCACCTTTGTACGGCCCAGCCACACTCAGCGTCGCGGTGATGCAGAAGGCGCTATTGCGAGCGCGGACCACAGGCTGAGCGGCGACTTGCGCATCGGTGGTCAGGAACAGATGTATCTCGAGGGTCAGGTGTCGCTGGCGCTGCCCCAGGAAGACGGCGGCATGCTGGTGTACAGCTCCACGCAGCACCCGTCCGAGGGGCAGAAGCTGGTAGCCGAGGTGCTCGGTGTGCCGCTGAACCGTGTGGCCTTCGACACCCGCCGCATGGGCGGTGCCTTCGGTGGCAAGGAGACAAACGCCAATCAGTGGGCCTGCCTCGCCGCCCTGCTTGCACATCACAGCGGCCGTCCGGTCAAGCTGCGCCTGGCGCGAGCCGAGGATTTCATCGCCACCGGCAAGCGCCACCACTTTCTCAGTCAATATCGCGTCGGCTTTAACGACAGCGGCGAACTACAGGGACTGGATATTGCCCTGTCAGGGGGCTGCGGCATGTCGCCGGACCTGTCGGACGCGATTGTCGATCGCGCCATGTTCCACGTCGACAACGCCTACTGCCTGCCCCAGGCACACGTGGTCGGCCATCGTGTCAAGACGCACACCGTCAGCAATACTGCATTCCGGGGCTTTGGCGGGCCCCAGGGCATGCTCGCTATCGAGAATATCCTCGACAATATCGCGCGCCACGTGGGCGCCGACCCGCTGGATGTGCGCAAACGCAACCTGTACCGCGACGAACCGGGATTTGATACCACCCACTACGGCCAGCGTATCGAACAGCATATTCTTCCGGGGCTGATGGAGCGGCTCGAGAAGAATGCCGACTACCGCGCACGGCGCGAGAGCATTTCCGCCTGGAATCGCGACAACCCGGTGATGAAAAAGGGGCTTGCCCTGACACCGGCCAAGTTTGGTATATCGTTTACAATCAAGACATTGAACCAGGCCGGCGCCCTGCTGCACGTCTACACCGATGGCAGTGTGCAGTTGAATCACGGCGGCACGGAAATGGGCCAGGGCCTGTACACCAAGGTTGCGCAGGTGGTTGCCAGTGAGCTGCAGATCGACCTGTCCCGCGTTCAGTGTACGGCGACACGGACTGACAAAGTCCCGAATACTTCACCGACAGCGGCGTCTTCGGGCAGCGATCTCAATGGCATGGCCGCACGCAATGCCGCGCGCAGCATCAAGGAACGCCTGATCGCGCTCGCAGCCGACTACTACGGGGTCAGTGAGTCGGACGTGCATTTCCGCGACAACCGCGTTGCGATCGGAGCACAGACGATAAGCTTTACCGACCTCGTGCAGCTGGCTTACCGAGAGCGCGTCTCCCTGTCGGCAACCGGTTACTACCGGACACCGAAGATCCACTACGACCGCGAGCGCGCGCAGGGTCGACCCTTCTTTTATTACGCCAATGGCGCGGCGGTCAGCGAAGTCCTGGTGGACAGCCTGACCGGAGAATATCGGGTCACCCGCGTGGATATCTGTCACGATGTCGGCCAGTCACTGAACCCCGCCATCGATCTCGGGCAGATAGAAGGCGGCTTTATCCAGGGCATGGGCTGGCTGACCACGGAGGAACTGGCGTGGAATCAGGAGGGAAGACTGATGACCGTGGGACCCGCGAGCTACAAGATTCCCGCTATCGGCGACACGCCGGCCGTCTTTAACGTCGAACTGCTCCCGGACAGCCCCAACGTCGAAGCCACCATTTTCCATTCCAAGGCCGTGGGCGAGCCCCCGTTGATGCTGGCAATCTCGGTGTACTGTGCCCTGCGAGATGCCGCGGCCAGCCTCGCGGACTACCGCTTCAGTCCGCCGCTGGATGCACCGGCGACTCCGGAGCGAGTGCTCGCGGCCTGTCGCGCGGCGCGGGAGTACGCAGCATGATCAACGAGCGGGGACCCCATACGCACACGCACTGGAGCGACGCCTGCGCCGAATTACAGCAGGCCGGTATACCTTACGTGCTGATGACACTGCTGCATACCCGCGGCTCCACGCCACGCACAGCGGGCACGAAGATGGTGGTGGCTGAGCACGCCAATTGGGGCAGTATCGGCGGTGGCAATCTGGAGTTTCGCGCCATGGCGATCGCCGGCGAAATGCTGGCGTCGGGTAGCGATCAGCAGCGCGTGGAGGATTTTCCTCTGGGCGCGAAGCTTGGCCAGTGCTGCGGCGGCCACACGCGGGTGTTATTTGAATGTTTTGCGGGTGCACCGCTGCAGGTGGCTCTGTTCGGCGCCGGGCACGTCGGCCGCGCGCTGGCGAGCATTCTCGGCGGGCTGCCGTGTCGGGTGCACTGGGTGGACAGTCGCGCCGACGAGTTCCCGGACAGCGTCGCGCCCAATATAACGGCACGCGTCACTGACACACCGGTGGATGAAATTGCGGACCTGCCCGCCGGCACCTTCTACATTTTTATGACGCATCAGCATCCGCTGGATTACGCGCTCGCGGAAAAAGCCCTGGCGCGACAAGATGCCGGGTATCTCGGCCTGATCGGCTCGCAGACAAAGTGGCGCCGCTTCCAGCTGCGCCTGCAGCACCGTGGCTACACTGAAGCAGTTCTTGCGGCCGATAGCGACCGGGCGGACGGCACGCTCGGCCGCGTTGTTG
>CAYFVJ010000010.1:13015-32468 GCA_964346555.1 uncultured Alteromonadaceae bacterium | reverse complement strand
AGGAATCGAACCGGCAAAGTACCGACATTTTTACGGTATTTTTGACGGTATATTGAGTACGCTGAAAGGCTAAAAAACTAGGTAAAACAGTACGTTACCTGGACGTTTCGGGTGGTCTCACACCGACCATTAGTTCGTCCGATAAATTCCAGTCCGTCAATATCCTGCTGTTTTCCAGCAATTGATATCTTCAGGGTAGCGGGAGACGCGCACGAATTGGATGAGCCCGGCGGGATCTCGAATTACTCACACGGCTCGGCGATACACGTCGAGGCGGACCATTCTCCCCTGTACTTACCATCCACAGTTCTATTCCACGTAGCGACGGCACTTGCATACATCGGTATTATCCCTGAGCGCTGGGCGCGATGTTGAAGTAACTGCATGCAGTGTGAGTCTTGCGAGTTTGACTGGTTGATGGAGGCATGAATGATCAGCGGACGCTGTCTGTGTAAGCAATTGCACTACGAACTGGATGAAACGCAAGCTGGACCTGCGTTGCACTGTCACTGTCGCGACTGTCAGCGAGTGACGGGGTCCGGCAAGGCGACTGTCGTGATGGTGCCGCAGGACGCCATAGACCTTCGAGGACACTACCGCCTTTACAGCAGCCGAGGATCTGACGGTTCACACGTGAATCGCGGCTTCTGTCCCGATTGCGGCAGCCAGATGCTTACGTTTGTCGATGAGTTGCCCGGACTGGTGTTTGTAAAGGCCGGTACACTGGACGACAGTTCCTGGCTGCGGGTCGATTCAAACTGCTGGATCGATTCTGCCAGCGACTGGTCGCCCGTGGACGTTACCCTCCCGGGATTTTCCCAAAACCCGGAGTTCTGATCGGCAAGGTGTCCGGCATGAAGCTCGTCCGGCTCGCGTACATCGATCAGCGGGTCAGCCCGCGGGATCGCCGCGTCGCATTGTTTCAGCGGCGTTTCGTGAACCCGGGATCTGGCTTCAGTCAGAAAGTCATGGCTTGTTTTCATAGGCGTGAGTCCATTGTCTTTTCTATTAATATTGTGAGGAATCAAAAGGTAACGCCGCCTGGCTAAGGAGGCCTGATATCAGGCTGCTAGACGGTGCGACGTGTTGCCACATTCAGACGCGAAAGGTGTTATTGATGATTTTCAGACAGCTGTTTGACAGCACCTCTTCCACGTATACATATCTCCTGGCCGATGAAAATGCGCGTGAGGCCCTGCTGATCGATCCGGTGTTTGCCCAGGTCCAGCGCGATCTGGCGCTGGTCGATGAGCTGGGCCTCGAGCTGCGGCTGGTTATCGACACGCACGCCCACGCTGATCATGTTACCGCTGCCTGGCTGCTGCGCGCGGAAACCGGATGCGATATTGCCTCGGCGAGGGCAATTGGTGCAGAGAATGTCACCGTGCCACTGGACGATGGACAGGCCTGCGGCGTTGCAGGAGTGGAGCTGCGCTGTATTGCCACGCCCGGTCACACGGATGGCTGCATGAGTTTTGTCACTGCCGATGAAAGCCGGGTTTTTACGGGTGATACGCTGCTGATCCGCGGCTGCGGCCGCAGTGACTTCCAGCAGGGCAGTGCGAACCGGCTGTATGAGTCCATTACCGGCAGACTGTTTGCCCTGCCGGAGAGCTGTCAGGTATATCCCGCGCACGATTACCAGGGTCGCAATGTCAGTTCCATTGGCGAGGAGAAACGCTTCAACGCCCGGGTCGGCGCCGGCGCCAGTGAGACCGATTTTGTCGAGTACATGAACGCGATGAAACTCCCGCACCCCAAGCTTATCGATGAGGCGGTGCCGGCGAATATGCGCAGCGGCGCACCGGAGCAGGGCAATCTTCCCGACCGGCCCGACTGGGGCGATATTCACCTCACGTATTCCGGGGTGCCGGAAATCGACGAGGAGTGGCTCGAGCAGCATGTGGATGATGTCACTGTGCTGGATGTGCGCCTTGCGGAGGAGGTGCGCGACTGCCCGCTGGCACAGACTCTGGTGGACGTGCATATTCCGCTGGGTGAGTTGCGCGACCGCGTCGCAGAAGTACCCGCCGGCCAGCCAGTGGTTGCGCTATGTCGTTCCGGTCGTCGCTCATCGCTGGCGGTATCCATACTGCGCGACGCGGGTCATGAGCAGGTGGCCAGTCTCAGCCGTGGGCTTCGCGCCATGCTGCAGGACGCGTGAATCCCGCTCAGCTGCATGAGCCCGTCCGCAGCCTGTCCGCGGATTACAAGCGGGACGTCAATACTGCGCTGAAGCCAGCCTGATACCGCCGCGCAGACATTCCTACTTGAAGTGTGACTTGAAGTAGTTGATCGAATTGCCCAGCGCCTTCCAGGCGTGTTCGGCCTCGTCTTTGATCTCCTGCCAGCGCTCCTCGCCTGCGGCGCGCGCCTCGTCAATGCGCCTCTGCGCATTGCGCCGATCTTCGCGCAAGTCGTTCAGGCGCTTTTCATACTCTTTGCGCGCCTCGCCCTCGAGCTCATCTGCGCGTTTTTCAAACTTGGCCATTTGCGCGTCGATATCGTCAAGCTGGCTCTTGAGCCGTTCTATAAACTCCCTGCGGCTATACTCACTCATAATCATTACCTCTCTGCTTGTCGTGTCGTTTGCCGGAGAAGCTCAGGCCGACTCCGGCGTCGGGTTGTCTTCTAGCAATTGCCGGTGCACGCGAATCGCCGTGCTCTTGGGCCTGATGCTACCACCCCTGGCTTCCAGCTGGGCGCGCGTGAAGGAAGCGCCGAACAACAGGATCAGCGACGAGTAGTTTACCCACAACAGCAGCACTACGAGCGAGCCGGCGGCGCCGTAGGTTGAACTGGTCGCGGTATTGGCCAGATATATCGCGATAAGCGAACGCCCCAGGGTAAACAGTGCGGCGGTGATCGCACCGCCGATGAGAACGTCCCTCCAGCCGAGAATGACGTCGGGCAGGATGCGGAACATGGCGGCAAACAACAGCGCGACCACGCTGAAAGACAGCAACAGGTCCAGACCGATCAGCACGAAGGACGGCACCGGCAGCCACTGTTCCGCAAAGGCCATGACGGCGCGCAGGGCCACGCTCATCAGCAGCGACACGAGCAGGATAAACCCGATGGCGAGGACAATGGTCAGCGACAGCAGGCGGCTGCGCAGATACACGAGCGCGCTGTTGCGCGATGGCTTGGCGGTGACGTCCCAGATCGCGTTCAGGGACTGCTGCATCTGGGCAAAGACTGTGGTGGCACCGATGGCGATCGCGGCGATGCCGATCAGGCTGGGAATCAGGCCGCTCTGGTCGATCTGGGAGTTGACCACTGCTGTCTGTACCACCTCGGCCGCCTCCGGGCCGATGGTCTCCTGCAGCTGCTCCATGATTTCGCCTTCCGCGGCCTTCTCGCCGAGCACCAGGCCGACTACCGTGACCGCGACAATCATTACGGGCGCAATGGAGAACACCGTGAAGAAGGCCAGGGCGGCGGCATAGATAAAAGCCTGGCTTTCGATCCAGTTTTTCCCGGCGCTGCCAAATACGCCAAGCCAGAAACGGAAAAAGCCGGCAACGCCGGTGAATGTTGCGTTCATTTACGGAGTATAGCGCAGCCAGCGCAGCCTTCTACTTCTCTTCTGTCGGAGCTAATCCCATGCTCTGCCAGGCAGGCAGGACGGCCGGTGCCTCAGGGCGTCGCGCGGGGCTCCTCCACCAGCTCGTTCAGCTCGCCTGCCGGGTCAAGCAGCGTGGCGCTGCAACTGTCGCCGTAGGCCACGCTACCGTGCTGCGACGGTTCTGTCAGGAACAGTTCAGGGTCGAATGCATTCAGGTCGGGGACGCTGAAACTCGCCATGGCCACTGTTTCCGAATCGACATCCACACAGGTATAGACGCAGCGGAGCGCCTTCTAGAAGCGCAGCTCCCACTGTAATCGCAAGCGGTTGCGCGAGTCGATTAAATCCGATGCCGGGTCTGCCACTGTCAGCCGCGCGAGCTCGATGGCCAGCTTGTGTTCGTGGCCGTCGATGAACCAGCTGATGACGCCGGCGAGCTCCTTCTGTGTATCGTTGCCGCGGAAGTCGTCGGTGTCGACATAGGAATAGCGCGCCGCGATCTCCAGCTGGCGCGGCACGGCAGACCAGACGCTGTGTGGCAGCAGGCCGCCCTGTAGGTACGCCCCCGTTAGCGTGCGTTGGCGTCCGGGCTCTCCCCTTGCCCGCAGGTGATCGACAACGCGTTTCCTGTGTACCTCGCTCATCAGCGAGAAACCGCGCCAGCGGAATTTACCCTCGATCATCGCCTGGTCTATCGAGTACTGTCCCGACTGGGCCTCGTCTGTATCGGGCAGGCCGGGCAGTGCCTTGCAGCTTTCCGGCTCGGAGGTAAATACGGTGCAGTTGCTTCGGGTCGTCATGCCGGCGAAGGCAAGGCTCGCGGCCGGGTTGTAGGTGAATGCGATGTCCGACTGGGCCTGGGACATCAAGCCTCCAAGCAGGTTGAACTGAACACGCGCTGCCAGCATGGGTTCGCCGTCGTTGTCGAGCGTACCGATACCTTTGCCGGTGAAAGCACCGACCATGTAGTTCATATCGAGGGGCTCTCCCGCAAACAGGCGACCGTACACCTGCAGCCCCTGCTGTCGGTCGACTGTAAACAGGTCACTGACAATCGAGCGGTTGATCAGCTGCAGCCGCCCGGAGGACGTCACTCGCTCATCGTTGTAGAGCACTTTGCCGCGACCCAGCCAGATATGCATCCGGTTACTCAGGTGATAGGTTGCCGCGAGATCACGGTTGAATAGATCGCCCCAGTCGAACTGCAGGTGATAAGTGAAGTCAGTATTGCCGAGATGACCGTTCAGGATCGTGCGCACGCGCCTGAAGATGGGGCCGGCATCGTTTTCACGCAGTTCTTCCAGCGTTCTCGGGTCGCCATCATAGGGATCGACATAGCGGGTCTGTATGCGGTTCTGCATACTGATGGCCGCGCCATCGCTATCCGATCCCCAGTTGAGACGGCGGTTGCCATAGATGGCACCGAGGATTCTCGCCCGCCTGTCTTTGGCCTCTGGCGTCACCAGCTCCAGGAAAATATTGTCGTCCGGTCCGGCCAGTGGACCTTCCGCCCGTGCGCCGGTGCCACTCAGGCAGACCAGTGCGAGCGCATATGCGATACCCACTCTCTGCGGGCAGTGTGATTGTGGAATCATGACTGAAGTTGAGAGTAAGCAAGCCGCGTGAATAGCAAGTGCCTGCGCGTATCGACCACATTCATTGGTTCGTTACAGTTTATGACCGTGTCGCTCCATTAACGTCAGACATAGTGGACTTTTTCGCTCCTCATTGGTTGCATTATTTCTGCGAAAAAGTCACAAGCCCTGCGCGCAGCGTGGAGACTGTGCAGGCTTTCAGCGCGGGTAGATCGGCGCGAGTTCGCGTTTGCTGCCCTGGCCAGCGGTTTCACGTACCAGCCGCGGCACGAGATAGCCAGGGCAGCGTACAGCGACTTCGCCCACCAGCTGTCGGGCGCGCTCTTCACTCACTGCAAAATGCGCAGCGCCGCGCACGCGATCCAGCAGGTGCAGGTAGTAAGGCAGCACACCTGCCTCGAACAGGGACCGCGACAGGCGCGCCAGGGTCTCGGCACAGTCATTCACGCCGGCGAGAAGAACCGCCTGGTTGAGTAATGTGATACCGGCCGCACGCAGCCGCGCGGTCGCCGCCGCTACCCCGGCATCCAGTTCCTTTGGATGATTGCTGTGCAGGACCATCACCGTGGCGATGTCGGGTCGACAAATGGCAGTCAGTAGTTCCCGGGTTACCCGGTCCGGAATGACGATGGGCAGTCGCGTATGGATACGCAGGGTGTCCACGTGGGGGATGCCGGCCACGGCGTCCACCAGCTCCGATAGATAGTCGTCGCGCGCCACCAGGGGGTCGCCGCCGCTGAGAATGACTTCGGTAATACTGCCGTCCGCCGTGATGTAGTCGATGGCGGCCTGCCGTTCCCGGCGACTGAGCTGGTTGTCGGCGTAGGGAAAATGCCGCCGGAAGCAGTAGCGACAATTGACCGCACAGCCGCTCGCTACCGTCATCAGCAGGCGGCCGTGATACTTGTGAACGATACCCGGCACGGGATTGGCCGTACCTGTCTCGCCCACCGGGTCATCGCCATAGCCGGGTTGGGGCACTTCCTCGAGCGCGCCAGCGAGCACCTGCCGCAGCAGCGGATCCTCGGCATCCCCCGGCGTCATGCGCGCAACGAACGCGCGCGGCACTTTCATCGCGAACTCGCTGTCAGCCCGCCGCGAGAACCCTAGCTGCAGCACATCCAGTCCGAGCGCAGCGGCGAGCTCGCCGGGGCTCTGAATCGTGTCGCGCAACTGCCGTTGCCAGCTGTCGGCGAGGTGGTTTCGCAACGCGATCTGGGTCACGACGCTAGCGCGCGAGTCGATCGCGCAGACTGTAGAAGAGCATACCTGCCACCAGGCCCGGCCAGCGCAGCAGTGTGCCTCCGGGAAACCGCGGTGACGGAACAGACGCCATGACATCGAAACGTTCCGCCTGACCGGCAATGGCCTCTGCTGCCAGCTTGCCGGCGAGCGTTGCGATCGGCACGCCGTGGCCGGAATAGCCGTGGGC
The DNA here is from genome assembly GCA_964346555.1 of uncultured Alteromonadaceae bacterium. GTDB lineage: Bacteria > Pseudomonadota > Gammaproteobacteria > Pseudomonadales > Halieaceae > Chromatocurvus. The sequence continues at coordinate 25,873 of CAYFVJ010000010.1, read as the reverse complement.
GTAGTACACAGTCGGTGACAGGCGGCCGAAATCCGGCGTCCGGTTCATGGTGATGGCGAGAGTGCCACCCCAGCCGTAATCGATCCGTGTGTCCGCCAGCTCCGGGTAGACTTTCAGCAGGCGCGGCCGCACGAAGGCCTTGATATCCCGGGGAAAGCGCCGCCCGTATGACTCGCCGCCGCCGAACAGCAGGCGGTTGTCCGCGGACAGCTTCCAGTAATTGACCACGAAGCGCGTGTCCGACATGGCGGTGTTGTCCCGGATCAAGCGGCGCGCCGTCGCCTCCTGCAGGGGCTCCGTCGCCAGCATGTAATTATTGATCGGCATGATGCTCCCGGCGGTGCGCGGCTCCAGCCGGTCGAGATAGCCGTTGCAGGCGAGCAGGAGGAAGTCGGCCTGCACGTTGCCCGAAGCGGTCCTGACCTCGACTTTCCCGTTCTCGCTGTAGCCGGTGACGCGACTGCCCTCGTGCAGCGTCGCGCCCAGCGAGTGTGCCGCTGCGGCGAGACCCAGCGCATAATTCAGTGGGTGCAGGTGACGCGCGCCTGAATCCAGCGCGGCGCCGTGAAAGCCCCAGGCAGAGGTCAGCTGGGTAAGTCGGGCGGCGTCGATATAGCTAACCTGCTCATAGTCATAGACCGTTTGCAGGTGTTCCACGTCTTCCTGCAGCGCGCGGGCGTCGCCAGTACAGCTCGCCACGTGCAGGTTGCCGCTGCCGAGCTCGCAGTCGATGTCGAACTCCCCGACCAGATCGCAGACTGTCTGCACGCCTTCGAGGCCGAGCTGCCAGAGTGCGCGAGCCTGCTCCAGACCGACCAGCGCTTCCAGTTTGTCCTGACGCCTGCTCTGGCCAGTGCAGACATGCCCCCCGTTGCGCCCCGACGCGCCCCAGCCCACGCGAGCGGCTTCGAGCAGGATGACGCTGTAGCCGCGCCTGCGCAGATGGATGGCGCTGGAGAGGCCGGTGTAGCCACCACCGACAATGCAGACATCAGCCTGCGCGCTGCCCGCCAGCGGCGGAAAGCTGAGCTCGCGATTGGCGCTGGCGGCATACCAGGAGTCGACGTGGGGCTGGGTGTTGGTCATGGCGGGGCTATTGCAATGTGCATGTACGGATGATGATAACATCATGGGAATGTGCCAGTTGCTGGCGTTTCGAGTGTACTGCGATACTGACGCGATCGCGCTGCCGGATTTTTCCATGGAAGATGACAAACAGGCCATCAGGGACTGGATCAGGGAAAACCAGATATCGGAAGTGGAGGTACTGGTTCCAGACCTGACCGGTAACGCCCGCGGTAAGTTCATCCCCGCCCACCAATTTCTCAACTACAGCTATCCAAAATTGCCGGAAAGCATCCTCGTACAGACCGTGACCGGTCAGTACTCGGATGAACACTGGGACTTTGTCGAGCCCACCGATACCGACATGCTGCTCAGGCCCGACGTGAGCACACTGCGCCGGGTGCCCTGGGCGCGCGAGCCGACGGCACAGATCATCCATGACTGCTATACCATGAGCGGCGAGCTACACCCGCTGGCGTCGCGCACACTCCTGCGCAAGGTGCTCGACGCCTACACGGCGCGCGGACTGAAACCCGTGATAGCGCCGGAAGTGGAGTTTTATCTGGTCAGTCGCAATACGGATGCCGATATCGAGCTGATCCCCCCGATCGGCCGCTGCGGTCGTCGTGAGTCGACGCGTCTGTCCTACAGTATCGGCGCGGTATCGGAGTTTGAGGATTTCGTCGAGGACATGTACGAGTATGCAGACGCCCAGCAGCTGCAGGTCGACACGCTGATTCACGAGAATGGCGCCGCGCAAATGGAAATCAATTTCCGTCACGACGATCCGATGAGTCTGGCCGACCAGGTGTTTGTGTTCAAGCGCACCGTGCGTGAAGCGGCCTTCAAGCACGACATGTATGCCACGTTCATGGCGAAACCGATGAAAAACGAGCCGGGCAGTGCCATGCATATCCACCAGAGCGTGATCGATATCGACAGCGGTCGCAACGTTTTCGCCGACGACAACGGCGACTTCACCGGAGTTTTGCTCAGCTACATCGCGGGCCTGCAGCGCTACACGCCCGAGCTGATCAGCCTGTACGCGCCCAACGTCAATTCCTACCGCCGGCTGGCGCCGGATATCGCAGCGCCGATCAATCTGAACTGGGGTTTTGACAACCGCACATCCGCGTTTCGTGTGCCGCACAGCGAACCCACCGCGACGCGCGTGGAAAACCGTTTTCCCGGGGCCGACGCCAATCCTTACCTGGCGATTGCCGCCAGCCTCGCCAGCGGACTGTTGGGTATTCAGGAGAACCTGCAGCCTTCGGAGCCGCACAGCGGCACCGCCAGCGAGAACGTCGAAGTGGCGCGCACCCTGGAGGAGGGGCTGCGCAACCTGCGCGTGACGCCGGCACTGTGTGAGCTGTTCGGCGACCTGTTCCTGCGCGCCTACACCGCTGTCAAGCTGGACGAGTTCGAGGAATTCAACCAGGTCATCAGCTCCTGGGAGCGCGAGCACCTGCTGTTGCAAGTGTAGTGCTCGCGTATTTCATTGCCTCGCCAGAAAAATTCATGGGCGGCCCGGCGCCATCCATGGATTCCCTTGCCGCAATGACATCCCTGTCCCTGCTCGTCCCTGAGCGCCTGGCCTGCCGGGCCACCGCAGGTAGTGCACGCAATGTCTGTGCCATGCGCTGAGGACACTTGCTGTCGATAATTGCGGGGTAGTTTGTGCATCGGAGCGCGTCCATGTGGATTGACGGTCGCGGTGGACACGTTCAGTGAGCGGTGTGGACCGTTTCAATAAAGGGCGCTTTGGATGGCAGCCGCCACGTCATCGGCACTGCCGGCCGTGGCGTCCACTGTGACGTCGGCGTAGTGTTCATACAGCGGGCAGCGTTCAGCGTAGACGTCAGCGTAGGTCTGGCTGTCGTCCCGCGCAATGCCGCGCAGGGGGTTGACGGCGATCCGCTGTTCCAGCGTGGCGATATCTGCACTGAGATAGGCGACAGGCCCCGCTGCTTTAAGCCGGCGCATGGCGGCGTCACTGAAAATCACGCTGCCGCCGGTGGAGACCACGGCGTCGTCGAGCGATACTTCCAGCAACACCTGCTGTTCGATGCGACGGAATCCGCTGTTTCCCTGCTTTTCGAGGATTTCCTGCAGTGACTCGCCCTCGCGCTGCTGTATGGCCAGATCGGTGTCGCAGAAGCCAAGGCCGCAGCGCTTGGCGAGAATGACGCCGACCGTGCTCTTGCCGGCACCGGGCATGCCGATCAGGCTGATGGTGTGGTGAGGCACATCCGCTCGCGTCATGTCGTCAATGCGCCCAGTCCCGTTCCGCCTTGAACTGGCGGGAAAGGTACTCCATCTGGTCGGCGAAAATGCGTTCCTTGGCCAGGAAGTGCCATTCGTAGGAGTTGGGCCTGAAAGGTACCGCGAGAACCGGCATGCGTGCCTCTTCCGGGGTCTTGTTGTCTTTCTGCCAGTTGCAACGCTTGCAGGCGGCGACCACGTTCTCCCAGCGATCGCGTCCACCGCGCGAGACGGGCAGTACATGGTCGCGGGTGAGGTCGCTGCGATGGAAGCGTCCACCGCAGTAGAGACAGCGGTGATCGTCACGCCGGAACAGCGTGCGATTGCAGAGTGGCGGCGAAAAACCGGAAACGATACGTCCACCGAGTGCGACAATTGGCTGCAAGTCCATCCGCGAGCGCTCGCCGCTGCAGCGCTGAATACCGCCAAAGACCGGCGGCAGCGTCTCCCCGATACCATAGACCACGTCGCCGCGGGCATAAGCCGTGATGGCTTCCTGCAGGGTCATCCAGCCGCGGGGCTGGCCCGCAAGGTCGAGTTTCAATATTGCTTGCATGGCAGGCAACTCAGAGATACTGCGATAAAATTACTGTAATTGCCGGTCCAGTACAATCCCCGGTTCTCCGCGCCCAGCCTGCATTGCAGGCTCAATTCCGGATTAAACCTCGCCGGCATCACGCGCCGCCAGCGCCTCGCGCAGCCGCTGGTGCTCCACCTCATCAATGGGGAAGTGTCGCATCATGCCCGCGGCAACCAGCTTGAGGACAATGCTCGGTGCCGCGTACAACACCGCGAGCATGCGCACGATCGCGTCGCCGTTATCGCCGCTGGCGTCAAAGCCCACGATATCCAGCAGTGGAAAAATGAAGCCTACCGCAAGCGCGAACGCCAGTTTCGATGCGGTTCCCCACAAGGCGAAGAACAACCCGGGCCGCCGCTGGTTATTGTGCCAGTCGTCCCATTCGATCAGATCGCCGTTGATGGCGTTGGGCAGCGCCAGGTCGGCGCCGATCATGAGACCGGTGCCGGTGACGATCAGGACGTAAAGAACCGTGTCGCCCGCGCCGAGAAACGGGGCGCCGGCGAAAAACAGGCATGAGCCGAGGACTGCGAGACACCATGTGCGATGCTTGCCCAGGCGGCGCGAAACGCCGACCCAGGCGGGAATGGCGATGGCACTGCACAGGAAGTACAGGAACAGCACTGGCCCGGCAATGCCGGGCGCCTCCAGGACATGCGTGACGTACAGCAGGAACAAAGTCGCGGGAATGGCATTGGCGGTACCGTTGATCAGAAACGCCAGCAGCAAACGCCGGAAAGGTGAGGGTCTGCGCATCAAATCCCAGGCGCCGCGCAGGTTGTTGCCACGGTTGGGTCTGCCGCCGCTGTCGGGTACGCGCAGCGCGGCCAGGGGAATTGACACGGCGAGCCCGGCAATCACCAGCCAGGTTATGGCGAACAGCGACTCGCGCAGGGTGTCGCTGTTGCTGTTGTCGATCAGCAGCAGGGCGGCCAGCGTGCCGCTGAGACCGAAGATGACTCGTGCGCCGCTGATGCGGCTGCGCTGGTGATAGCTGGTGGACAATTCTGCGCCCCAGGCACTCATCGGCACGACATTCATCGTGCCGGCGACGTACACGGCCATTGCGGTCAACACGAGGTAACTGTTGCTGACTGTTGCCGGCGGGTTGAACAACAGCCATACGGATCCGGCGATCAGCGGTGCACTGGCGACGATCCATACTTTGCGGCGTCCCCAGTGTGCCGGTGTGTAGTCAGACAAGTAGCCGACCAGCGGATCGGTGACCAGGTCCCACAGCCTCGCGACAAGCAATATTGCGCCCACCGCGGTCAGACTCATGCCCAGCGCCTGGGCGTAGAAAGTCGGTACTACGACCTGCAGGGCGATGAACCCCGCGGCGAGCGGGAAAGCCAGGCTGCCGAAGGCAGCGAGCGTTATGCGTCCCGGTGCTGTTGTGGCTGCGTCGGTTGTCATTCAGTTGATACGCGGCTGCCCGGCTTCGGACCAGCGCGTGTGAAGCTGTTCAAACTTTGGTCATGCAGAATCCCCGATTGCGGGAGTTCCGATCGGCGGCTGTCTACACTTGCCGGGTTGGAAAAGGAGACATTGTGTTGACCCTGCTCGCCCTTAATCATGCGCCCCCGCTTAAACCTTTCGTCCCGCGCGAGTTTGACGTACCGCGGTCGCTGGCGACAAGCGATTTCACACTGCAGGCGTTGACGCTCGAGTATGAGCAGGCCGGCTTTGATGCCGTAAGCGGCAGCGCTGATCATCTACAGGCGCTGTTCGGCCGCGGCTGGCCGCAGGGCCTGACACAGGATCAGTACCGCATTGAGCTTGCCTGGCATCAGAAGGAGTTCGAGCGGCGCACGTCTTTTGCGTATGCAGTGATGTCTGGCCGTACCGAGGATATGCTCGGCAGTGTGTATGTCACACCCAGTGACCGCTCAGCTTTCGATGCCGAAGTGCGTTACTGGGTGCGCAGTAACGAACTTGCCTCGGGTCTGCAGGAGAAGCTGGGCACCGTAGTCGCTGACTGGATGGAGGATATCTGGCCTTTCATCAATCCCCGCTACGTTCCGCGGCTACGATCACCCCGGGCGCGGCTGCATTAGACGACGTCTGCATTGGACAATTGAAGAAGCTACGGCGAGTCGCGGCCGCCTGGGGTAGCGACGCTGCTGTCCGCTTTGTGACCAGTTCTTCCCTCAGCGCCCGCGCAAGAGAGCGCGGCTGCCAGCGATCACCAGGTAGAGAAATCCGAGCGGCAGCAGAATGCTCTTGAGAAGCAGCGACATGGCCAGTGTCATGCTGCTGGCGGCGAAGTTGTCTACCCGGGATTCCAGTGCGGCCAGGCGCGCCCGCACCTCGCTTGGTGAAACCGAGTTGCGCAGGCGCTGTAGCCACCCCTCGCCCGCCTGTTCCGCCTCAGCGCGCTCCAGGGCGGCGAGTTCGCCGCGGAACTGTTCCATGGCCTCGCGCTGACGGTTTTCGCGCTCGGTGAGAAAGGCAGAGTCCACCCAGCCGGTCACGAGCGCGCTCAGCGCCAGGGCGAAGCGCAGGAACAGCGTCACCAGAAAAACACGCAGGACCACGTCGCTGAGTAATCCCCGCGGACGAACAATTGCGAAGACAGAGAATATTGCGACCGCAGTGAGCAGCAGGTTGAATAAGCGGTCGCCGAACAGCAGCAAGAGTGTTTTCTGCAGCGCGAGCGATCCGAGTGCATACAGGAAAAGTGTCGACAGCCGCTCGATCAGATCGTTGACAGGGTCCAGCACCTCGCCCGCGGCGACCGTCAGCATGACGGCGTTTACCTCGGTACCCTGCATCACCGACACCAGCGCGTTGATGCCGCGCGCGGTGGCGTAGGCCGCACCGGTCGCCATCAGCGCATTGTCGACGCTGCGTTCCGACAGCGTGTCCAGGAAGCCGCCCCAGGCTATTACCGGGCCCAGTACGCAGAGTGCAAGCAGGAGAGAGCGGCGGTGATCAGGTGCGGTAACGCGCATGATTCATTGAAAGTCGCGTGGTTTGCCAGTGGGCAAGATGCCCGTTTACTGTCAGCCTGGCAATGACCAGTACCGCGACCACCGGGGTCATCGTGTTGCCCTGTGCTCAGCTGCCCCATGCGCTGATCGCTGCTACACTGCTCCCAACCGTGCGCCCGGGCGGGTAAAGCGGTGACCATTTCCAAGTAGTGGACCGCCATCTGGGGCACCGACGGCTGCGCGAGGCTGGGTAAACTACTCGGGGGATGAATCCGCACTGGAGTGGAGTAAGGAGAAGAATTCATGAGCGTGATTGAACTGACGGTGAACGGTGAAAAGGTCAGCACGGAGGCAGATGGCAACATGCCACTGTTGTGGTATCTGCGTGACGTCGCCAACCTGACCGGCACCAAGTTCGGTTGCGGTGCCGGCCTGTGTGGGGCCTGCACCGTGCACATCGATGGCAGGGCACAGCGCTCCTGCAGCGTTCCACTCGCCGTTGTTGCGGGTCGCGAAGTCACCACCATTGAGGGACTGTCCGCGAGCGGGGATCATCCGGTGCAGCGTGCCTGGGCAAAGCACCAGGTGCCGCAGTGCGGCTATTGCCAACCCGGCCAGATCATGCAGGCGACGTCGCTGCTCGGGGAAAACCCCACACCCTCGTCGTCCGACATCGATAACGCCATGCAGGGTAACCTGTGTCGCTGTGGCACTTACCCGCGGATCAAGTCGGCGCTGCTGGATCTTGCGGAGTCATCGTCATGAGCCGTTATCTGGATCTTTCTCGCCGTAAATTTCTCAAGTCCGGTGCCGTCGCCGGTGTCGCGGTGTTTGCCATGCCGCTGCTGACGCGACAGGCACCCTCCTTCGCCGCGGTCGCCTCCGAGGCAGCGGACAGCAACAGGGACGCACAGTTGTTCATCGCACTGCAGTCAGATGGCAGCGTAATCATCACCTGTCATCGCTCCGAGATGGGCCAGCACGCGCGCACGGCCGTGGCGCAGATCGTGGCGGATGAACTCGAGGCGGACTGGAGCCGCATCCGGGTCGACCAGGCACTGGGCGACAAGCGTTACGGTGACCAGAATACAGATGGCTCGCGCAGTATCCGCTTCAATCTGGAGCGCCTGCGACTTGCCGGCGCTACCGTACGCCATATGCTGCGCGATGCCGCGGCGGCGCACTGGGGCGTCGCTGCGGAGGACTGCGTCGTCGAGCAGCACCGGGCCCGGCATGTCTCCGGCAAGACCCTGGACTTCGCGGACCTGGCCGCCATTGTCGCGGATAGGCCGCTGCCGCCCGTGGATGCCGTCACGCTGAAGGACCGCAGCGACTGGCGCTACATCGGTGAGGGCAAGCCGATTGTCGATATGGGGGATATCCTGACCGGTAAGGCCACCTTTGCCGCCGATGTGCGGCTCGAGGATGCCGTTGTCGCCGTGATCGCCCGCCCGCCTGTGGTGCTGGCGAAAGTACAGTCAGTGGATGCTACACAGGCAAGGAAAGTGCCCGGCGTGATCGATGTCATCGAGATGCCCGCCAACACGGAGGAGCCGGTGGAATTCCGGCCGCTGGGTGGCGTTGCGGTTCTCGCCGGCAACACCTGGGCGGCACAGAAAGGCGCGGAGCAACTCGACATCACCTGGTCCGGCTCACCGAATGACGCTTACAGTTCCGCCGCGTTCCGCGAGCAACTCGAGGCGGCGAACGGGAAACCCGGCGACGTGCACTACAGCAAGGGCGATGTCGATGCTGCCCTGAAAGACGCCGCGCGCACCCACTCGGCGCAGTATTACGTGCCGCACCTGGCGCAGGCGCCGATGGAGCCGCCCGCGGCGACGGCGCGCTTCGCGGATGATGTCCTGGAGGTGTGGTCCTGCACGCAGAATCCCCAGGCCGACCAGAGCCTGATTGCGGAGATGCTGGGCCTGGATGAAGGCCAGGTCCGGGTGCACGTGACGCTGCTCGGCGGTGGCTTCGGGCGCAAATCAAAGCCGGACTTTGCCGCGGAAGCCGCTTACCTGGCGCATAAAACCGGACGCACGGTGCGCGTGCAGTGGCGTCGCGAGGACGATATTCGTCACGGTTTCTATCATACCGTGAGCGCCCAGCGCCTCGAAGGGGGAATCGACGATGGCGGGCGGTTGTCGGCGTGGCGTCACCGTTCCACGTTTCCGACGATTCAATCGATCTTTGCCGCCAATGCCGAGAAGCCCGGGTTCGAGGCGGATCTCGGTCTGCGCGACCCGCCCTGGGCGCTGGACCACATCCAGGTCGAGACCGGTCGTGTGCCGTCGCGGCTGCGTATCGGCTGGATGCGTTCGGTAGCCAATATCTATCACTGTTTCGCCGTGCAGTCGTTCATGGCGGAGCTGGCGCATGCCGCCGGACGCGATCACCGCGATTTCCTTCTTGCAGCCATTGGCGCCGATCGGGTGATCGACTTCAAGGCCGAGGGCTCGCAGTTTGCCAACTACGGTGCCGATCCGGCGGAGTATCCGTTCGACACGGCGCGCCTGAAGTACGTGCTGCGGCGCGCCACCGACCTGGCCGACTGGGGGCGTGAGATGCCGCCGCGGTCGGGGCTCGGCCTTGCAGTGCATCGCAGCTTTCTGAGCTACGTAGCCACCGTTGTCGAGGTCGTCGTCAGCGAAGAGGGCAGTCTGTCTATTCCGGGGGCGTGGGTTGTGGTCGATGCCGGCACCGTGGTCAATCGCGATTCGGTGCGCAACCAGATGGAGGGTGGCTCGATCTTCGGGCTCAGCGCGGCGCTGGATGCGGCGATTACGGTGGAGAATGGCGCGGTTCAGCAGTCGAACTACGACAGTTATCGCGTGGCGCGCATGCCGCACAGTCCGCCGTCCATCGAGGTGGAGGTGGTCGACAGCGATGCACCGCCCGCCGGCGTCGGCGAGCCCGGCACGCCCCCCTTCGCGCCGGCACTGTGCAATGCGATATTTGCGGCGACCGGTAAGCGCATCCGGGAGCTGCCCATCGGCGAGCAGCTCAGCGCCTGACTGTCGTGCCCGGGCTATCCGGGTCCGACAGGCCGCCGACGCATCTGTACCAGTTGCGCCATGATCGCGACCGCGATCTCCAGCGGCGTCTTGCTGCCGATATCCAGGCCCACCGGGGCCTGCAGTCGGTCGATGTGTTCCGGGGCGATGTCCAGCTCCCGCAGTCGCTGCAGGCGCGTTGCGGTCGTGCGACGCGAACCCAGTGCGCCCACATACCAGGCCTCACTCTCGAGCGCTTCCATCAGCGCCATGTCGTCGATGCGGGGGTCGTGGGTCAGAGTGATGACCACCGAAAAGCGATCACCCGCCTGGGTCCGGACCACATCGTCCGGCATCCCGGGCAGGCGCGGTACATCGGGGCCGGACCACTGGGCCAGCGAATCCGGTCGCGGGTCGGTTACCACGACTTCGTAGTCCATCGCCAGCGCCAGCTCCGCCAGGGAGGCGGCGAGTTGCCCGGCACCCACCAGCAGCATGCGGTAGCGCGGCCCGAAGCTCTGTGCAAGCTGCTCGCTGTCCACGCTGAGATCGGCGAAGTGTGGCAGGGGCACCAGCGCCGTCTGTCCGTCCCGCAGGCTCACCCATCGCTGGATACAGCGACGCGCGTGAATCGCTTCCAGCGCCATGCGCAGCCAGTCGGCGTCTTCGCGGCGCAGTGACTGCACCACCAGGTCCAGGTGCCCGCCGCAGGGAAGGCCCAGACGCGCATTTTCTTCTGCAGTGACGCCGTATTCGATGCGGACAATACGCCGCGAGTCGAATTCGCCGGCGTGCAGGCGCGCAATGAGGTCCTCCTCGACGCAGCCTCCGGACACCGACCCGGCCTGGCGGCCGTCATCGCTGCAGGCGAGCATGGCGCCGGTGGGTCGCGGCGATGAGCCGCTGGTGGCGATAATGGTGACCAGCCAGGCGCGCTGGCCGCGCTCACAGGCATCAAGGGCAAAAGAAAGAACATCGCTATCGTGTGTCTGCATCAGCCTCGTCCGCGCTGTCCCCCCGGCCCGGGTTGGGCCTCGGAGGCGCTTCAAACGAAGTGTAGCAAAGCCAGCGGCGGTGCCGCTGGCTGCGCGGGCGCCCCCGCTGTCAGCGCAAGGACTTGGTGACCGTGACACCCCAGGTGCGCGGCGGCATATAGAACTCGGAGGTCACCCCGGTGGGGTCGACGATCTGGTTTGACAGCTGAAGCTCGTCGTCGAGGTTTTTGCCCCAGATTTCCACGCTGAGTGAGCCATCGCGGTTGAACCAGGAGATGTTGGCGTCGATCAGCGCCACGCTGTCCTGACGTTCGCGCTCGCGGTTCTGCGGACCGAAAAAATAGTCGTCCTTCCAGTTGTAGCTGGCGCCGACGTCCAGCGTGCCGCCGTTTGCCAGGTCAAAACGGTAGTTGGCTGCGATGGTCAGTGCCTGGTCCGGCGCGAACGGCAGATCATTGCCGGACAGGTCGAGATTGTTCGAGTTGATGAAGCTGTCGAAGGTGGCATCGCTCCAGTTATAGCTGGCATTCACGGTCAGGTTCTCGGTGGGCGCCATATCCAGGCTGGCCTCGACACCGCGGGACTCGGCCTCGGCGTTCAGCAGAGTGAGCAGAAAGCGGCTGTTGAGCTCGAATATCTGCAGGTCACTGTAGTCCATGTCGTAGTAGGCCAGGTTGAGCTGGACGCGCCTGTTCCACCAGCCGGACTTAACGCCGAACTCGATGTTCTCGACGGTCTCCGGGTCGACCGGCTCGCTGGCCACCGAGGGCAGGTTGGTCTGCGACTGGAATGCACCACTCTTGAAGCCCTCGGAGTAGGTGGCGTAGAGCATGATGTCCTGCGTCGGCCGGTAGGCCAGAGAGACCTTATGGGTGATTTCCGACCAGCTGTCGTTCGCGGACACCGGCGCGGCAAAGGGCGGCAGGATCAGCGGTACGCCAGAGGGTGTGGTGCCGAGCAGGTCCAGCGCGTTCTGGGTGATGTCTTTCTTGTCCTCGGCCCAGCGTGCACCGTAGGTGAGGGTCAGCTGCGGCGTGATGTCGTAGTCGATCTGTCCGTAGATTGCCACGCTTTCCGTGGTGTTGTCCTGGGTGAACAGAACGTCGCCGACGGCGGCGAGCCCCAGGCCCTGCAGCGGCGTACTGAACTGCGTGTAGAACTCTTCGGCGCGATCGACGTCTTCCTCCATGTAAAAGGCGCCCACGACCCAGTTCATGCGGTCGGTCGTCTGCGACAAACGGATTTCCTGGGACCACTGGGAGGCCTCCTCCGAGGAGGCATCGATGACATTGCCGGGTGCGGTAAAGAAGCCGGGAGGCAGAGGGACCCCGGGCGGTGAGGGGGCGTCAAGGTCGCTCAGCGGTATACCGGTGAGGTCGTCCACGAGGTCGAATTCGCTCTCCCGCCAGGCGCTGATGGAGGTGAGCTGGATGTCGCCCAGATCGACTTCCAGACGCGCCATCAAACCGGCGACATCGCGCTTCTGCCCGGTGTCGAACTGGGTCGCACAGTGGCGCTCATCGCGCTCGGCGGCATCCGGTATGCCGAGTTCCCAGAACGGTCCCAGGCCGGCGATGGCCTTGTCCAGCTTGCGGATGCTGCGGCAGCTGCCGTTGCTCTCGTTGCGCGCAAAGTCAGCACCGACAAGCAGGCTGGCGCGATCGTTGAGGTCAAACAGGAGCTGACCGCGGATGCTGAAGTTTTCCAGGTCGTCGAGTTCTTCCCCGCTGCCGGCGGCACCGATCGAGCCACCGATCAGGCGGCTGGCGGAGAAGTCGCCGCCGGTGTTGATGTCCTGCGCCGTGATGACGTTGCGCCCGAAGCCGTCGCGCTGGCGATAGGAGAACACCAGCTTGCCGGCGACGCTGTCGCTGAGCCCGCCGCTGGCCAGGCCCTGGATGTGGCGCAGGCCATCGCTGCCCAGGGAGCCGCGCACGCGCAATTCGGTCTCCTGTGTCGGTTGTGAAGTGACGATGTTGATGGCGCCGCCATTGGTGTTCTTGCCGTACAGCGTCCCCTGTGGCCCG
>CAYFVJ010000010.1:3798-12915 GCA_964346555.1 uncultured Alteromonadaceae bacterium | reverse complement strand
ACCAGCCGGTCGAAAGTGTCGGCATCCAGCTCGCCATCAGCCAGGGCGGCCTCGCGCAGGGACAGGCCCTCGCGATGAGCCTTTTTGGCGATGGCGGCGGCGCGGTCGTAGCCGATGTGTGGCGCCAGCGCTGTAACCAGCATCAGCGAGCGTTGCAGGTGCTCGTCAATCCGCTCGCGGTTCGGCTCCGCGCCGCTCAGGCAGTGCAGGTTGAAGCTGTTCACGGCGTCTGCCAGCAGTCCAATGCTCTGAATGACATTGTGAATGATCAACGGTTTGAACGTATTCAGCTGCAGGTGTCCCTGCATGCCGCCAACACTGACGGCGGTGTGATTGCCCATCACCTGTGCGCACACCATGCACAGTGCCTCGCACTGGGTCGGGTTGACCTTGCCGGGCATGATGGATGAACCCGGCTCGTTCTCCGGCAGCAGCAGCTCGCCGAGGCCGCAGCGCGGGCCGGAGGCGAGCAGGCGGACGTCGTTGCCGATCTTGTTCAGGCTCACCGCCAGGGTGTTGAGGACACCGGAGAATGCCACCAGCGCGTCGTGGGATGCCGAGCTCTCGAACTTGTTCGCGGCACTGGTGAAAGGCAGTCCGGTCACTTCCGCCACCCGGCGGGCGAAGAGTTCGGCAAATCCCGTGGCACAGTTGAGCCCTGTACCGACGGCGGTGCCCCCCTGCGCCAGGGGGTAGATATCCTCGAGACCGGCATTGATGCGGCGCTGTCCGAGCGCGATCTGCTGTGCGAAACCCGAGAACTCCTGCCCGAGTGTCAGCGGCGTGGCGTCCTGCAGGTGGGTACGCCCGATCTTGTTGATGCGCGACCAGTCCCGGCTTTTTGCCTCGAGGACTGCCTGCATTGCGTCCAGGGCAGGCAGCAGGCGGGCGTGCGTCTCCTGCGCCGTGGCGATGTGCATGGCGCTGGGAAAGCTGTCGTTGGAGGACTGCCCGCGGTTGCAGTGATCGTTGGGGTGCACGGGTTGCTTGCTGCCGAGCTCGCCGCCCAGGAGCTCGCTGGCTCGATTGGCGATCACCTCATTGGCATTCATGTTGGTCTGTGTGCCGGAACCGGTCTGCCAGACGGCAATGGGGAAGTGATCGTCCCAGTCGCCCCGCATGACTTCACCCGCTGCCGCGGCCAGTGCCTCGGCGACTTCCGGCGACAGCTCGCCGAGTTCACCGTTGCAGCGGGCGGCACAGTGTTTGACTGTGCCCAGAGCGCGGGTCAGCGGTATCGGCATTGTCGCGCTGCCGATAGCGAAATTGCCGATGGCGCGCTGGGTCTGCGCGCCCCAATAGCGATCTGATGACACGCTGATTTCGCCGAAGGCATCGCTCTCGCGGCGCGTTGTGTCGCTGGACTTGCCGGTGCTGACCATGGCTGTCGCTTCCTTGACTGTGGTTTTGCTGTTGCGCTGATTTTGTTACCGTGAATTACAGTCTGCAGTTTGACATGCTATCAAGCGCGCAGGCATGCAGATGCAGGCATTCAAATAGGAGGCAGTTGGCATGACCCAGGCAAAATCCGGCGACACGGTACGTATTCACTACAGCGGTACCCTCACCGATGGCACCCAGTTTGACTCATCCGAGGGGCGCGAGCCGCTGGAGTTTGCGCTCGGTGCTGGCGCAGTCATTCCCGGCTTTGAGAAAGCCGTCGAGGGCATGGCGGTCGGGGAGGCCAAATCCGTGACCATAGAGGTCGATGACGCCTATGGTCCCCGACACGACCAGCTGGTCCAGCAGGTGCCGAACAGCGCACTTCCGGACGATGTGGAGCCGACCGTCGGTATGCAGCTACAGGGCCAGAGTCCCGAGGGTCAGGTCATGAACCTGACAGTCACCGGGGTTGAAGAAGGTGCGATTACGGTGGATGCCAATCACCCGCTCGCGGGCGAAGAATTGAAGTTTGATATCGAGCTTGTAGAGATCGTCTAGGAGCCTGTCGGACTTAGGCTCCCAGCAAGCGGCGGCGTCAGTTCCCGGGCGGTGACTGACGCAGTTCAAAGCAGGGGCGATACGTTGCCGCATCCAGCTTCATCCGGCCCTGCGCGATGAAGCTCTCCAGCAGGCGGTTGAGCCGATCGCCAATCGCCGGATCGCCATGCAGCAGGTAGGGGCCGTGTGCCTCGACTGCCTGAACACCGAAATCCTTCACGTTACCCGCGACAATGCCCGAAAACGCGCAGCGCAGCATGCGCACCAGTTCGTGTCGGGGACTGTCGGATCGCAGGTGCAGTGCCGCCATATTGTCGTGGGTGGGGGTGAAAGGCCGCTGAAGGGGTTCCGGAATAACCAGGTCCCAATTGAAGCTGAATGACTCCTTGCGCTTGACCCGCTGCCGGCGCAATGCCTTGATGTGGTCCTTGATGCGTCGCGCGGCCGTCTGCTCGTCACCTATGATGATCTCGTAGTGTGCTGCGATATCGTCGCCCAGCGTGCTGCGCAGGAAGTCGTCGATTTCTTCAAAGTAGCTGGCGCTGCACTCGGGTGCGAGAAAAAATAGCGGTAGGGGCATATCGATATTGTCCGGGTGCAGTTTGACGCCGAGCAGGAACAGGATCTCCTCTGCCGTCCCGGCGCCACCGGGAAAGACGACAATAGCGTGGGCAAGCCGTACAAACGCCTCGAGGCGCTTCTCGATATCCGGCAGGATGACCAGTTCGTTGACGATTGGATTGGGTGATTCTGCGGCGATGATGCCGGGCTCGGTAATACCCACATAGCGGCTGTCGTTGCTGTTCTGCTTGGCATGGCCGATGGCTGCGCCCTTCATGGGGCCTTTCATGGCGCCGGGACCGCAGCCCGTCGCGATATCCAGGCCGCGCAGCCCGAGCTGATACCCGACTTGCTTGCTGAAATCGTATTCCGCGCGGGAGATGGCGTGTCCGCCCCAGCACACGATCAGCTTGGGCGCTACGTCGCTGCGCACGATATGGGCATTGCGCAGAATCCGGAACACCGCGTCGGTGATGCCGCCGGAACTGCGCAGGTCAAAGGCCAGCTGATTTTCCAGCTTGTGCTGTGTGAACACGATGTCGCGCAGTGCGGCGAACAGATGATTGCGGATACCCATGATCATGCGGCCATCGACGAATGCCTGTGCCGGCGCGTGGAAGAGCTCGAGCTTGAGTCCGCGGGACTCGGGTATCACGCGCAGGTCGAAATCGCGATAGCGCTGGTAGACAGCGCGGGCATCGTCGGTCTGGCCGCCGGTATTGAGCACGGCGAGCGCGCAGCGGCGAAACAGTTCATGTAATTCCCTGTTGGCACTGGCGAGGCTGTCCATTTCGCGCCGGGACAGCAGGTCGAGGCTTTGCAGGGGGCGCACCGAGGTATGCGCGATGGTGTCAGTGTGTATTGCGCGTGGTTCCATGTCGGGACGATAGCCGCAAGCGTGCCGCTTTACCAGCGCCCGATGACTCGGCGGCGATCAGCCGCGGTATCAGGGAAGCAACCGCGCAAGCAGGCGCCGCCAGGCGGGCGATGATTTCGCGCGCCGGATGTGGTCGCCACCGCGATGATCCGGCGGTATGCCATGCTCCGCGTACCACGCCTCCCACTCATGCGGTGTCAGGGTGCGCGGCACATAGCCCTCGTGAGCATGCTGCTCAGCCTGTCGCCGCAGGGATGTATCCGCCGCTTCGCCGGGCCCGTCGATAATTTCCCTGATGCGTCTCTGCTGTCGTGTTTCCATTCGCTTAATATAGTCGAATAGGTACGGTTATGGCACGCGAACTACCCGCTATCGCCCGCTCCTGCCCTTGTGGCGTCAGGTGTGGCGCTCGGGCAAGGGTCGGAAAAGCCTTGCAAGTGGCGGGTGTAAAACTTTATCGTTGGGCCAGCGCTGTGCAGGGTCCGTGTGAATGGGAGTGTTCACACGGCAAATTCCTTCAAGAAAGCCGGAATGCCATGCGCTGCGGCAAGAGAGGACCATTGACACAGCAAATGGAACAGCGCGCCTGGTCAAGCCTGGTGGACGCATCGGTGGATCTGCGACGGCAGCTGCATCAGCAGCCGGAATTGACCTGGTCTGAACATCAGACAGCGGCACTGGTGCGCCAGCGCCTGGATGCACTCGGCATCGCCTGGCGCGCCTGTGCCGATACCGGCACGCTGGCGACGCTGGCACCTGATGCCCGAGGACGCCATATCGGGCTGCGGGCCGATATCGACGCCCTGCCGATTGACGAGAACTCGGGTGTCGAATGGACCTCCCGGCATACCGGCTGTATGCACGCCTGCGGGCACGACGGCCACACGGCAACGCTTTACGCCGCTGCACAGTGGCTGCGCTCGCATGAAAGCGGCCTCCCGGGGCCGGTGACGCTGCTGTTCCAGCCGGCGGAGGAGGGCGGTCACGGCGCGCAAGCCATGATTGAGCAGGGCGCGCTCGACGGTATCGATGCAATCTTTGGCTGGCACAACTGGCCGGCCATTCCGTTCGGCCACGCCGTGTGCCCGGATGCTGCCGTCATGGCGGGCAATGGCACATTCCGCCTCGAGGTGCGCGGTCAGGGAGGGCATGCCAGCCAGCCGGAATTGTGTCGCGATCCGGTACTCGCGGCCTCGGCCATCGTGCAGGCAATGCAGCAGGTTGTCAGCCGCCGTCTGCCGGCACAGGGTGCAACGGTGGTCAGTATCACGTCGATCGATGCACGCAGCGGTGTCACCGTGATTCCCGACGTCGCCATACTGGAAGGGAGTTTCCGCATCACCGATGCACACGATCGCGAGCCGCTCTCGGCGATAATCACCGAGGTCGCCGAATCCGCCGCGCGGGCCTACGGAACGCAATGCGAGGTCAGCATTCACCCGCGCTACGAGCCCACGGTGAACCACGCGACCGAGGCGGCGAGCATGCGCGCCGCTCTCGTCGATGAATTCGGTAGCGCAGCCCTCGATGCGCCGGTACGCGTGCCTATCATGGCTTCCGAGGACTTCAGCTACTACCTGCAAGAGATTCCCGGTGCCTTTGCCCTGATTGGTGCAGGGGACGGGCAGGAACGGCACGAAGTGCCCTGCCACAGCGCTCTCTACGACTTCAATGATGCGCTGATACCCCATGTGGCCCGTGTTTACGCGCGCCTCGCCGGGGCACCGCTGCCGCGCTGACCCAGATGAGAGAGCAATGCCCTTCACGTAACAATCAAGGAGACATCATGGAAACATTCAACAAATGGGAATCTGAAATCCGCGGTTATTGCCGGCTTTATCCGACGGTGTTCAAGTCGGCATCGAATGCCCGCCAGGTCGACGAGAACGGCAAGTCCTATGTCGATCTCTTTGCCGGCGCCGGTGTGCTCAATTTCGGCCACAACAA
The DNA here is from genome assembly GCA_964346555.1 of uncultured Alteromonadaceae bacterium. GTDB lineage: Bacteria > Pseudomonadota > Gammaproteobacteria > Pseudomonadales > Halieaceae > Chromatocurvus. The sequence goes on along the minus strand of CAYFVJ010000010.1, from coordinate 7,589 downwards.
TCCGCGCATGAAAGAGAAATTGATCGAATTCATCCAGAACGATGGCATCGCGCATGGCCTTGACATGCACACGACAGCCAAGCGCGAGTTCATCGAACGCTTCGCCGCGACGATACTCGAACCGCGCGGCTGGAACTACAAAATGATGTTCATGGGCCCGACGGGCACGAACGCGGTCGAGAGCGCACTCAAGCTGGCACGCAAGGTGACGGGTCGGCAGACGGTGGTCGCGTACACCTCGGGCTTTCACGGCATGACCCTCGGCTCCCTCGCGGCTACCGCCAACAGCTATTTCCGCAATGCCGCGGGCGTGCCGCTGAATCACATCGTGCGTCAGCCCTACGGCTGTGAAAAAACCTGTGTCGGCTGCAACTTTGGCTGCGGTATGGATTCGGTCGAACGCCTGCGCGCCGAGTACGAGAATTCCTCCAGCGGCCTTGAGCCCCCCGCGGCCTTTCTGGTCGAGGCGATTCAGGCCGAGGGCGGCGTGCATGTCGCCAGCGCGGAGTGGCTGCGCGCGGTGGAGAAACTGGCCAGAGACCTGGGTGCGTTGTTTATCATCGACGATATCCAGGCCGGCTGCGGCCGTACCGGCAATTACTTCAGTTTCGATGGCATGGGGCTGGATCCGGATATCATCACGCTGGCCAAGGGCATTGGCGGCTTCGGCACACCCCTGGCCATGAACCTGGCCAAGCCGGAACACGACCGGCACTGGCTGCCGGGTGAACACACGGGGACTTTCCGCGGCCAGGGCCTGTCTTTCGTGGCCGGCGTCGAGGCGCTGCGCTATTTCGAGGACGACGAATTGATGAATGAGGTCGCCCGCAAGGGTGCCGACATGCAGGCGCAACTGCAGGCGATCGTGGACAGTTATCCCGACCGCGGGTTCCAGGTGCGCGGCAAGGGCATGATGCAGGCGATCGATCTTGTTGACGGGGCGCTGGCAAAAGCGGTGGCGTCACGCTGTTTTGAGCACGGTACCCTGCTTGGCGGCAGCGGCACTAACGGCTGCACGATCAAGCTGATACCGCCGCTGACCATCCCGCAGGCCGATCTGCAGGAGGGTCTGACCACGCTCAAGGAAGCCATCGCCGCAGAGATTGCGGAGGCGCAGGCGGCATGAAGCAGCGCGATGACATGACGTTTCCCTTTGACGAGTACGTGCGTCGGCTCGCTGAGCTGCGGGAACGCATGGCCGCGAGACTGCTCGACGCCGTGGTCATTACCGACCCGGAAAACCTGATGTATCTGACGGATTACCAGACGACAGGTTATTCCTTTTTCCAGGCGCTGGTGGTGCCTCTCGACGATGAGCCCTTCATGATCACGCGGCACCTGGAGGAGTCGAACATCCACGCCCGCACCTGGCTCGAAAAGACGCGACCCTACCCGGATACGGGTGACGCCATCCAGATGCTGGTGGAGTCCCTGCGCGAATTCGGCCTGTCCACCAAGAACATCGGCTATGAGCGCAACAGCTACTTCTTCCCGGCCTACCACCAGGACAGCATTCACACGACCTTCCTGGACGGCCGGCTCATCGACTGCTTCGGCATTGTCGAAGAGGGCCGGGTCTGCAAATCCGAGGTCGAGATCGATGTTATGAAGAGGGCCGCGCTGGCCACGGAGACCGGCATGCGTGCGGGCTTCGATGCCTGCGCCGCGGGGGTTACGGAAAACGAGATCGGCGCTGCCATATCCGCCGGCATGTTCCGCGCCGGCGGTGAACCTCCGGCGGTCATGCCCTACGTGACCTCGGGCCCGCGCTCCATGATCGGGCACGCTACCTGGGAGGGCCGCACGGTGCAGCCGGGAGAGCATGTTTTCCTGGAGGTGGGGGGCTGTTATCGCCGCTACCACACGGCGATGATGCGCACGGTCATCTGCGGCGAGCTGAGCGACGTGATGCACAGTGCCCAGGAGCGCATGAAATTCGCGCTGGACGAGGTGCACTCCCAGGTGCGCCCGGGATTGACCGTCTCGGACGTCGATAACCTGGTGCGCAACATCATCACCGACAATATGGTCGGCGCGCGGCTGATCACGCGCGCCGGCTACTCTATCGGGATCGCTTTTCCGCCGAGCTGGGATGAGGGCTACATTATCAGTCTGAAGCAGGGCGACTCGCGTGTACTGCGCGAGGGCATGACCCTTCACATACTGCCGTGGATGTGGGGTGTCGAGGGCGACAAGACCGTCGGGATTTCCGACACCATTCTCGTGACCGCAACCGGTTGCGAGTCATTTTTTACGCTCGACCGGGATTTCGTCTGCAAGCCGGACAGCAAAGCCAAGGGCACAGCCGCCGAACGGCCCGCCGGACTGGAGGCGGTTGAATCCTCCACGGGTACGGCATCCTGAATAACACGCGGGCAAGGAGCCTGGTTAGCATGTTGAAAGTCATCGATCCCACGACGGGAGAGCCCCTGCATGAACGTCCGGTAGCGGACGCTGTGCAGGTGGAAAGCATTCTGGAAACCGCAGAATCGGCTTTTCGGGACTGGCGTCGTACCACGTTTGACGAGCGCGCCCGGTTATTGCGCGCCGTCGCGGCGCTGATGCGCGACGACGTCGAGCGACTGGCGCCTCTGATGACCGCGGAGATGGGCAAGCCGATCCGCGAGGCGCGGGGCGAAGTAGAGAAAGCCGCCTGGTGCGCCGATCACTATGCCGAGCACGCAGAGGCCTACCTGGCCACCGAGACGCTGGCCTCCGACGCGTCACACAGTTATGTGCAGTACCTGCCCCTGGGCGTGATTCTTGGCATCCTGCCATGGAACGCACCGTTCTGGCTGGCGTTCCGCTTCGCCGCGCCGACGCTGATGGCCGGCAATACCTGCATCATGAAGCACGATCCACACGTGCCCGCCTGTGCCGAGGCCATTGCGGAGCTGTTCGAGCGCGCCGGCGCGCCCGCCGGGGTGTTCCAGCAACTGCCGCTGCAGACGCCCGAGGTCGAGGCGGTCATCCGCGATCGCCGGGTGCGCGCCGTATCCTTCACCGGCTCGGATAAGGGCGGTGCAGCCGTGGCGTCAATCGCCGCGTCGGAGATCAAGCCCGCGGTGCTCGAACTGGGCGGTTCGGATCCCTGTCTGGTGCTTGCGGATGCCGATCTCGAACAGGCGGCGGATGTCATTACGCTATCGCGCATCATCAACGCCGGCCAGAGCTGTATTGCAGCCAAGCGGATTATCGTCGAGTCGCCGGTGTACGAGCGTGTGCTGGCGCTTCTGCAGGAGCGCCTGGAGCGCCTGCAATGCGGCAATCCCCGGGAAGAGAGCACGGATGTCGGGCCGATAGCGCGGGAAGACCTGCGCGATGAGCTGCATCGCCAGGTGAAAGACACGGTGGCCGCCGGCGCGCGCTGCCTGCTCGGCGGCGTGCTGCCGGAAACGGCGGGCTTCTTCTACCCGGTCACCCTGCTGGCGGACGTGACCTCCGACATGGCAGCCTGCCGCGAGGAAACCTTCGGTCCCGTGGCGGTGGTCATGCGCGCCGAGTCAGCCGAGCACGCAGTCACCCTGGCCAATGATACCGAGTACGGTCTGGCGGCCGGCGTGTGGACGCAGGCTGCGCGCGGCGAGGCGATCGCCGGCGAACTGGAGACCGGGCAAGTGGCGGTAAACGGGATCGTCAAGACCGATCCGCGCCTGCCCAGTGGCGGCATCAAGCGTTCGGGTTACGGGCGCGAGCTGGGGCCCCACGGCATTCACGAATTTGTCAACGCGCAGCAGGTCTGGGTCGGGCCTAAGACAGGCTGACTCCGGCCACCGGATGCCGGCCACCGG
>CAYFVJ010000010.1:0-3698 GCA_964346555.1 uncultured Alteromonadaceae bacterium | reverse complement strand
CGCCGTGGCGACGCTGAAACGCACAAAATTAGTGCGTAAATCCGGGTCTTGATCTGTTCTGGTGCCTGACGGCAGCTCTCTCGCCCCGCAACGCCGCATTGTTGCGTTCGCTGCCCGATCTGGCACAGCCTTTGCGATCATTTTGGGCACTTACATCACGCGGAGCCTCATGCCATGCCAATACTGCCGCTTTCACGCAGCGCCACCGCCCGGGTCGCAGCGCTGCTTGTGATGCTTTTCCTGGCGGCGCACGCGCGCGCCCAGGAGCCCATCAAGGTCGGTGTCCTGCATTCGCTCACCGGCACCATGGCGATCAGCGAATCCACATTGAAAGATACGGTGTTGATGCTTATCGAAGAACAGAACCGGCGCGGCGGTGTGCTTGGTCGGCCACTGGAGGCGGTTGTCGTCGATCCGGCGTCCGACTGGCCGCTGTATGCGGAAAAGGCCCGGCAGCTGCTGGAGCAAGACGAGGTGGCCGCGGTCTTCGGCTGCTGGACCTCGGTATCGCGGAAATCCGTGCTGCCGGTGTTTGAAGAGCTCAATGGCCTGCTGTTCTACCCTGTGCAGTACGAGGGGGAGGAGTCGTCGCGGAATATATTCTACACCGGCGCCGCGCCCAACCAGCAGGCGATTCCCGCCGTCGAGTATCTCATGACGGAACTCGGCATCGAGCGCTGGGTCTTGCTGGGTACGGATTACGTCTATCCGCGCACCACCAACCGCATCCTTGAGGCCTACCTGCGGGAGCAGGGCGTCGATGAGGCGGATATCCGCATCGACTATACGCCCTTCGGTCACTCGGACTGGCAGTCGATTGTCTCCGATATCAAATCCTTCGGCAGCGCAGGCAAAAAGACCGCCGTGGTGTCCACCATCAACGGCGATGCCAATGTGCCCTTCTACAAGGAACTGGCTAACCAGGGCGTGTCGTCGCTGGATATTCCCGTGGTGGCGTTTTCTGTTGGCGAGGAAGAACTGTCGGGCATCGATACCGGCCCCCTGGTCGGCCACCTCGCGGCCTGGAATTACTTCATGAGCGTGCCCACAGAGGCGAATGACGAATTCATCGGACGCTGGCTGGACTTCGTGGACGACGACTGGCGCGTCACCAATGACCCGATGGAGGCCCACTATATCGGCTTCAATCTATGGGTAGAGGCGGTCGAAAAGGCCGGCACCACCGATCCCGATGCGGTGGCGGAGGCGATCGTCGGCCTGCAGGTACCCAATCTGACCGGCGGTATGGCGACCATGCTGCCGAATCATCACATCACGAAACCGGTCATGGTCGGCGAGATACAGCCGGACGGACAGTTTGCTGTGGTCTGGGAGAGCGACGGCGAGATCGCGGGCGACGCCTGGTCGGACTACCTGCCCGGGAGTCGAGTGCTGCGCGCAGACTGGACACCCCCGATCCGCTGCGGCAACTACAATACGGAGACCGGGCGCTGCCTTGGCCGCGACAGCGCGGCGCAATGAAGTCAATCGTCAGTGCGTTTATCCTGCTGGCGCTCGCGACTGCCACCGCGTCGGCGCAGCCGAGTGATGCGGCAATCGAGGAGGCGGTGACGCAGTGGTCGGAGAACCGTTTCGATTCGATTGCTGCCGGCATCGACCGTCTCGCCGCCTCCGCGGATGCGTCGGCACTGCAGCTGCTGCGGCTTGCCGACAGCGGCGCTCTCTACGTGCAGCGCGATAGCGGCCGGCTGGTCATCGCCGAGCGGCAGGGAGCGGGCTATCGACTGCGTGATCCGCTTTCCGGAGACCTTATCGCTACAGTGGGTCGTCGGGATGTCACCGCCCTGCGACTGAACAACCGCCTGCGCCTCGACCTGCGACAGGCGATCGCACGCGCCGAGCTGTCACATCCGGATGCGGCGGTGCGCCGCCAGGCAGTCGATGTACTGTCGCGAAGCCCTGGCGAGGAGACTCTGACGTTGCTGCGGGAGCGCCTGCCGCGCGAGGACGACGCATCGGTGCGCCGGGCGCTCGGCACGACCCTGGCCCGGGTTGCGCTCGCTGCGGGAGACGAGGCGGAGCAACTGGAGGCCCTGGCTTCCCTGCGCGGCCTGTATGATCCGGAGGTCCGCAATGCGCTCGCCGCCGTGGTGGATGCGCCAGATGTGACGCCCGCGGTGGCCGCCGCAGCCCGCGAGGCCCTGACGCAGGTGGATGCCCGACTGCGCTGGTACCGCTTCGCAGAGACGCTTTTCTATGGCCTGAGTGCGGGTTCGGTCCTGGTACTCGCGGCCATCGGGCTGGCGGTCACTTTCGGGGTAATGGGCGTGATCAACATGGCCCACGGTGAGCTGATCATGCTCGGTGCCTACACCACATTCTTCATACAATGGTTGCTGCCGGATTCCCTGGGCGTGGCCCTGCTCCTGTCAGTGCCCGCCGCCTTTCTGGTAGCCGCCGGCGTCGGCGTGCTGCTGGAACGTACGGTGATCAGGCGTCTGTACGGGCGGCCGCTGGAGACCCTGCTCGCGACGTTTGGCGTCAGTCTGGTGCTGCAGCAACTGGCACGTACGCTGGTTTCCTCGCAGAACGTCACGGTGGCCAATCCATCGTTCATGTCCGGCGCGCTGCATATCGATGCCGCCCTGTCGCTTACCTACAATCGCCTGTACATCATTTTCTTCTGCCTTGCGGTGGTGCTCGCGCTACAGCTGGTGCTGCACCATACCCGCTTTGGTCTGCAGATGCGTGCCGTGGTGCAGAACCGCGCCATGGCCCGGGCGATGGGCGTGCGCTCCGGGCGCACCGACGCGCTCACTTTCGGGCTTGGCAGCGGCATCGCCGGTGTTGCCGGTGTCGCGCTGAGCCAGATCACCAACGTCGGACCGAATCTCGGCCAGGCCTATATCATCGATGCCTTTCTGGTTACGGTGGTCGGGGGTGTCGGCAACCTCTGGGGCGCGCTGGTGGGTGGCTTCGGACTCGGGATCGCAAACAAGTTCCTCGAGCCCTGGGTCGGCGCGGTTCTGGCCAAGATACTGCTCCTGGTCGCCATCGTGCTGTTCATGCAGTCTCGTCCGCGCGGGCTGTTTCCCCAGCGCGGTCGTGCGGTGGAGACCTGAATGCCGGTGTTCATGCGCGATGATCGCAGCGGCCTCGCGGTGCTCGGCGTGTTGCTGGCTCTGGCGGCGTGCGTACCCGCGTTTGCGCTGATTCCGGCGGATGGCAGTCCCTGGCAGCTGTCCATGTTCAGCGTCTCATTGCTGGGCAAATACCTCTGCTACGCCCTGCTTGCGCTGTCGGTCGATCTGGTCTGGGGCTATCTGGGGATACTCAGTCTCGGACACGGCGCTTTCTTTGCCCTGGGCGGCTACGTCATGGGTATGTACCTGATGCGCCAGATCGGTGAACGCGGTGTTTACGGACATCCGGAACTGCCCGACTTCATGGTGTTTCTCGACTGGCAGGCGCTGCCCTGGTTCTGGCAGGGGCTGGACCGGTTTCCCCTTGCATTGCTGCTGATTGTCGCGGTGCCGGGGATGCTCGCGTTCCTTTTCGGCTGGCTCGCCTTCCGTTCGCGCGTGTCCGGGGTCTACCTGTCGATCATGACCCAGGCCATGACCTACGCTCTGATGCTGGCATTCTTTCGCAATGAGATGGGTTTTGGGGGCAACAACGGTCTGACCGATTTCAAGGACCTGCTCGGCTTCAGCCTGCAGGCGGATGGCACGCGTGCC
>CAYFVJ010000009.1:0-32529 GCA_964346555.1 uncultured Alteromonadaceae bacterium | reverse complement strand
AGGCCGTTAGCGAGATGTCTGTCTTCAGCGAGGGCGGCGCGCCAGCCCAGATCGGCGATGCGCAGGGCTCGCGGCAGAGTCACGTTGTTCAGCGCATAGGTAGAGGTTCGGGCGACTGCGCCCGGCATGTTGGCAACGCAGTAGTGCACCACACCTTCCTCCACAAAAGTCGGCTCATCATGGGTCGTCGCGTGGGAGCTCTCGAAACAGCCGCCCTGGTCGATGGCCACGTCCACCATTACTGCGCCGCGACGCACGGTTTTCAGCATGTCGCTGGTCACCAGTTTCGGCGCGGCAGCACCGGGCACCAGCACAGAGCCAATCACTAGGTCGGCATCGGCGACGCATTCCGCGAGGTTGGCGGTGTTGGAAAAGCGCGTCTTAGCGCGGGCCTCGAAATAGTGTCCGAGTCGCTCGAGCACCATGGGTGAGCGATCAAGGATGGTAACGTCGGCACCCAGGCCGACCGCCATCTGTGCGGCATTGAAGCCCACAACCCCGCCACCGATGATAGTCACCTTGCCCGGCGCCACGCCAGGTACTCCGCCAAGTAGCACACCACGGCCGCCACGGGCCTTCTCCAGCGCGTTGGCGCCGGCCTGGGCGGACATCCGCCCGGCCACCTGGCTCATCGGCTTTAGCAGCGGCAGTCCGCCGCTATCATCTGTCACTGTTTCATAGGCGATACACACGGCGCCCGACTCAACCAGGTCGCGCGTCTGCTTGGGGTCCGGTGCCAGGTGCAAGTAGGTGTACAGAATTTGGCCCTCACGGAGCATCCCGCGCTCATCGGCCTGCGGCTCCTTGACCTTAACCACCATGTCGCAACACTCGAAAATTGTGGCGGCGCAGTCTACGATCTCAGCCCCTACAGCGCGGTAAGCCTCGTCTGTCGCATCAATGCCAAGGCCTGCGCCGGTCTGTACGAGCACTTTGTGGCCGTTGGTCACCAGTTCCATGGCGCTCTCGGGTGTCAGTCCGACGCGGTATTCGTGGTTCTTGATCTCCTTCGGGATGCCTACGATCATAAGTGCCTCTGGTCTGGTACGGGGTTTCGGAAGGTGCGCTGGCGACAGCCCCCCGGAGCAATTATCTATATCGGTTCCGCGGGCGAAATTCCTGCCACTGGAGCAACGCACATTATGCTAAGTAGTCTGTCATCACCGGGTTCGAATATTTTCCGATTCTTATGCTGGAAATCGTGTATAAATGCGATGTAATGACGCTTTTCATCTGAAAAATAGGAAAATTGTGCATGGATCGCTTTGATCGAAGGATAATTTCAGCACTGCAGCTGGATTCGTCACAGCCGATCGCCGTGCTGGCGGAATCCATCGGCCTATCGACTTCAGCCTGTCACAGGAGAGTGCGGGCGCTGCAGGAGGCCGGGGTGATCGTCGGCTACGCTGCGCGCATCGACCGGAACGCGCTTGGTCTGTCGCTGCTGGTTTTTGTAGAGATCAGTCTGAGTTCGCAAGCGCTCGAGGTTCTTGAGGCCTTCGAATTCGCGGTGCAAGGGTACGATGATATACTCGAATGCCATCTTACGAGCGGCGAAGCCGACTATGTCCTGCGTGTGGTCGCCAGAGACATGGACGATTACGCGCACATTCACCGTCATTGTCTGGCTCGTTTGCCGCATGTTTCCAGCATGCATACTATTTTTACCCTGCGCCCCGTGAAGACCTGGCGAGGCTATCGAGTACCCGCTGCAGCCCCGGGCTGATCCCCAGCACGCCATGCCGCTATAGCAGCAGACGGCATTGAGATCCACCCGAAAACGTCAAGTGGGTTAACCTTCAAATATTCTGGACACCAAACTGGTCAGTAATATGACTGCAGAACGAGGTGGTCATGAGCGAAGTGAAACGCCGGTCCGCAAAACAGAAACGGGAGGGGCTGACGCGTGCATTCCTCTTCACGGACGTCACCGTGGACATTGTCGATAATGGCGAACTCGTGTGTCGAGGCTTAAAGTATATATCCTTAACCTGAGTGGTACTTACGTTGAACACCGTTGATTTTCGCCCAGTTCACGTATTACGTCTCGTAACCTTGGTTTTTCCTTGAAAGCATACAGAAGAAATGGGATTCTGCGCTTATTCACTTTGCTCGGGTCTTTAATGTGTCTAAAACAAGATGGCTGTCCGAACTCCTCGAAGATCCCGAATACGCTGAGGATGCACTCTGGTCTCGCCGTGGTTTTCTAAGCGGCGCACGTTCGGCAGCACTTGGCGCAATCGCCAGCGTAGGGATTCCCTATCTACGTTTCATGCCGGCCGGTCTTTTGCCCATCAGCCTTGCGCAGGCGGCCCCCGACGAGTTGCTGGCTGAGAAAAATGGCCTGCGCCTACTTAATGACCGACCGCTCAACGCGGAGACGCCCGCCCATCTCCTGGATCACGAGGTCACGCCCACGGAGCATATGTTTGTACGTAATAATGGAATTCCACCGGCGTCGGTCAGCGCTTCATCGTGGCGCCTGGTTGTCGAAGGAGAATCCATTTCCGAAAGCCGCAGCTTCAGCCTCGCAGACCTGCGTCGCGACTTCGAAGCAGTGAGCTACCAGCTCCAGCTGGAGTGCGGCGGCAACGGGCGGTCAGAATTCCGGCCCCGAGCGTCCGGTAATCAGTGGACCACGGGCGCCATCGGGTGCCCGACGTGGACAGGGGTGCGGTTGCGCGACGTCCTCAGGGCCTGCGGTATGCAGGACAATGCTGTGTATGTTGCTTACCGCGGTGCCGACCGGCATCTTTCCGGGGACCCGACTAAATTGCCTATATCCCGAGGCGTCCCCGTGAGCAAGGCCCTTGAGGAAGAATCGCTGCTGGCCTGGGACATGAATGGACAGCCCCTCACACCCTACCACGGTGCCCCCTTGAGGCTCGTGTGCGGCGGCTGGCCGGGCTCTGTGTCGGGCAAATGGCTGACGACGATCATGGCGCGGGACCGGGTACACGATGGCCCAAAGATGGGAGGCAATTCTTATCGGGTGCCGTGCGAGCCAGTAAAGCCGGGCGGCAGGGTTCCAGCGGAAGCGATGTGCATCATCGAGTCCCTGCCCGTTAAATCGCTGATCACCGCGCCGCAGTCCGGAGCCCGGGTCGCGGCGAATCGAAGCTTCGAAGTTCGCGGGCACGCCTGGGCAGGCGATCTCGCGGTAGCGGCTGTGGAAACGTCGATCGATTTTGGTGCCACCTGGCAGCCCGCAGCGCTGGCCGCACCAGCGAACAGGCTGGCCTGGCAGCGCTGGCGTGCGCAGATGCGGGTGCCCTCCCCGGGCTACTACGAACTGTGGGCCCGCGCTACGGACACTCTCGGGCGGGCACAGCCCATGTTGGTTCCTGGCTGGAATCCCAAGGGTTACCTGAATAATGCCACTCACCGTATAGCGGTCATGGCGGCATGAGTATACGCCTGGCCATGGCAGTGGCCCTTCTTTACGCAGCGGCCGGCGTCAGCGGCACTGGCGGTGAGGTGCCGATTCATGAGCCCACTGGCCTTGTCAAAACACCGGGCTGGGAACTCGCGCGCGCGCACTGCGGCGCCTGTCACTCCCATCGCCTGGTCACCACCCAGGGTGGGGATCAGGCATTCTGGCTGAAGACCTTGCGCTGGATGCAGAACACGCAGAACCTTTGGCCCATCCCTGAAGCCGACGAAACTGCGCTCATCAATTATCTGGCGAGAGCCTATCCCTCCAAGGAAGCCGGCCGGCGCCCACCCCTGCCCGCACGACTCATGCCCTGAGCCGCGCCCGGCATACGCTCATAGCCCGGCGAGCCGGCCTGGCTCACCGGAAATGCTTCGCCACAATTGAATCCGTTGCACCTGTAAAGATTGTCTTGCCGCCAAGAATAGTTTCCAGAATCTGGATATCTTTGATCTTCATGGGATCGGTATGAGCGACGGACATCGGGTCATCAGAAAGCACCACGAAGTCCGCTAGTTTTCCAGCCTCAATAGTGCCCTTCAAGGTCTCCTGGTGATACTGCCATGCGGCCTCACTGGTGATTGCTTGGACGGCTTCCAGAGCGGTGATCCGCTGCTCAGACCCTATGGTCTTTCCGCCGCTGGACACACGATTCACGGCAGACCAGATCATCTGGATGCCATCAATCGGCGTGACGGGACTGTCTGTGTGGGTGGTCGAGCGAACGCCGTTATCCAGGGCGCTGCGCAGCGGACTCATATGGTCGGCCCGCCCCGCTCCAAGAAAGACTTCCCGGTGACGATCGCCCCAGTAGAACGTGTGACCAATGAAAAAAGATGCGGAGACGTCGAGAGCAGCCATCTGCACCAACTGATCCGGGCGGGAAAACTGGGCATGCTGAATCGTGTGGCGCGTATCCTCCCGCGGGAATGCACGCTGCGCTGCTCCGAGCGCATTCAACGCGTCCTGAATACCCTGGTCACCATTGCCATGGATCGTGATCTGCCAGCCCGCCCGGTGCAGGGCAGCCACGGTAAAACGAAATGCCTGGTCGTCATCCCAGTAAGGAAAGCCGCGATAGCCGGGCTCGTCGTGCGAGCGCAAAGTCCTGTAGGGCTGGCTGAAGTGTGCGGTGTAACCCTGCGGAGACCCGTCTATCTGAAGCTTTACCGGACCAAGCGTGAGCATGTGGCGGCCGTCACTCAGATCGGTTCCTGAAGTGACTGCCGGGAACCGCTTGGCCTCCTCCAGCTTGCTCGGTCGCGGCCAAAGCTCGAGCCTGACAAACAGGTCGCCGCTATCGACGGCCGGTCTGTATAGCGAATCGATAAGTGCGCTGTCCCTGACATTGTCGGTCGCCGTGGTGAAGCCGGCTGCCGCCCAGCGCTCCGATGCCTGACGCAAAGCCAGGCGAGCCTGCTCCGGAGCCGGGGCCGGCACAATATCGTTCAGAAGAGCTCGAGCGTTTCCTTCCATAACGCCGGTCGGTTCGTTCGTCTCAGAATACCTAACGATACGACCACCGTCCGGATCGGGGGTGTCGCGGTTGACGCCAGCCACCTCTAGGGCACGGGAATTCCCCACGCTCAGATGCCCGGAGATATGTGTGATCACCACCGGGCGACTGGTCGTGACACGGTCAAGATCGTGCCGATCGGGGTGGCGCATCTCCTCAAGCAACGTGTCATCGTATCCAAACCCGCGAATCACCGGTGCATCGGCTTTTTCCGCAGCCTCCCTGCGGAGCGCAGAAAGCAGCTCATCGATAGTGGTGACGGTGCCCATCGGCGGCGGCGTGAGATCCGCATAGAGCCCCGCAGCCAGCCCGGCGCTCAGCATGTGACTGTGCGTATCAATGAAACCCGGCAGCAGGGCCTTACGGCCCAGTTCACGCAGCACCGTACCTTCATCGGCCGACGGCATGATATCCGCAAGCGAACCGACCGCAGTGATCACGCCGTCCCGGACAGCCACGGCTTCGGCATAGAGCCTGTCATCAACCATTGTGACGATGTTGCCGGTGTAGATGGTTTCAGGTGCCTGTGCAGGCGAAAAGGTGGCATGGCTTGTCAGCGCGAGCACAGCAACGCACTGGCGGATAAAGTTTCCCCACAACGCCGGGCAATTTCCTGTTCCCAGGACAATCTTCATATTTCCTCCTTTTTTCAAAACCAAAGCGACGCTGCGCGCCGCTACCCATACTTGTGGCTGTCGGACTGATGACAGGCCGAGGATCGCGAAAACGGCGGTCTTCCTGCTGCTCCCCGTCCTATTGATTCGACGCAGGGGGTATGTCCCGCTTAGCGGCAAACAGAGTATAGGCGGCAGGCACCACAAACAGTGTGAGCAGACTTCCAGCGGTCAGGCCCCCTGCAATGACCCAGCCGATTTCCTGGCGGCTCTGCGCACCGGCGCCGTCCGCCAACGCCAGCGGCAAGGCGCCTGCGACCATGGCCGCAGTAGTCATGAGAATCGGCCGCAGACGCAGGCGCGCTGACTCTGCTGCGGCCTCGCGGACTGATCGGCCCCTGGCCTGCAGCGCGTTGGCGAACTCCACAATAAGGATTCCGTGCTTGCTAATCAGGCCGATCAGCGTGATCAGACCGATCTGACTGTAGATATTGAGCGTTCCGCCCGTCAACTTGAGCGCGAGAAGCGCTCCGGTCATGGTCAGGGGCACGGTCAACAGGATGATTAGTGGATCGACAAAACTTTCGAACTGCGCCGCAAGCACCAGAAAAATGAAGCCAAGCGCCAGGATAAAAACAAAGAGCAGGCTACTGCTCGACTCCTTGAATTCGCGCGACTCGCCGGCAAATTCGTAGCGCGCAGAGGGAGGCAGAGTCCTGCGAGCGGCAGCTTCCAATGCCTCGAGGCCCTGGCCCAGGGAATAGCCCGGCGCCAGCGTGCCGGTAATCGTCGCCGCGCGGAACTGATTAAATCGATTCAGCTCCTTGGGCGTCACGGTTTCCTGCATCGTTACAAGGTTCGAGAGCTGCACGAGCGTTCTGCCGTGGCCCCGCACATAGATATCGTCCAGCGCGCCTGGCGTACGCCGGTCATTTTCGAGCAGTTGAACGATAACGTCATACTGCTCTCCGTTCTGATTGAAACGCGTAACCCGGCGACCGCCGAGCAAGGTCTCGAGAGTGCGGCCCACGGCCTGCACCTCTGCGCCGGTATCCGCCACGCGCTCACGATCCACCTTCACTTCGATCTGGGGCTTAGCTAGGCGCAGGTCCGTATCGAGATTCGCGAGACCGGGAAATTTACGAGCCTCGGTGAGGATGGCTTCCAGCTGCTCCTCCAATTCGGCATAACTCCCGGTAGACTGGACGACAAACTCAATCGGCTTGGTTCGCGCACTCTGTCCGAAGGAACCGGGACTGTTGCCGAAGGCACGGACGCCCGTCACCTGCCGGAGCTTCGGTTGAATACTTCTCAGTATCTCCGTCTGGCTACGTTCCCGCTCCTCCCAGGGTGTAAGCTGGGAGAAGGAGATCAACTCCGTCACAGCGCGGGAACCAACGATCACGAAATAGGTCTTCACCTCCGGAACGGACCTCAGCAAAGCCTCAAAGTCGCTGACATAGCGCTCGGTAAAATCGATCGTAGATCCTTCCGGCGCATGGCCTGCGGTGAATAGAACGCCGCGATCCTCGATGGGAGCCAGTTCCGACTCCAGATTCAGCAGCAGCAGGTAACCTGCAGCCGCGACGATCAGCCCCAGGAGGAGTACGAGCGGCCGGACGCTGAGCGTCATGGCAAGCAGCCTCTCATAGCCCCGATTCAGGGCAAGGATCATGCCTTCGACCGCGTTGTATACGGTGCCGTGCCTTTCCCCGCCCCGCAACAGCTGCGAGCACATCATGGGGCTCAAGGTCAGCGCTACAAAGCCGGAGATCAGCACCGCGCCGGCCAGCGTAAGCGCAAATTCCGTGAACAGTCTGCCCGTGCGGCCCGATGCAAAAGCTACCGGTGCGTAGACCGCAGCCAGCGTCAGAGTCATAGCGATAACCGCGCCGGCTATCTCGCGAATACCGACCGCCGCAGCCCGCATCGGCTCCAGCCCGGCCTCTAGGTGTCGATGAATGTTCTCGAGAACCACAATGGCGTCGTCCACCACCAGCCCTATCGCCAGCACCAGCGCCAGCAAGGTCAGCGTATTGATGGAAAAGCCCATCAGCTCCATGAGGGCGAAGACGCCTATCAGGGAGATAGGGATCGTGACCAACGGTACAAGGGTTGCCCGTGCACTGCGCAGGAAAAAGAAAATCACCACCAGGACAAGTGCCACGGCCTCGGCAATGGTGGTGTAGACCGCGGAAATGGAGCGCTCTATAAAAATAGAATTGTCGTAGGCGAGCGTCGCTTTCATGCCGGCGGGCAGATCGGCCGTAAGCTCCTGGAGCGCCTTATCCATGGAACGGGATACTTCAAGCGGGTTGGCCGTCGCCTGCTTGATGACGCCGAGCATGACCGCCGTAGTTCCGTTGAAGCGGGTCCTGCGCCGTTCATCCTCGGGGCCGAGTGCCACGGTGGCAACGTCGCCAAGCCGGACTGGAAAGCCCTCTGCGTTCTTCACGATAATGCGCTGGAACTCCTCAGGCGTTCTCAGACCCGTTCGGGACAGCACCGTGAACTCTCGGTCCAGACTCTCGATGCGGCCTGACGGCACT
Source organism: uncultured Alteromonadaceae bacterium (assembly GCA_964346555.1). Taxonomy (GTDB): domain Bacteria; phylum Pseudomonadota; class Gammaproteobacteria; order Pseudomonadales; family Halieaceae; genus Chromatocurvus. The sequence continues at coordinate 24,417 of CAYFVJ010000009.1, read as the reverse complement.
TCTACATTCTGCTGTCGCAGCGCATGTTCAACCTCGGCAACGGTCAACCCGTAGGCTGCCAGCCGCATGCGGTCCAGCCAGATTCGCATCGCGTAGCGCCGCTCACCAAGTATGGGAACCTCAGCCACACCGGGTATGTTCTGCAGCCGATCCCGGACGTAACGGTCGACATAGTCAGATATTTCCATCGTGCTACGGCGGTCACTGGTAAACGCCAGGTATATGACCGGCTCCGCGTCGGCCTCCACCTTCGCGATCACGGATTCCTCTGTCTCGGTGGGAAGCAGGCTGCGCACCCTGGCCACGCGATCGCGTACGTCAGCCGCGGCCACATCCGGATCGACGTTCAGCCGGAAGCGAACCGTAATATCGCTCTTCTCCGGCTCGCTGCTCGAGGTCATGGTCTCGATACCTTCAATGCCAGCGATGGAGCTTTCAAGGACCAGGGTTACCTGACTTTCGATGATCTCGGCACTGGCGCCGGGGTACTCCGTAGAAACTGAGACAATGGGCTCATCGATGTTCGGGTATTCGCGAACAGTCAACTGCGCATAGGACACCATGCCGATCAGCACGAGAATAAGGCTGAGTACCGTTGAGAAGACCGGGCGGCGTATGAAAAATGCGAAGTCCATGGCCTCAGCGCTCCGCGCCGTCACGTGCCACGGCCTCGGCAAGACGCACCCGGCTGCCGTCACGCAGCTTCTGCTGGCCGGCGGTCACGACGACCGCGTCCGCATCCAGTCCGGTAACAACCTCTACGGCCCCCGGACGCCGCTGCCCGAGTTCCAGCGACGTCTGTATGGCGCGCCCATCCACGACAACAAAAGCGTAGCGCTCCTGCCCCTCTGAAAACACAGCGGCTTCAGGTATGAGCAGTGCATCCTCGATCTCACCGGTTATGATTTCCACCCGGGCGAACAGCCCGGGTAACAGGCGCCCTTCCGGATTCGGAATTCGGGCGCGCAGGCGGGCAGCGCGGCCGGAGGGGTCGACCACGGGATCAATTACCTGGATCTCGCCCAGGAACGTTTCCCCCGGGAGCGCATCGACCGTCACGCGGACGGACTGCCCCACCTGCAGACTCGGCAAGGCAAGTTCCGGAACCCGGAAGTCGACCTTGATCGGGTCCGTCGCAACGAGCTCGACGATACGCTGACCCGGCACCACAAAGGCACCGACGCTCACCGCCCTTGTGCCCACGATGCCCGAAAACGGTGCCAGCAACTCGGACTTCTCCAGCCGAAGCCGTGCCAGTGCGGCCGCCGCCTGGGCAGCATGAAACGCAGCCACCGCCTCGTCCCGGGCTCGCAGAGAACCGGTACCCTGCTCGGCAAGTGTCGCTAGTCGATCACGGTTCGCCCTGGCCAGGGCCAGATCAGACTGTGCACTGCTCAGTTCCGCCTCGAGCATCTCTGCATCCAGCGCAACCAGCACCTCGCCCGCGGCAACATCCTCTCCCTCCGCGAAGGACAGTCGCGCTATGCGCCCAGCGATCTCCGGCGCGATGGTCACGGCCTCATCGGCTCGCAGGGAGCCCACCGCGCTTACCATCTCTCGCACCGTATCCACGATGACCGGTTTCACATCAACGGTTACAAGGGATTCGGCGGAAGGGGGGGCGAGGTCAGGGGTCGACGGTTCCCGGGCGGACCTTTGCAACAGGAAGGCTCCAACGGCAACAACGAGGATCAGTGCCGTGAAGCATCCCCAGAATGCAAGACGAGACATAAAAAAACGCCCATGGTGAACTATCATTCAGTCATTTGCAGCCCGCCACTGCAGCAGGGCGGGAGAATCGTAATCCCCGATCGGGAGCTGGCTTCTGTGACGCTTTGACAGGAAACGGGGTTCGACAACCAAGACGGTGGCCGGCCCCGCGTATCCTGTGCCAGGGCCGCGCCGCCGCTTTACATGCTCCAGGTCAGACTTACACCGTAAAGACGCGGTGGTCCGGGCGTCATCGTGCCGCCTTGCTCGGAGGGGAATCCATGAATGAAGTAGTCTTCGTCAAGAAGATTTTCTGCCCACAGGGCCAGTTCCCATTTGGCATCGCTGCTGGTAAAGGCGACCCGGGCGTCTAGCAGGTCGTAGGCTTCAATCGCGGCACCCGCCTGGTTGTCCGGATCCTGGAAGGCGTCGTCCTGATAGCGCCAGTCCGCCTGGAACATGAGCCCCTTACCATCCTTGAGGTTCATTTGATAAACAGCCATGAGTGTGCCGCTGTGCTCGGGTGCATTGCGCAGCCTGTTTCCCGCGCGCTGGTTTGGGTCAACTCCGCTCGGCGTATTGAATCCGGCCGGGGGGAAGAACTCCGAAAAAGTGGCGTCCAGATAGGAGTACGAAGCGCTCAGCGTCAGGCCGCGCGTTGGCGCCAGGGTCACCTCGAGTTCCAACCCCTGGACCTCGGCGTCGGCAGCGTTCTGCGCAACGAGGACGCCGGCGTCGGCAGGAGAGCCTTCCGGCACGAGGAGCTGGAAGACCTGAAGATCAGTATAGTCCGTGTAAAAACCGGTCAAATTTACCCGCGCGCGACGATCAAACCATTCGCTCTTGAAACCCGCCTCATAGAGCCACGCGATCTCGGGCTGAAAGGGCACGGTGGCATTGAGCTCCGAGGGCGGCGAGCCCTGAAAGCCCCCGGACTTGAAGCCCTTCGATGCAAGCGCATAGAGAAACACCTCTTCCGTCAGCTGATAGTCCACTACAAATTTCGGCGTCACTTCGTCCCAGCTTTCATCTACCTGGACGTCGAAATTCTCGCTAACAAGGAAGCCACCCGCCTGACCGATTGAGCGCAACTTCTTGGTATCCTCTGTCCATCGAGCGCCAGCGGTGAGTCTCAGTTTTTCAGTCACATCCCAGGATGCTTGGCCAAAAACAGCGATAGATTCCGTTTGTCCGAACTGCGTCGTAATGCCGGTGGATGGGGGGACAAAGGTGTCAAAACCACCGGCCCCATCGCTGAAACCGATACCGTAGTCGAAACTTTCGATGCGATCGGTGTTCTCCTCCAGGTAGTACAGACCGGCAACCCACTCCAGGGGGCCAGAACCCGTAGAGGTGAGCCTGAACTCTTGCGATAGCTGGTCTGCATCCTCGCGAGTCACGTTACCGGTGCCGAGAAGCACCTGCCCGAAGACCGGCGCTGTCGGCGAGCTGGCGAGCAGCCTTGCCTCTTCCTCATTGTTGACTGAACAGCAATCGGTGTTCAGCGTCTCGGATTCACGATAGGAGGAAATCGACGTGAAGGTGCTCCAGCCCAGTTCATAATCCACGCGCAGATTGAAGCCCGTAGTCTCGTTGGTGGTCTGCGCCGGACGATCCTGGAGGTTGATCCTCGGGTCGCCGGCGTATTGCGGCAGCAGGCCGCTTATCATCTGGGCATCCGCCGTACCCTGGCGGAAGAAACCCGGAGCATTTTCATCTAGCGACGCACTGTCGACACCGAGGTTGATCTCCAGTTCTTCTGTAGGCAACCAGCGCAGCCCCGCCCGCAGGCCAGTGTTGTTCTTGTTCAACTGCTCGAACTGGCCCAGGGAAAGCGGGTCCCTGCTCGGGAAAGCCTCGGGGAAAAGCCCGACCTTGGACTCCAGGTAGCCGTCGCGGCTCATATCGTTGAAGGATACCTTGCCATAGAGATTGCCCGCTATGGGGCCACTCAACACACCCTGATATTCCCTGCTATTCAGATTGCCAGCAGACGCACTGAGCTGCGCGCGAAAATTTTCATCCGGCTTGCGCGTGATCAGGTTGATGGCCCCGCCGACGACGTTTTTACCGTACAGGGTGCCCTGCGGTCCGCGCAGCACTTCGACGCGTTGAAGGTCAAAAAGATTCGCCGTCCAGCCCGCAGCGCGGCCCACGTAAACCTCATCGATAAACACCACCGTCGAAGGATCGGCCGCCGGCCCATCGTCGTTCGAACCGATCCCGCGGATGTAGATCTGGGGCTGGGTCGGAAAGAACTGACCGATAGCAAAGCCGGGCGTCCTGTCGGCGAGACCGCCCAGTGAATCAATCCGCCGGGTCCGAAGCTCCTCCTCTGAATAGGCGCTGATCGCAATAGGCACGCTCTGCAGACTTTCGGCCCTGCGCTGAGCGGTCACCACAACCTCCTCAATACCGACCTGCTTGTCGTCCGTTTCTCCCTGAGCCAGCGCCGATGAAGCTGCAGTGAAAACCATCGGCCCGACAGCGACCGCCCTGTAGCAAACTGATCGCCTATTCCTTCCCCTAGCTTTCTTCATTCTCCTCTCAACCTCTGTTTACCTCAGTTTAAGAAACTTTTCGTATCGTAAGCCCGTCTGGCCACAGCAAGTTTCAAACACCACCCTGCCGGTAGTGTCCCAACTTCCGGGGCACTTTAGTCCAGCAAAGCGGCGATCGGTTATTATTTAGTGAGACGCCAACACGCTTAGTTTGAACCTAGTACGTTAAGACGATAAGCGTTAGCTCCAGTTTGACTTTCATCATCAGGCCAGCGTTGAATTCGGGCCGCTCGCTGATTTTTGCCAGGCGCCGGCGCTGGATTGATAGATGCAGGTCTTCTGGGCCTATCTCCAGTCGGGGATTGCCTGTACAAAAGTGATGTCACGGATCACTATGCGGTTGTTCCGACGGATTACAGCCGGAAAACCTTTGTATAATGGGGAACAGGTATCTTGGAAATGCAGCAGGATCGGTTGATTATCGAAGCAGATCGGGCGAATGTCTGGCATCACATAACGCAGCATCACGGTTTCAGTTCCGCAGATCCCATGGTGATCATGTCGGGCGAGGGGATGCGAGTGACCGATGCCAAGGGCATCAGCTATCTGGACGCCACCTCTGGCGGCGTATGGTCCGTGAACGTCGGTTTCGGCCGCAGGGAGATCGCCGACGCAATCCACGCCCAACTTCTGGAGATGTGCTACTTTGCCGGCAGTTTCGGCACGGCCCCCGGTGCTAACTTCGCTGCAGCACTAGTCGAGAAAATGCCTGGGCTGGAGCGGGTATTTTTTTCCAGTTCCGGGTCCGAAGCCAACGAAAAAGCCTATAAGATGGTTCGCCAGCTTGCCCATAACCGCAATGCCGGAAAAAAACACAAGATCATCTACCGGGACCGGGATTATCACGGCACGACTATCGCAACGCTGAGCTCAACGGGTCAAAACGAGCGCAAGGATCAGTACGGGCCTTTCGTTCCGGGCTTTGTCGAGCTCAGTAACTGCTGCTGTTATCGCTGTCCCTTTGGCAAGGAATACGGTAGCTGCAATATCGAATGCGCCCGGGAACTCGAGACCATCATCAAACGTGAAGGGCCAGACAGCGTCGCCGCCGTGGTGCTGGAACCCATCACCGCCGGCGGTGGTGTCATTCCGCCCGTGCCCGAATACTTCCCTATCATCCAGGAAACCTGTCGGAAATACGATGTGCTTCTGCATATCGATGAAGTGGTCTGCGGACTCGGCCGCACCGGCGCCTGGTTCGGCTACCAGCACTACGGCGTGCAGCCAGATATCGTAACCTTGGCCAAAGGGGTGGCCAGTGGCTACGCTGCTATCTCCTGCACGGTCACCACCGCCGCTCTTTTCGATGCCTTCAACTCCACACCCGAAGACAGCCTCTCTTACTTTCGGGATATAAGCACCTTCGGAGGCTGCACCGCGGGCCCCGCGGGTGCCCTGGCCAACTTGTCCATCCTGGAAAATGAAGGCCTTCTTGAAAACGCAGCGACGCAAGGCGACTATCTGCTAGACCGGCTGCTGGAGCTCGCCGAGCGGCATGAAGCGATCGGTGATGTGCGCGGTAAAGGCCTGTTCGCGGGAATCGAACTGGTAGAGGACCGCTCTAGCCGGGCGCCCGTGGACGAAAGCTATGCCATGGCGGTGCAGGCCGGCTGCCTGAAGCGCAACGTCATGGTGGGTCGCACTAACCGGAGTATCAGCAAGCTCAACAACACGATACTTCTCAGCCCTGCGCTTATAGCAAGCCAGGACGATATCGACGAGATCGTCCACGCGCTCGATGAAGCGCTCGCTGAAGTGCATGGCAACAAGGGCGGAGGCATGGGAAGCTGAGTAATCATCCGAGGTCCGAAGCTATCACCCGCCACCCTCTAGCCACCGGGCTCCCGACCTCGAGACTACCAGAGGCGGTAGCTCTAGCCGGCGCGCTGATGCCCGGACGGGCGGCCGCCGCGGGAATTGATGAGGCGATAAACGGCCTGGTTGCGCCAGTGGCCGGGGCTGTCTCATCGCTGATCTTCCACGATGTTATCCTCTTTGGCTATGCTTTGCCTATCGTTGTACTGTGGCTGGTGATCGCCGCCATATTTTTCACCCTCTACTTCAACTTTCTGAATATTCGCGGGTTCAGGCACGCGATCCGCGTAGTGCGCGGCGATTTTGCCAATCCGGACCACACTGGTGACGTTTCTCATTTCCAGGCCCTATCGACTGCCGTTTCGGGCACTGTCGGCATCGGCAACATCGGCGGCGTCGCGGTCGCCATTTCCGTCGGGGGGCCCGGCGCGACGTTTTGGATGATTGTGGCTGGCCTTCTCGGAATGTCAACGAAGTTCACCGAGTGCACGCTTAGCACCAGATATCGCCGCCTCAATGAGGATGGCTCTGTTTCCGGCGGGCCGATGTACTATCTCTACCGGGGGCTTGCAGAGCGCGGCCTGCCCCGCCTCGGCCGCGGTCTCGGTATTTTTTATGCCATCGGCATCGTCATCGGCTGCATGGGCATCGGCAACATGTTCCAGTCTAATCAGGCCTTCGCGCAGATCATCAACGTGACCGGCGGCCCTCAGGGCAGCTGGCTCGCGGACAAGGGCTGGCTGGTAGGATCTATTTTCGCTGTGCTGATCGGCCTAGTCGTGCTGGGCGGGATCAAGACCATCGCCCGCGTGACATCTCGCATCGTCCCCTTCATGGCGATTTTCTATTGCAGCGCCGCCCTCGGCGTGATCATCTGGAACTATGAGGCACTACCCTTCGCGGTCAATGCCATCATCACGGGGGCGCTGACCTCCGACGGCATGACTGGCGGGGCTATTGGCGCGATGATCGTCGGGTTCCAGCGGGCCGTGTTCTCCAACGAAGCGGGTATTGGTTCCGCGGCCATTGCTCACGCCGCCGCCCGCACCGAGGACCCGGCGGCAGAAGGCTACGTGGCCTTGCTCGAACCGTTCATCGACACGGTAGTTATCTGCACCCTGACCGCATTAGTCATCGTCACCACGCTGTACTATGTGCCCGGTTTCACCGATGGTTTGGGTGGTATCGAAATGACCTCTGCCGCTTTCGGACGCAACATTAGCGGCTCGCCTTACCTTATAGCGATTGCCGGCGTGCTTTTTGCCTACTCCACCATGCTTGCCTGGTGCTATTACGGACTAAAAGGCTGGACCTACCTGGTCGGCGAAGGCCGCATCGCGGACCTTGGCTTCAAGGCTGCTTTTTGCCTCTTCGCCGTGCTTGGGGCAAGCATCCAACTCGATACGGTACTGGATTTTTCTGATGCGATGGTTTTTCTCATCTGCATTCCCAATATCCTAGGGCTGTATATTCTGGCACCGATCGTGAAGGAAGAGCTCAATTGCTACGACCGCAAGATCGGACGACTACGCACCGCGGCGGAAATTGCCGCTGTGTCGGAACGCCAACCGCGGGACTGAACCTGCAGCCTTATACGTAGGTGGAAGTGTCTCTGGCGTTCAGCGTCGTGACGGCCATGACGTTAAAAATATCCTCTTCGCTGCAGCCACGGGACAAATCGCTGGCCGGTCTGGCCAGGCCCTGAAGCAAGGGTCCGATGGCGCGGGCTCCACCGAGGCGTTCAGCAAGTTTGTAGCCGATATTGCCCGCATCAAGATTGGGAAAAACAAGTACATTTGCTAATCCCCGGACTCTGGAATCAGGGAGTTTCCTGTGGGCAATCTCCTCGACCAGCGCCGTGTCGAGCTGCACGTCCTCGTCGACCGCCAGCTCCGGGCGCAGGGACCTCACCAGTCGCGCCGCCTCGATGACGCGGGTTACCCGCGGATGCTCGGCACTGCCGGCAGTTGAGAAAGAAAGCATGGCCAGGCGAGGCTCCTCCTGCAGCAGCCTGCGCGCACTGTCGGCCGCATCTATCGCGATCTGGGCAAGTTCCAAGGCGTTGGGCTCCACCACCAGGCCGCAGTCAGCGAAAATTAGAGCGCCGCGATAAGGGCTGGCGGTGTCGCAGAAAAGCATGAAAAAAAAGCTGGAGACCAACGTGGATGATGGGTGCAGGCCTATGATCTGAAGCGCGCTGCGTACAACGCTGGCCGTAGTGTGCACCGCACCGGCTACCAAAGCATCCGCATCATCCATGCGCACCATCATGTTGCCAAAGGTGAGAGGGTCCAGCAGTTCACGGCGAGCCTTTTCCAGGGTCATGCCCTTATGTCGGCGCAACTCGCTCAGACCGCAGGCGTACGCCTCTAGCGCAGGCGAGGCCGAGGGATCAACCAGAGTGAACCCCATACCGGCGAAACCGGCAACCTTTGCTGCGGCTGCGATGCGCTCACGTTCGCCGATAAGGACAGGCCTCGCGATTCCCTCCCGTTCGCTGCGCAAAGCAGCACGCAATATCCTAGGGTCTTCTGCCTCCGGGAGAACGATACGTGCAGGCCGAATCTTTGCGGCCTCGACGATGTTATTAAGCACCCTCAAAGGTCACGCTCCAGGCCGCCAATGCGCAGCGACGACCCGTGAATGGCAGGAACGCTCATCAATGCCCTATTGTGATCGAAGCCAGCGGATCAGCTGTGGTGCACAAACTCCTTGTACTTGTCGAGGTAGCGAACCGGCTTGCGCAATGCGTCCCGACGGAACGGGTCACCCAGCTCGCGGCTGACGCGCATCTCGATGATGGTTGTCTTGCCCTGCCGCTGCGCGTCGCACGCCTTTTCCAACGCCTCACCCGCGGCTTCATGATTTTCAACGGCGATCCCCTCTGCACCCATGGAGCGAGCCACTTCGGTCCAGTCCGGATTCGTGAGGTTCGAGCCGACGAAACGATTACCGTAGTAATCGACCTGGTTTTTCTTCTCAGCACCCCACTGCTGGTTGTTGAAAACGACCGCCGTAACGGGCAGCTGCTCGCGCACGCAGGTAAGGATCTCGCCGAAACTCATTCCCCAGGCGCCATCTCCGACGTAGGCGATCGCTGGCCTGTCGGGCTCTGCGGCCTTGGCGCCGATGATCGCCGGGAAGGCATAGCCGCAATTCCCGAAACTCATTGCAGCGAACATGCTTCGCGGCTTCTCGAATCTCAAATAGCTGTTGGATACTGAACAGATATTACCGATGTCAGTCGACACCATGGCGTTCGCCGGCATGGCACGTTCCAGCGCTCGCAGCGCCTGCCGCGGGTGCATCTTGAAATTGCTTTCATCGATAGCGGCCAGACTCCACTCGTCCCGCTCGTGGGCCCAGTCTTCGAGCTCCGACTCCCAGGCGTCTTTCTGCCGGGTCAGTTCCCGCTGGCGCTCATCACGGTTGCCCAGGCAGGCGAGCTGGCGATCCTCCAGCATTCTGCTGAGCCCTTCGGTAGCGACCCTGGCGTCAGCACAGATGCCGATGCTGAGCCGCTTCACCAGGCCGAGGACCTTATGATCTGAGTCAATCTGAATGACCTTGGCCTGCTCGGGCCAGTAATCGATACCGTACTGCGGGAGTGTTCCGAAGGGACCGAGGCGGGTTCCCACGGCGATCACGACATCCGCCTTCGCCAGCAGCTTCATAGACGCCTTTGAACCCTGGTAGCCTAGGGGGCCAGTCCACAGAGGGTGGCTCGCCGGGAAGGCATCGTTATGAAGGTAGCTGGTGGCGACCGGGGCGTCGAGCTTTTCCGCTAGTGCCCGCACAGCATGGATGCCATCGGACATTACAACCCCGCCGCCGGAAATGATGACCGGGAATTTGGCACCGGCAATCATCTCCGCCGCCTGTGCGAGGCTCTCCGGATCGCCGGCCGGCGCGCGGACGTTCAGGGGCTCGGGGATAGAAACATCCACTTCGCCATAAAAGTGGTTACGCGGGATATTCAGCTGCGTGGGTCCGCGCTCGGCCGACGCCATCTCGAAACAGCGCGAGGTCAGCTCCGCCAGCCGCGAAGGTTCCGTGACGTGCCCCTGATATTTGGTAATCTTGGAGAAGATGGGGAGCTGCTCCGTTTCCTGGAAACCACCTAATCCAATGCCGGTGCTGCCGGTTTCCGGCGTGACTACCACGAGGGGTGTATGCGCCCAGTAGGCCGCGGCCACCGAGGTGACAAAATTGGTTATGCCAGGACCATTTTGAGCTATGCATACACCGTGCTGATCGCTGGCCCGGGCATAGCCATCCGCCATGTGCCCGGCGCCCTGCTCATGGGCAGAGGCAATAAAGCGGATGCCGGCCGCTGGAAAAATATCCAGCGCATCCATGAATGATGAGCCGACGATGCCGAAGACGTTCTTGACGCCATAGCCCGCCAGGGTCTCTACAAATGCTTCGCTGGGTGTCATCTGAGTCACTGCTTGCTCTCCCATAACTGTTTGCTTGGAGCGTATCGGCGACGCCGGGTCGCCGGGAAGAAAGCAAGGTTAATCGACGCGGATTGCCCACGTTAGCACCAGATTTAACCGTCTCATCAAGCCAGCAAGGACTTCGCTCACTTGTTCCCGACGGCGTCTGCGCCGCTGACGCGGAGCCTGTACATCACCTTCGACAGACTTTCGATTCCCTCGGTGATTCTTTCAGCAGGCAAGGCTGAAAAACCAAGGCGAAACTGTTCAGAAACAGGTCCCGGATCAGCGTAGTGCACGTTGCCCGGTTCTATGAGCACGCCTTCTGACCGCGCTTCGGCGGCGAGGCTATCAGCGTTCAGCCACGCCGGGCCACTGACCCAAAGCGCGGGTCCGGTGAATTCGCGTGATCGTTGGCAATCAGGCAGGAAGCGATCAAGCGCCCGTGTCAGTACCTCCCAACGCTCGCTGTAGGTGCTGGCCATGCGCTTGATATGCACATCGTAATGCCCATACTCGATGAACAGCTTCACCGTCTGCTGGGTCAGCGTCGGCGGATGCCGGAACATCAGGCGGCGGAGGGCCCGCGCCTGTTCTATAAGGGCGGCATCCGCCACCATAAACCCGAGCCTGAGCCCGGAACCAAGCACCTTTGAGAAGCTCCCACAGTAGATCACGTGGCCTGTTTCGTCTTCACTCTTGAGTGCCGGAACACTGCGCTTTCCGAGTCCGCATTCACCCTCGTAATCATCTTCGACAATAAGAATGTCCTGCGCGGCGGCCTTGCACAGCAGGGCCTGACGCCGCTCGGCAGACAGAACCACGCCCGTCGGAGACTGCAGGCTAGGAGTTGTATAAATGCAGCTGCAGCGGTCAAGGGAGTCGTTGATGATCAGCCCATCCCGATCAACCGGCAGCGGGACAACGTGATTCGATTCGAGTTGAAACATGTTCCGGGCGTCGGGGTATCCGGGATTCTCAATGCCTACAAGATCTGTATGGCGAATCAGCAAGCGGGCCACGAGTGCGAGGGCATTCTGGGTGCCGAGGGTGATGAGAATATTCTCGGGCCTGACCCATATGCCCCGGCGCGGGAGCACCCGACTGCGTACATGTTCGAGCAGGCCCGGATCGTCACGATCCAAAAGATCGCAACCAGCCCTGGCAATGCCCTGCACGCTTTGCGCTTCCCGCCAGCACTCACGCCAGGCAGTTACCGGCACAATAGACCGATCCCGTTGGCCATAGATGAAGGGGAAAGGGAATCGGCGCCAATCCCAGGGTTTGCAGATATTGCGCTGGCCGTCTAGCTTCATCTTACAGCGGGAATCCCAATTGACGTTACACTCTTGCTCCGATGCTCCGGTTTCAGTCAGCGCCATGCAACTGCCATTCATCTCCGGATTGAGGAAGTAACCCTGTCGCTCGTGGCTTACCAGATAGCCATCGTCAACAAGTTTCTGGTAGGCGAGGGACACCGTGGTTCGTGAGATTCCGAGCATTCGTGAAAGATTACGGCTTGAAGGCAAAGGCGTGAGAGCGTTTAGCGTTCCGTCAGAAATGGCAGCGCTGAGCGCCTTGCGCAGCTGTGCCTGCAGAGTCACGTCAGAGACACCGCTTAGCTTCAGCAGACTTTGCCAGGCCTCTTGACCCAATGGCTCTCCCATGTCCGGTACCCCCGTAGTCATTTGTTTAAAGGATAGACCTAAACGATATATGTGCAAACTCTGGTACCTACGTGCTCGCTCCGATGGATACTTTACATAGACGCGCCGCACAGAATCAGATGAGGCAGCCCTCGGTTCGCTGGCCGCCACCCTGCCCTGGTACCAAAGTTACCCTGGGTCTGGCTATACACGCGGCGCCAGCGAAGTAATATCGTTAGTGGCTGGGTGGATAGCTAGCAAGCCGGATTTTTACGATTAAACTAGCAAGCAGGATTTTTATGATTAAAGAGTATCCCAGATTTCAGTGCTTAAGACTTCTCCTGATAATTTTGGTCACTGTTGCGGCCGGGACTCAAGCAGCTGAGCGGCTGACAATTCGTGCTGGTACGCTTCTCGACGGTCGGGGTGGCTTGATCAAGGACGCTAACATCGTCGTCGAAGGCACAAAGATTGATGAGATCAGCGATGGCTCTTCCTCCGCATCTCTCGATCTGAGCGAGTTTACGGTGATGCCGGGGCTCATCGACGGTCACGTACACATCAATACCTACTTCGGCGAAACCGGCTTCTTCGGAATCGAGGACACGCCACAAACGAGGATGTCGCACCACATCGAAAGCGCCTACCTGAGCCTGATGGCTGGAATTACCACGGTGCAGAGTGTCGGCGCACCGGCCGATCTTGAACTGCGGGACGCCATAGAGCGGGGTGTTCTCCCGGGCTCCCGTATCCTGACATCAGCCGGGATAATCGATCCGGAGGAAGGGAGCCCAGAAGAGATCCGGGCAAAAGTGCGTTGGTTGAAGCAGCAAGGAGCGGACCTTATCAAGATTGTCGCTTCCGGCACCCTGCGCGGGGGTGGCAAGCGCACCATGTCCGACGAGAAGCTCATCGCCGCCTGCGAAGAGGCATCCAGCGTCGGGCTACATTCGCTCGTACACGCGCACAACCCACCTGAGGTTACAACAGCAATCATGGCAGGATGCACCCAGATTGAGCATGGCGGTTACCTGACCGACAGTGTATTTGAGCTGATGGCAGAGCGTGGCATCTACTTTGGCCCGAACGTCGGGGTGCTGCAGCAGAACTACATCGAGAACCGCGAACAATTTGAAAAGTATGGTATGACCGATGATATGTTCGCGAAGATGGAGGCAGTGGTGCCGACTATTCTCGCCATGTTCAAGCGTGCGCTGGCCATCGAGGGGCTCAAGATCGTGCTCACTACTGATTCAGTTGCCGGAACTCACGGCCGAAGCGCCGACGAACTCGTAGCCCGGGTGAAGACCGGTGGCCAGGACCCTATGGCCGCGATCATTTCCGGCACCTCGCTGGCGGCAGAATCAATGGGCATGGGTGACACCATCGGCACCATTGCCCCGGGAATGGAAGCCGACCTGATTGCCGTCAAGGGAAACCCTGCCGATGATATTACCGCGATGAATCGGGTCGTCTTGGTGATGAAGGGAGGCAAGATTTATAAATACGACCCACTGCTCCTCCGCTAGACAGTGGCTCAGCGGTCCACTCTGTATTCTTGGGCCATCTCAGTGATGGTCTGCATCGGCTCCATCGTTTATACCTGAGGAGACACAGCTATGAATCCACTACTGATTTTACCGACGTTGAGCCAGATCATATTTGGCGCATTGGCACTAGTAGTCTCTGCCACCACTCTTGGCACCGAAAACCGTGGCGACGCACTGAAGGTTCAAGCCGGGGCTAGCATAGAGGCCGCCGACGACGATCTTCGGAGCTACGTGGAATTCCTCCACGCTAATCCGGAAATCGGTTTCGAACTGCCCCTGGCGGCGGATCGCATCACCGGGATGCTCGAGAATGCCGGTTTTGAGGTAGAGCGTGGTGTCAACGGGACGCTGGAGCACACGGGTCAGTCTTTCTTTATGCAGGATGCCTTCATCGCCAAGCTCGAAGGAAAGACGCCAGGCCCCAAAGTAGGCCTGATGGTTGAGTACGATGCGCTGCCGGAAATCGGCCATGGCTGTCAGCATGACCTGTCCGGCGCCTGGAGCATCGGGGCAGCGCTCGGCCTTGCGGAACTGATGCCGGAGCTCAACGGGACGATTTATTTGTTCGGCACACCCGCAGAGGAGGGCATCGTCGACAACGCCGGTGGCAAGGTCATCATGCTGGAGCACATGCAGGAGCTCGACGCCGCGCTCATGATTCATGGCCACACCGTTACCACAGATGGAGCCGGTAACGTTATGAACCTGTACCGGGAAGCACTGGAGGTCGTTTTCCACGGTAAGGAAGCGAGTCCGAACAGCGCCTACAACGGCATCAACGCCTTGGAGGCAAACCTGCTTTTCTGGAATGCAATCAATGCCTATCGACCTCACCTCAGAGACGGCGCCGCCATCTACGGCATAATTACCGATGGTGGTCAGACCGTGAACACCATTCCAGGTCGCTCTGCCTCCAGATTTCTTATACGGGTCAACGACGAACAGTACTTCTCCGAAGTGACGGGTCGCGTCAAGGAAATTGCCAAAAGCGCGGCCAAGGCGATCGGAGCTACCGTAGATATCAACGTCACCGCCAACCGCTACATCCCCATGATCCCCAACCAGACCCTGGCGAAGTCTTTTCGAGGCAACCTGGAAGCTCTGGGCCAGAGCCCTGTGACGCCCAAGATCACCGGTTCGGGAGGCGCCAGCGATATGGGCAACGTTAGTCAGCTCGTCCCTGCCATTCACCCGTTCCTCGCGTCGCGGCTCACCGGCGGCGGTCATACCCAGGAAGCCGCCGATCAGACGCTCCAAGACTACAGCATGGGTACGATCTCACTGGGGGCGAAGGCACTCGCCTTTACCGCCATCGATATTTTTACCGGGGCCGTCGATGTAAAAGCCATGAAAAAAGAGCTGCAGCAGGCCCTGGCGGCGGCGGACTCAAACTAGTTCTCGCCAACCGTGCCGCCTGTCTTCGGGCGGCACGCAGCTTCTTCCTTTCCCTTCGTGCCGGCAGACCTCGGGGGCCACACTGCCCCGTCGCCACAGCGACGTCTTTGCCATGAACGGGCCCAGGAGACACGACCATCACACGCATCGACTCACCCTCATCCGAATTCATCGCCGCCCGGAGGGTAGCCAGGTACGCCACAGCTCTGGCGCTGCCGGCTCTGGTTCTGATCGGAAATCCGGCTGTGGCACTCCTTGCGGGCGGCGCCATCGTCATGGGGCTCAATCAGCGGCCCTTCGCTTGTGCCGGGAAAATCAGCAAGTACGCTCTGCAGACGGCAATAGTGCTGCTGGGACTACGCCTGGACCTAGGAACCGTCTGGGCCATCAGCGCCAGCTATTCCTGGTACGTAGTGGCCTACTCCCCGCTTATCCTCGCGTTCGGACTGCTCGCAGGGCGTGTGCTGGCCGCGGAAGCCCCCAGTACAAAGCTCATTGCCTCGGGCACGGCCATCTGCGGCGGCACGGCCATCGCCACGCTCGGCTCGGTGGTGCGCGCGCAGCCACAGCAAATGGCGGTGGCGCTGTCTATTGTCTTCCTGCTCAACGTCATTGCGGTCTTTGCCTTTCCCCCGCTGGGCCAGATGCTCGACCTGAATCAGCAACAGTTCGGTGTGTGGTCTGCCCTTGCCATTCACGACACTAGTGCCGTACTCGCAGCGGCCGCCGCCTACGGCGAGGAAGCACTGGAGGTGGCGACTACGCTGAAGCTGGGGCGGACGCTCTGGCTTATCCCGGCGATCGTGCTGTTCACACTTTGGGAAAGCGCCAGTGAGAGCGCAGAAACCCCGGCAAATCGTGATAAAAAATCTTTCCGACTGCCGCTTCCCAGTTTCATTCTGCCGTTTCTTGCGGCAGCGGCAGCCAGTACCTTGTGGGTCCTACCGCCTGTCGTCGGCGAACTCGCCGGGCATCTCAGCAAGGCGCTGCTTGTTGTTGCGCTGTTTTTTGTCGGGACGGACCTCACCCGCGACACCATAAAGCGCATGCGGGGCCGCGTGCTGTGGCTCGCGATTGTACTGTGGAGTCTCGTCGTGCCTGGTACGCTAATCCTGGTTGTGCTTTTGGTATGAGATCCTGCGATGGGCAGAGTGTCTGAAGTGAATTACCTTGGCTGGTCGTGACAATTAAAAATGGCCGGTCAGTGCGTTTTTCTGATTTCGTTCGTCTCTGGTTTTACTTCTTATTTCCGAGCGGCTTGAGCGCTTTTCCGTAAGTTTTCGCGACTCAGCTCAATGATGTCAGCGTAATGGACCAGCCGATCGACAATGGCCACGGCCATCATGTTATCCGGTAAGATCCTGTGCGGGGTGCTGAACGGGTGGTTGGAACTGATGAGCAGACTGCCAGACTCATAGCGGTGGGCATGCCCAGCGCGGACGACGAGGAAGAGCTTCTGATGGCGATGGTCAGCAACGACCCCATTGCGACGCACGAACTACCCGCGCTCCTTTGACAACGCCTGTCCTTTCTCGTCAGCAACAACGACGCATTCGGGAAAAGATACATCCTGAAGAAACAGGCGGTGGATCGCAGGGGCCGATCGCCGCCCTCTACAATCGTGGCCATAGCAATCTTCCTTCCGTCCGTCGGGAAAGCGCGTGCCCTTCACCGCCCCCGGTTCTCCGGGGGAAAAGTCCTTTTGCATGTAATCGACGACATCCTCGGTCGACAGCACCTTCGCCACGGTGCTGTTGGCAACGGTGAGCGCGGTTTGCTGATTAGCGGTCGCCGTGGCGACGGCATCGCTGACTACCACCACGTCATACCCCCTCGAATTGCCGGCATAGGCGGTGCTCAGCACGCACTCATCCGTCCAGAGACCGACAATGACGATGGTGTCTATGTCGAGCGCCTTCAGCTTCTTATCCAGATACGAGGCCCCATCCGGGTCGAATGTCCAGAACATGTCAAGATGCTTGCCGTGGTAGAGCCAGCCATCTGCGACCTCGTCCTCGGTCGGCGCGATCTCGGTCAACGGCTCCAGCCCCGGTGCCCCGGTAAAGACATAGGCCGCGTTTTCCGGGTTTTCCGGGCGCAGGCCCCGCGGGCCGTACCAGCGATCCATGGCGTTCGATATCCCGTCATCGAAACGCCGGCTCCAGGCGCTCCAGGCCAAACAGATCCCGTCGCTTCGGGCGCGTGCTGCCCGGAAGGCGTCGACGAGTCTTACCATTTTGGGCAGAATGCCGCCGGCATAGGGGCGATACTCTTCCTGGCAATCATCGAGAAGCAGGGCTATCCGCCGTGGACGATCAGCCAGATCCCAAGACGCCCAGAACGCGATCGGGGTCTCGTTGGGGCCGTCCGGCGTGCTGGTGTAATTCGGCATCGGCTCCATCGCGAGCGTCAGGTCGCGAAACCTGCACGGCTGCCGCAGCGCCTCTTTCAGGGTGGGGATATCGGTGTCATCGGTCGTCATGCCCATGCGCCTTCTGGCTTGTGTCTCGTGTCATCGACCATGCGTCGGTCACCGTGTTTCACGGCTACTGCGAAAACGCGCGTCGGTGGTTACGGTCACCGTCGCGGGGATCGCGGTCTGGCTATCCGCGTCAATGAATCGGGCTGCTAGCCCGCCGTGTCAAGGGCACGGACGAGCTTCGATACTCGAGCAACGATCAGGAGCGGATGCGAGATATGCGTATCGATCCGAGCCACAACCTCCGACACCGCGAAATCTCGCGAGCTCGCCAGGAATTTCTTGACCAAAACCTCTGCTCCCTTGACCCATTCATGTCCCGCGATTGCAATTATGGCATCCTTATCCCATCGCTGCTGATCTTCTTTTACACGAGTTAATCGCGGAAGAGATCGGCCAGCTCGGCTAATGGCGATCCGTGCCGGTCTATCGGTCAAACCGCGTTGTTGCCGGCGCATTCATGGTGCCGCGCGGGCGTGACGATGCCCGGATATCGCCACAGACTCGGGGAGATCTTTTCGCAGCACTCAGTTCAGGGCGCGTCATCCGCGCGGTTCGCGGCAGCCCCATTTCACAGCGGCCAGACCATCAGTAGAAGGTGTTCGCTTCGGCGAAAAACCGTCCACCCAGCGACTGAAATTTGGCGCCGACTTCGTAAGAGGTGACAGTTTCTGGATCAATAGGGGTTTTTCACTCTATTTCAGAGTGTTTTACCAAAATACAGGAAGGTGGCGGAAAGAGAGAGATTCGAAAACATTGCCGCAAAGCAAACCGTTCGCAGAGCCAGTACAGCTGATGGAATGGAACTAATCGCCCCAACCATCGACCATATCGTTTACCTCAGAATTGTCTCAGCTTTTTCCCGGCGTTCGCCAGCCCATATCGCCTACAACGTCAGTTATCACAGCGACCAAGCAACGTCTGCATCACAGCAGTCCGGTCCCAGCGTGTCGTATTTAGGCCGATTTTAACCGGCCTCGGAATGCGACCCTCACGGGCCCACGCCCAGATAGTGCAGCGATGGACCCGCAGCTCCCTGCTAAGCTCCACGTCTGTTGCCCACGTCGAATTGATGGATTGATGCTGAGTGCCCACGTTACGCCCTCCTACAGAGACCATTGCATGACGTTATTCTGCGGCGTATCAGGGCGGACCAGCACAGAAAATCCACACACTATCTGACGGGGTTTTACTGAGCGCTTAGCCCCCGGTCTAAACAGTGCACCATTCTTTTTTAGTGGGGTTTTATGTGGAGTCTTTGCTATAATTGACTGTAACCTATTGTTTTTATTATATACATGGTGCCCGGAGCCGGACTCGAACCGGCACACCTGCAATAGGCGGGAGATTTTAAGTCTCCTGTGTCTACCATTCCACCACCCGGGCGAAGGGCTACAAACGTCCGTAGAATAGCACACCCGGCTTGCCCATCGACACGCTCCCACCGCCCGATATCCGTCTACATGCTAAGCTGTGGACTCCGATCTGGCAGTGTGGATAGTGACTCGGTGTTGAAATGGCTGGCCTGGGCGGTGTCGGCAATCCTGGCGCTTCTGGTAGCCGGCATCGCCTTACTGTTGTTGTCCGACCGTGTATTTTTTGCCGCGGTCGCGCGCCTCGCTCCAGCCCTGACGCCCTATCAGGTCACGCTCGACAATCCTCAAATGCACTGGCGGGAAAGCCGGCTGGAGATCGACACGCTGCAGGTGCATCAGGCCGGGAGCGATGGTGCGCCGATCCTGGGAATCGACGGACTGAGCATCAGCGGTGAGCCCCGAGAACTTTTCAAGCTCGGGATCTCGCGCGCCGACGTCAGTGCCGGCGCGGTACTTCTCTACGTCGACGAGACCGATAGCAACGCAGACCCGAATCCCGCGGAATGGTTGCAGTACACCACCCTCTTCCCACGCAGGCTCAGTATCGGCACGCTGCACATTGTAGCCAGGGACACTGACGTCAATGTGTTCCCGTTCAGCAATCTCTACGGCGGCTGGCAGGACGACAGCCATTTTGTCGCCAGTGCCGGCGCGGACGTCACCGGCATGCCGCTCGTACTCGCACTCAGCGTCGAGCGCAAGGCGCTGAGTGCCAACAACAGCCAGCTGGCGATCGCGGGGGCACTGAAGCCGCAGCAGGGTAGCAGCCGGATCGAGCTCGACGGTCAACTCACCGCAACTGACGAGACCGTCACCTACCGCTTCGATCTGCACGCGGAATACGAGCGCGTGCAGGACTTTCTCAACGCCATCGAGGAAGGCGCCTACCCATTTGCCGGCAAGCTGATCCTGGACGGCACGCTGGTCGGCGGCCTGCAGCAGTATGATCTGGAGGTGCAGCAGCTGGCGCTGGACAACGGCGAAGCGTACGAATTCATGGCGTCGGGCAGTGTCAATAAAAGCATCGACTCACCGGCACAGCTCGCGGTGAGCGCGCGGGGACGGATGGCATCCGTCGACCAGCTTCTCGATCTCACGGATATTGATCTCGGCCAGATCGGTGAGGCCTCTGCTCGACTGCAGCTCACCGGACCGCTGACCGATCCGGTTCTGGAGGACTTCACCCTGCGTACCTGGAATGACGCCGGACTGGCGCTGTCGGTCACGCCGCGGACAGGCACTTTCCGTCTGCAGCAGCGTGCGCTGTTGCCCGGGCAGGAACTGGCGCTGGCGCTGTCGGCACCCCGGCTGGCCGCGATCAGTCCCTGGGTGGGAGATCTGCTTTTCGAGCCCGGCGCCTGGTCACTGCAAACGCTGTTGTCGCAGAACGATAACGCGTTCCGGCTCAGCGAGCTCGGACTCACCCTGGGTGATTCGGCTGCCCTGCAGGCTTCTCTTGAAGGCAGCATCGGCGCGCTGCGCTTTGGCGGCGGGCAAATGCCGGAGATAGACGGTATCGACATCACCCTGGAGGGCAACAGTAAGGACGTGCAGCAGCTGCTGAGCGGCCTCGCTGTAGAACTCCCCGAACTCCCGGCAGTGCGAACGGCGGAGATCTCCGCGCATCTGCGGGGTTCGTGGCGGGACCTGTTCATTGAGACAGGTCACATCGCGGCGACCGGAGACGAACTGGTTCTGGATGCAGACAAACTGTCCGCCCGGTTGCAGCCGAATAGCCCGCAACTACTTGCGAGCGCCAGCGGCAGCATCGACCTGACCCTCGTATCCGCAGGCCCGCTCGCACTTCTCGACCTGCCTGCTCAAGTCGATCTGCTGCAGGCGCTGCAGGTCTATGGCCAAGCCTCGTATGATGGGAAAAAACTGGCCCTGAGTGACTTCACGGCAAACGCCCAGGCGCTGGACGGCACGCTGCGCGTCCGCGGCAGTATCGGGGATGTGCTTCACTCCGATGCGCTATCACTGGACGTTTCTGTGCAGGCCGTGCCCCTGGCGCGCCTGGCGGCAGCCGCGCAGACAGGTCAGCCGTCTCCCGCCACGGCATCAATACCGGGCCTGCTTTCCGGGTCAGCTCATGTCAGCGGTAAACCAGGCTCGCTGGCGGTCGAGTCTATCGACCTGGCGCTGCTGGGCGACCCGGCTGCGGGCGCCACGCTGCAGGGCCGCGCCAGCCTGAAAGACGGCGTACCCAGCGCGCAGATCGAAGCAGCCTACCGACTTGACAATCGTCAGCTCATTGAAACGCTGAGCGGGCAATCCCTGGCGCCGGGCAGTGGCACCCTTGTACTGGATTACCAGGCGCAGCGCGTGGTGGCAGTTCTGCACAGCCTGATGGGTGACAGCGACATCTCGATGGTGCTCGACGCCACCCGCGATCCGGCTGGCATCACCGGACTGGAGGTTGACCTCAATATCCCGCGACTCTACCTGCCGGACGTTCTCGGCGCGCCCCGGGCGGCGGCGTTGCAGGAGGGGAGATCCTCGCGTGAAGCTACAAACGGCGCAACGGAGCTGCTTGCCTGGCGGGAATCACTGCCGGCCTACCCCCTGCGCTTGGAGGCAAATATCGACGAGATCGTCGGCGACAACACTGCCCTTGACGGGTTCACCTTCAGGATCTCCGGCGCGGACCGGCGCTACATTCTGGAGAACTTCGACATCAGCTACGCGGGTGGCAGTGCCATTTTCCGCGGCGTCGCCGATCTTGCCGGCGAAAAACCCGGCATCAGCGTGGCCGGCTCGGCGGAGGCGGTACCGGTGACAGCACTCGCTGCGGATCTCGGTTATGCCGGCGATATCGAGGGGACGGTGTCGATGCTCACCGGCCTGACGGCCCAGGGCGGCAGCGTGGATGACATGATCCGCTCGCTGTCGGGGCGCGCCGCGGTCGCCATTGCCGATGGGCACATCGAGGGCGCGGCCTACGATCTGCTGGCCACCGACCTGCTCGGCTGGCTTCTCAGCGGCGGCTTGCTGGAGGATGCCACGGACTTTAGCTGCGCGGCGGTCAACTTCAACCTGAACGAGGGGCGTGCCACCAGTGACCGGCTGTACGTGTTGACCGACAATATGGTTGCTTCGGGAAACGCGACGGTCGACCTTGCCGCGCGCGAGCTGGACATCCGTGTACAGCCCCGGGCCCGCCGGCGCAGCGTCCAGATGCCCTCCTCTATCTCGGTGCGCGGACCATTGGACGCCCCCCGCGTCCGCATCTCCCCCGTTGCGGCCACCATGGATACCACCGCAAAGATTCTTTTTTTCGTGCCGGACCTGCTGCTGCGTCTGTTTGGACTCGGGCCGGACGCCCAGAGCCGCGTGCAGGAGTGCACCGTTGACGGTTGAACCTGCGCTTACCGGACCATTCACGCGTGCTACACTCCGCCAAAAACCTTCCGGGATAAGCGGGGCATTTCATTCATGGCGGCAGACCGCGGGGAGTTCAGTTCCCGGTTCGGGTTCATTATGGCGGCGGCCGGTAGCGCGGTCGGCCTTGGCAATATCTGGGGCTTCCCGACGCAGGCGGCGAGCAATGGCGGCGCGGCGTTTCTCATCGTGTACCTTGTGCTGGCGTTTGTACTCGCCTACCCCGTATTGATGGCCGAGCTGATCATCGGACGCAGTGCCCATGCCAATGCCGTTCGAGCCCTGCAAAGTATTGCACGCACGCCCCTTTTGCGCCGCACCGGCGCCGGCGCCGGGGTCGTCGGCCTGGTGGTTGCGAGTTTTATCCTCAGTTTTTACGCCATCGTCGCGGGATGGATGATGGCGCACTGCCTGGGCTCGCTGGCGACACTTATCGGTGCAGAGAATTTCCGGGCATGGTTTATGGACTTCTCCCTGCAGCGCAACCTGCTTTTCATGCTGCTGTTTATGGGAGCGACCGCGGGTATTATCTCAGCCGGCGTTCAGAATGGCATCGAACGCTGGTCGAGTCGTCTCATGCCGATACTGTTACTTACAATGCTCGCCCTGGCTATCTACGTACTGACGCTGGATGGCGCGATGCAGGGACTGCGGGTCTATCTCTTGCCGGACTTCTCGGCAGCGCTGGCACCCAGCCTGGTGATCAATGCCATGGGAGCGGCATTCTTCTCGCTCTCACTGGGTGTCGGCACCATGCTCATTTACGGATCCTACCTCAGTGATCGCGAGAGCCTGCCGATTGTCGGTGGCCTGGTGACCGGTGTCGATATTGCCATTGCTGTACTGGCGGGTTTTCTCGTGCTGCCTGCGATGTATGTCGCGCTGCACAACGGCGTAGAGATCTACACACCGGCCGGACAGCTGATTTCCGAAGACACCCTGATATTCACCGTGCTACCTGAGTTATTCGCTACGATGGGCATTGCCGGTACCCTGGTATCACTACTGTTTTTCTTCCTGATGGCGATCGCCGCACTCACTTCCTCGATCTCCATGCTGGAACCCCCGGTTGCCTTTGCGATCGAGGAACGCGGCATGCCACGCCGGCGTGCCGTACTCCTCGTCGCCTGCATCATCGCGGCGATCAGCACCGCGATACTGCTTAACTTTGAATCCTTGTTCGGCCTGGTGGTGGCGACAACCACCCGCTACAGTCAACCATTGCTCGGGCTTGTTTTCTGCATCTATGTCGGCTGGGTCTGGCATCGAGACGCGCTCCTGAGAGAGTTGCGCGATGGTGCGCCGGAAGTTGAGCATACCCTCTTCTGGCGCATCTGGCCCTGGCACGTGCGCTTCATATGTCCCCTGGTCATTGCGGTAATTTTCTTACAGAACCTTTTGCCATAGTGGCATCTCATTCTGCTGTGCTAATGTTACGAAAAATTGGTAAAGCCCCGGATATGACCGCATGACCAAGTTTCTGATCATTTTCGGCACTGTTCTGGTCGTATTGTTCGGTATCGAAATGCAGACGCCGGTACAGATGACCGCCATTCAACCGTTCACCGCTATCCTCGCCGATATCAGCGCAGCGCTGATCATGCCATTTGACGATGCGGTTACCGCTACGGGACGCATCATCCGGCACACCGAGAATCAGTTCGCCGTCTCTATCGAGGCGGGCTGTAACGGCGTCGAGGCGGCCATCGTGCTCATCGCCGCAGTAGTCGCCTTCCCGGCCCGACCACTGCAGAAGGCGACCGCCATTGTCACGGGCTTCCTGGCAATACAGGCAATGAATATTCTGCGTATCATCAGCCTGTTTTATCTTGGCCAGTGGCGCATGGACGTCTTCAGCTGGACTCATCTGTATCTTTGGCCCGTGCTGATCATGCTGGACGTACTCGTGGTGTTTCTTCTTTACTTGCGCTACCTCGCGCAAAATACCATGCAGCCGGCCGTTACCGCATGAGACCGAACCCGGCAGCAACGCCTGCGCGCTTCTTCGGCTTGGTGTTGTTGCTCCTGCCGGTGACTTTCGTGGCATGGTACGCGCTGGGTTCGC
>CAYFVJ010000008.1:0-33429 GCA_964346555.1 uncultured Alteromonadaceae bacterium | reverse complement strand
GTACGCCGAGTCTGGTCTGGCAATGCATCTATCTCGCCCACTGTCGCCCGTCTGCCACTGCCCGCGTTAAGCGATACCGGCAAGGTGATTTACGCCAACTCCATCACACTGACACCCGGCACGGTCGCTATGGATCTCGATCTGGCCGGCAACACCCTGCTGGTGCATGCGCTGACGAGAGACAATATTGCCGATGTGGAGACTGGCGGAATGGCGCGTCGCGTGCAGGAACTCGAGGACTGAATGGCCATGCTGGCGGTCATCGCCGTTGCACTGCTGGTGGTCATGGCACTGGCAGTTGCTCGCGCGCTTCTCGGTCCCACGATCTACGACCGCATTCTCGCCGTCAACTTGTTCGGCACGAAGACGGTGCTGTTAATCGCTGTCATGAGCGTGTTTGCCGGCCGGCCGGACTACCTCGATATCGCTCTTGTCTATGCGCTGATCAACTTCATCAGTATTATCGGCGTGCTTCGTTACTTCGAGTACGGTGGCGAGAAGACGGGAGAGCACTGAGCATGGATGGCGTTATCGCAATCGTCAGCGGGATCTGTGGGCTGCTCGGTGTTGTGCTGATTTTGTCCGGGGGCCTTGGTGTTGTGCGTCTGCCTGACTTCTACACGCGCATGCACGCCGCCGGAGTTACCGAAACACTGGCTGCTTTCCTGATCATCCTTGTTCTCATGCTGGAAGTAGGCTGGGGAATCGGGTTTTTCAAGCTGTTGTTCATTCTGCTTTTTGTGTTTATCACGAGTCCTACTGCAAGTCATGCGATGGCCAAGGCAGCGCGTCACGGCCGCCTGCGGGCCCGTGGCGATGACCCCGAGGTGGATGCGCCATGATCAGCCTTGCCCTGACCATAGATATCGTACTGCTCGCCCTGCTCCTGGTGACAGCTGTTGCTATTGCACGTATGAATGATCTGTTCGCTGTCGTCATGCTCTCTGGTATTTACGGTCTATTGTCCGCGGCCTTCTTCGTCTCTCTGGACGCCGTGGATGTTGCGTTCACGGAGGCCGCCGTGGGTGCGGGCATTTCGCCTCTGCTTTTTCTGGCGGTACTCAAACTGACCGGACGCTACCAGACTGAAACGCACGCCCAGGCGGGTTTTGCGCTGCTGCTGGTAGTGTCTACCGGCCTCATGCTGGTGCTCGGCACACTCGATATGCCGGCATTCGGCGATCCGGACAGCCCGGCCAGCACACACGTCGCCGTACGCTACCTCGAGGAATCCGGGCGGGAAATCGATATCCCGAATGTGGTGACCTCGGTACTCGCAAGCTATCGCGGTTACGACACCTTTGGCGAGGCCGTAGTGATATTCACCGCGGCGATCGGGGTACTTTCACTGCTGGGTCTTGTTTCGCAGTCCGCGCCAGGTCGCGAGAGCCCCGTGCAGATGGCGGAACACCTGGTCCTGCGTCTGGTGAGCGAACTGCTCATACCGTTGATTCTATTGTTCGCCCTGTACGTTCAGTTTCACGGTGAGTATGGCCCTGGCGGCGGTTTTCAGGCGGGCGTCATTTTTGCCGCGGCATTCATTCTTTACAGTATGCTGTTCGGCCTGGATGCCGCGCGGCGGGTCGCCCGTCCGCAGGTGCTTCGCGTGCTCGCGGCGCTCGGCGTACTCATCTACGGCAGTGTCGGTGTCGCGAGCCTGCTCGCCGGGGGGACCTTCCTCGATTACTCCGTGCTCAGCGGGGATCCGGTGAGCGGCCAGCATCTCGGTATTATCGTGATCGAACTCGGCGTGGGCATCACCGTTGCATCGACCATGATGCTGATTTTTTTCGCCTTCACGGCGCGCTCGGATCAGGCACACCCGGAGGCGTCGCGGTGATACTCGACCTTTATAACTACTGGATCGTTATCGCTTTGATGATGGTCGGCTTCTATAGCGTCATAGTTCGCGGCAATCTCGTCAAAAAGCTGATCGGCCTGAATATTTTCCAGACCTCCGTTTTTATCTTTTACATCAGTGTCGGCAAGGTCAATGGCGGTACTGCGCCCATTCTGATAGATGGCGTGACACGTTACTCGAACCCGCTGCCACACGTGCTGATACTGACTGCGATCGTGGTCGGTATCGCGACCCTGTCGCTGGCCCTGGCGCTGGTCGTTCGAATAAAAGATGCCTACGGCACCATCGAGGAAGAGGAAATCCGGGAGATAGACGCGCAGTGATGGCGCATCTCCCGATTCTGCAGGTGGTCATTCCACTTATGGCGGCGCCCGCCCTTCTGTTGCTGAACCGCAGCTGGCAGGCCTGGGCGCTCACCTGCCTTGTCACCATCATTGCCTTTGCCATCAGCCTGTCACTGCTGGACACCGTGTATAGCAGTGGGACCATCAGCTATGAGCTCGGTGGCTGGGAACCGCCCTGGGGTATCGAATACCGCATCGATCTACTGTCGGCCTACGTGTTACTGATGGTCACCGGGATTGCCGCTTTGGTGGCCCTGGCGGCTCGCACCGGGCTCGACGGTGAGGTGGCCGATGACCAACAGCCAATGCTGTATGTTCTTTACTGCCTTTGCCTGGCCGGCCTGTTGGGGATTGTCGCGACCGGTGATCTGTTCAATGTCTTCGTTTTCCTCGAAATATCCTCGCTGTCCACCTACGCACTGATTGCGTTTGGCCGCCATCGTCGCGCGCTCTGGGCGTCCTATCAGTACCTGGTCGTCGGCACTATCGGGGCGACTTTCCTGCTTATCGGCATCGGCTTTATCTACAGCCTGACCGGCACGCTCAATATGCATGACATTGCCGGGCGCTTACCTCTCGTGGATGCGGCGCGAACCGTACACACAGCATTTGCCTTCATCATCGTCGGTGTGTGCCTCAAGCTCGCCCTCTTTCCGCTGCACTTCTGGTTGCCTAACGCCTACACCTACGCACCGGCCATTGTCACCGCATTTTTGGCGGCCACGTCCACCAAGGTGGCGGTGTATTTGCTCATACGTCTGCACTACTCGGTTTTCGGCGCCAATTTCGCCATGGACGTTCTGCCGCTGAACACCTTGTTTCTGATGCTGGGACTGGTCGGCGTTTTCGCTACGTCGCTGGTGGCCGTGCAGCAGCCCAACGTCAAGCGGCTCTTTGCCTACTCCAGTATTGCGCAGATTGGCTACATGATCGTCGGGCTCGGCATTGGTAGCGTGATCGGTCTGCAGGCGACGCTACTGCATCTATTCAACCACGCCCTCATGAAAGGCGCGCTGTTTCTGGCCATCACAGGTGTCGTATTCCGCGTTGGCGGTTCCGACCTGAAACATTTTGCCGGCCTCGGGCGTCTGATGCCCTGGACGATGGCCGCGATTGTGATCGGTGGCCTGAGCCTGATCGGCGTGCCGCTGACGGTGGGCTTCATCAGCAAGTGGTACCTGGTGCTTGGGGCGATTGAGGCGAATCTCTGGCCGGTCGCGGGACTTATCCTGCTGGGCTCGGTACTCGCACTGTTCTACGTCTGGCGCATTATTGAAACCGCCTATTTCGACGCGCCGACCGCGCTCACCGAAACTGCTCGCGAGGCACCACTCAGCATTATCATAGCGACCTGGGCACTGGTTGTCGCCAATATCTACTTTGGTATTGATACAGATCTGACGCGCCAGACCTCGGAGCTTGCTGCGCAGCACCTGAGTGGAGGCCGACCCTGATGGCAGCCGACCAGGTTCTGCAATGGGTGATCCTGTTGCCTGCGCTGGCAGTCCCCCTGCTTTTGCTTGCGCGTCATTATCCCAACGTCCGCGAGGCCGTGTCGCTGCTGGCGGCAATAGCGCTGTTTGCGCTTGTCGTGCTGCTATACCGCGATTTTACCGCGGGCGGCTCGGCACAGGCGCACTGGATTGCCATCATGCCCGGCCTGGAGGTCGGCTTCCGGGTAGAAGCGCTGGGGGTTCTGTTCGCTCTCGTCGCCAGCTTTCTGTGGATTGTCACAACGCTGTATGCGCTTGGCTACATGCGCGCCCATGCCGAAGACAATCAGACACGCTTTTACGTGTTCTTCGCCGTTTCCATTGCCGCAGTCATGGCCATCGCATTTGCCGCCAACCTGTTCACGCTGTTTATCTTTTATGAAGTTCTGACCCTGGCGACCTACCCGCTGGTGACGCATGCGGGGACAGAGAAGGCGCGGGCCGGCGGGCGTACCTACCTCACCATTCTGGTGGGAACATCCATTGTGTTTTTTCTGCCGGCCATCATTGCCACCTATGCGATCACCGGGACGCTGACTTTCACCCCGGGTGGCGTATTCAGCGCAGAGACGTCTCCCCTGCTGCTCGGTGTACTGCTTGCGCTGTTCGTCCTCGGTATCGGCAAGGCGGCGATCATGCCCTTCCACCGCTGGCTGCCGGCGGCGATGGTGGCTCCTACGCCGGTGAGCTCGCTGCTGCACGCGGTTGCCGTGGTCAAGGCAGGCGTATTCTCGGTCATCAAGGTCGGTGCGCTGATCTTCGGCCTGGAGTCACTGAATGGTCTCTGGTCCACGGAGCTACTGCTGTATCTGGCGGCGTTCACGGTTATCGCCGCATCACTCGTGGCCATGCGCCAGGATAACCTCAAGGCGCGACTCGCCTACTCTACCGTCAGTCAGCTCAGCTACATGACCGCGGGGGTTCTTCTGGCGTCGAAAACCGGTCTCACCGGCAGCAGCATGCATATCGCGATGCACGCCTTCGGCAAGATCACCCTGTTCTTCTGCGCCGGGGCTATCCTGGTGGCCGCACACAAAAGCGAAATCAGCCAGATGCGCGGGCTCGGACGGCAGATGCCGTTGACGATGGCGGCGTTCTTTATCGGTAGCCTCAGCATCATCGGCCTGCCGCCGACCGGGGGCACCTGGAGTAAATGGTATCTGGTGACCGGCAGCCTCGAGGCGGGCCAGTGGGTGCTGGTGGCGGTGCTTTTGATCAGTTCACTGCTCAACATCGCCTATCTGCTTCCAATCCCACTGCGTGCCTTCTTTCCGGGCGAGGGGCACCCGGTGGACGGCACGCGGGGTATGCGCGAGGCGCCACTGCCCTCTTTGATCGCGATCGCTACCACAAGCCTGATGTGCGTGCTGCTCTTCCTCTTTCCGCAGCGCCTGTATGACCTTGCCCGGGCCGTCGGAGGCTGACAACGATGAACGACGAGCATCAGTATTTTTTTGACAAGCCGGAGAATGTGAAACGCGTGCTGCGCGTCTTCTACGCCGGTTGCATTATTCTCGCGCTCCTGGACTTCGTGATACATCGCCACGTCTATCACAGCCTTGAGCGACTCTGGCTGTTTTATCCGATATACGGCTTCGTCGGCTGCGTGCTGCTGGTGCTGGTGGCGAAATGGCTGCGCAGCTTGCTGATGCGCGACGAAAACTATTACGCTGACCAGCAGACGGATAGTGAACCGGCGGGGGACGCGCACGATGCCTGATCACCTGCCGCCTTTCCTGATTTTCTATGCGGTCGCACTGCTTGCGCTGCCAACGCGCGGTATTCTGCGGACGTTGTTGTTATTGTCGGCTCCCGTGCTGGGTACCTATAGCGTGTGGGCGACGCCGGAGGGCAGCTACGGCGTAGTGCAGGTGCTGCAGTTCGAGCTCACGCTGCACCGGGTTGACCGCCTGGCAACGCTGTTCGGCTACCTGTTCAATCTGGCCGCTTTCACGGCCTTTATCTACGCACTGCATGTGCGCGACCGCGTGGAACAGACGGCGAGCATTCTCTACGCTGGAAGCGCCCTCGGCGCGGTCTATGCCGGCGATCTTATTACCCTGTTTCTGTTCTGGGAGATGCTTGCTCTTACCTCGGTGTTCCTGGTGTGGGCCCGCCGTACGGATCGCGCCTACCGCGCCGGCATGCGCTATCTCATTATCCAGATACTTTCCGGGCTGTTGCTGCTCGCGGGCATTATCGGCCACGCGGCGAGCGGCCATTCGATTGCGTTTGATCATATCGGGCTCGAAGGCGTGGCCAGCTGGCTGATACTGCTGGCCTTCGGTATCAAGTGTGCCTTCCCCTTCATGCACAACTGGTTGACCGATGCCTACCCCGAAGCCACGCCCAGTGGCGCTGTATTCCTGGCTGCGTTTACCACCAAGTTGGCGGTATATGCACTGGCACGGACGTTCCCGGGCACGGAACTTCTCGTCTATGTGGGCGTGACCATGGCGGTATTCCCCATCTTCTTCGCGGTGATCGAGAACGATCTGCGCCGGGTGCTCGCCTACAGCCTCATAAACCAGCTCGGCTTCATGGTCGTGGGTATCGGGATCGGCACTGCCCTGGCCATTAACGGCTCGGTCGCACATGCGTTCAGCCATGTCATGTACAAGGGACTCCTGTTCATGACCATGGGCGCAGTGCTCTACCGCACCGGCAGGATCAATGGCTCGGAACTGGGCGGGCTTTACAAAACCATGCCAAAGACCACCGTTCTGTGCATTATTGGTGCCGCTTCCATTTCCGCCTTTCCGCTTTTCAGCGGTTTCGTCAGCAAATCCATGGTCATGAGTGCCGCGCTGAAAAACGACTTCCAGGTGATCTGGCTACTGCTGCTGTTTTCGGCTGCGGGCGTATTCCACCATGCGGGCATCAAGATTCCCTACTTCGCGTTTTTCGCCCACGACTCGGGCATCCGCACCCGGGAGGCACCCACCAACATGCTGATTGCTATGTCATTGGCAGCGGCAACGTGTATCACAATCGGCGTCTTTCCAGACTTTCTCTATCGGCTGCTGCCGTATGACACTGACTACACTGCTTACGATGCGACGCATGTGCTGGCGCAGATGCAGCTGCTGTTCTTTTCCGCACTGGCGTTTGTCTGGCTCAATCTGCGTGGCATTTATCCACCGGAGTTGCCCTCCACGAATCTTGACGTCGACTGGCTTTACCGTCGACTTGCACCCGCCGCAATCGCTCGCGGCGCTGCGGTTGTCGCTCGTGCCGATTCTGCTCTGCGCGGGTCCTCGCGTCTGCTGCTCATTCGCGTGGCACAGGTCGTGAATCGGCACCACGGCCCCGGCGGGCTGCTGGCGCGGACGTGGTCGACCGGCACAGCGGTTTTCTGGGTAGTGGCGATTCTCGCGGTTTATCTGCTGCTATTTGCCATCGGCGATGGCTTGACTCTGCGTTGACGCAGCTGTCGGCCAGTGCAGGACGCCGCCGCTGCTTTCTGCAATTGCCGCCAGTGTTGCCCGGTGAGCCCGGCGCTCGGCGTCGGTGGGCTGGATGACGGGGAGCGGCGCTCTCTGCGCCGGCAAGGGACGAATAGCGCTCGCCGGCACGCCCTCATTTCCTCGTACCGTATCCTCATCCGAGAGTTGAAAGGTGGTCTGCCCTCCGGTCATCGCCAGATAGACATCGGCGAGGATCTCGGCATCCAGCAATGCACCGTGCAGCGCGCGCGAGGTATTGTCGACGGCGTAGCGCGAGCACAGCACATCCAGGTTGTTGCGTTGACCGGGATGCCGGTGCCTCGCCATCTGCAGAGTGTCGACGATCCGGCACTGTGATTGGATGCCACTGTAATCCGGGTGACAGCGCTGCAGCTCGCCGTCGAGAAATCCGACGTCGAACGGGGCGTTGTGTATGATCAGTTCGGCATCGCCAAGGAACTCGAGGAATGCCTCCGCGATGCGCGCGAAGACGGGCTTGTCGGCGAGAAACTCCACCGTGATTCCGTGGACCTCGATCGCGCCCGGGTCGATATCGCGCTCGGGGTTGAGGTACTGGTGATAGTGACGGCCCGTCAGTCGCCGGTTGACCAGCTCGACGCAACCGATCTCAATAATACGGTGTCCCTGGCTCACTTCCAGACCGGTGGTTTCTGTATCGAGCACTATCTGTCGCATGGCTTACGGCTTTAACCTATTCTGTCGCGCGATTCAGGCCGCGCGCCGCTTGTTGCGATGACGATTGGGCATCCCGGATGGCGTCGGTGCCGGGTTCGGCACGCCGAGTCCGATAAGTGCCCGCCGGCGCGGCAATCGCTGTACCGGCCGGCGGATATTAGGGACCTGTTTGATGGCATGCGCAAGATAAACTGAACCCAGCGGCAGGTGATGGCGATTGAATGCGTCATCGACTGCGGCGGTGGCGCGCCGCACTTGCTTACCACCCAGGGTCGGCAGCGGCGATACATGATCAAACCCCTCGACCTGGCAGCCGACCAGATGCAGCCAGTCGGTCAGTCGATACTGGCTGACCGATCGGCGCGCACGCCACAGCGGATTGCCCAGTAAGCCGCGCAGGTGCTGTGACGCACCCCTGAGGCTGAACGGGTTGAAACCGATGATCAGCAGGTGTCCATGTGGCGTCAGAGCGCGCTGCATCTCGCGCAGACTGTCGTGGGGATTGGCGCAGAAATCCAGTGTATGCAGCGCAATGATTGCGTCCACACTGTCCGATTCCAGCGGCAGTTCATCGCTATTACAGGCGAGCGTGACGCCCGGCTGATCAGAACCGGTGGCGATAATCCGGTGATGGATACGGCTGTCATCGAGCAGGCGGCGCGTTGGCAGCGGACCCAGTTGCAGTATGTGGTAGCCGAATGCGACATCCAGCAGCCGCCGACTGCGCAGGCGTATCTCAGCGAACAATCGTTCCCCGGCGTCGCGTGCGTACCAGGTTTCCAGTTGCTGTGAAATCTCGCTAAACTCGTCTTTCATGTTGCGTAATTCCGCTGCCAAGACGTCAGATTAGCCAGCCTTTGTGCTGCAATGCAACCATTGGAGGAGACTAAAGTGATATCCGTGCGCCCCGTCAAGGCATTCAGCGACAATTACATCTGGATGCTCGTCGATGAATCTCATCGTGCAGTAGTGGTAGATCCGGGCGACGCCAAGCCGGTGACGAAGGCGCTCGAGGCCGGCGGATTGACGCTCGCCGCAATACTTGTCACCCATCATCACTTTGACCACACAGGCGGCGTCGCCAGTCTGGCCGAGACCTGGGCGTGCCCCGTCTATGGTCCGGAAAACCCGCAGATCGACGCGATAACCCAGCGCCTGGCGGGCGGGGACCGCATCGAGGTCCTCGGTTGCGGCTTCGAGGTTCTGGCGGTACCCGGACACACGCTGGATCACATTGCCTTTTTCCACCGCAGCGAGACACCGATGCTGTTCTGCGGCGATACACTGTTCGCCGGTGGCTGCGGCCGGGTTTTCGAGGGCACTTTCAACGTGATGTTTGAATCCCTGCAGCGACTCGCGGCGCTTCCCGATGATACCCGTGTCTACTGTGCCCACGAGTACACTTTGGCCAACCTGGCCTTTGCGCGTGCGGTGGAACCCGACAACGAAGCGCTGCGGGAGCGAATCGCACAGGCCGAGGCGCTCCGGGATCGGGACACACCGACTGTGCCGTCACTGTTGGCGACGGAACGTGCGACCAACCCCTTTCTGCGCTGCTCCCAGATCAGCGTGCGCGATGGACTGGCCGCTGCCGGCAGGTCTGCCGGCAGCGGCCCGCAGGACTGTTTTGCACAACTCCGCCAGTGGAAGGATGGATTCCGTTGAAGCGATCGCGCTGCCCAGTCCGCATCGCTGTCACCTGCCTGGCGCTTTTTCTGGGCGCCTGCCAGAGCCTGGGCCCGACGGCTTCTATCCCGGCTGAACAAGCCGTCTCTGATGCATTAGCGGTGACGGATACCGCTCCCACGCCGGTGACGCAGGCGCCGCCGAGCGACCTGTGGGAACGGCTGCGCCGGGACATGCGCTGGCATGAACACAAGCACGCTGCCATACGACGAGCCCGCGACGCCTACCTCGCGCAACCCCAGTATCTCGACATCGTGGGGCATCGTGCACGCCGCTACCTGCATTACATCGTTGAGGAGGTAGAGGCGCGCGGCATGCCGATGGAGATCGCGCTGTTGCCGCTGGTGGAGAGCGCGCTCGACCCTTTCGCGATATCGCCGCAGCAGGCAGCCGGACTGTGGCAGATCATGCCCGCGACGGCGCAGTACCTGGGCATGCGGCGTGACTGGTGGTACGACGAGCGCCTGGATCTCCGCGAATCGACCCGCGTCGCGCTGGACTATCTGCAGAGCCTGCACGATGATTTCGACGGTGACTGGCTGCTTGCTCTCGCGGCCTACAACGCGGGCAAGAGCCGCGTTGCCAGAGCGGTCAGACACAATTTATCGAACGGTCAGGCCACGGATTACTGGTCGCTGGACCTGCCCCGGGAGACCCGGCACTACGTGCCGCGACTTCTCGCCCTCAGCAGTATCGTTCGTCACGCCGAGGAACTGACGGTGGAACTGCCGCAGGTCGCCAATGCGCCGGCATTTCTCAGCGTATCCACCGGCGGACAGATAGAACTCCAGCGCGCGGCACAGCTTGCGGGTGTGCAGATATCCACACTGCGCAACTACAACCCGGGACACCTGCGCTGGGCTACGGCGCCAGTGCGCGAAGAGCTTCTGCTGCCGGCACCTCACGCCGCCCGCTTCAGGCAGGGTCTGGCTCGACTGCCCGATGAGCAGCGCGTCAGATGGTCACATTATCGTATCCGATCGGGTGACAACCTGGGCTCGATCGCGCGCCGCTTCGGCACCCAGGTAGCGCTGCTGCGCGAAGTGAACGGCATCGAGGGACACTTTATTCGCGCGGGTGACACGCTGCTGATTCCGCGCGGCGGCTGAGCGCACTCCGGTGCCGGCGCAGTCAGACGCTCACCTCATGCAGATGTCCGAGCTGCGTGAAATACAGCGCACAACGAATATTATCGGCGCCCTCCCAGGCCGCCACCGCGCTCCTGTAGCGTGCAAGCTGTGGCCGGTAGCTGTCTGTCTCGCGCGCCAGGAATGCCTGCAGGCTGTCGCCCTCGACAGGTGTGCTGGTCTTGTAGTCGACGACCCACAGCTCGCCGCTGTCGCGATCGATGAAACAGCGGTCAATGACCAGCTGTGCGCTGTGCCCCCCCATACCTGGTACCGTCAGTGCAAATTCCTGCCGTGATCGGACGTGGTGACTGTCGAGCAGCCAGCGACCGACCTTATCGCGCAGTGTGGCATCCACGCCTGCGGCAGTACGCGCGCTGGCGCGCTCCAGCGCCACACCCTGCAAGCCGCTCGACTGCAGTAGATAGTCAATCAGGGCAAGCTCTGGCCCGCCACAGCACTCGGGCAGATTGTCACGGCGCGCCAGTTGCTCCAGCAGCGCGTGAACAGCATTGCCCTCTGCCCGCCGCACGCGGTTTTCCGTCTCGGCGCCCGGGACAACCACCGTCTCTGTTCCCTGCCTCGCTTCATTCACCGGCGTTGTCAACTGTGCGGGCAGTTGCGGCGGATACACCAGTCGCTGCAGTGGCGCGGCAACGCGTTGCGTGGGCGCTGTTACGGCCGCAGCGCCAGTATCGGCGTCGTGTATCGAGGCTTCAGTCGCCGCGGCCGGCCACCAGGCGGCGAGCAGACTGTTCGCGGGCGGCGGCTTGAACTCGCCGCTGCGTTCGTCGCGCGTCACCAGAGCCGTCAGGCAGAGGCTTTTCACAGCCCGCGTCACGCCTACGTACAGTAGCCGCGTGGTTTCGAGGCGGGTTTTCCGCATCTGCTCCCTGCCTAGATAATTGTAGAGTCCCGGCGTTTCGCTACTGCTCAGGTCGTCTGCCGCCAGCAAGAACTGCTGCTCGCCCCGGCTGCTGACGTGCTCATCCCAGCGAAACAGATCGCCACTGCCGCCGCGCGTCTGTCGCGCCAGGTTGGGGATGATCACATGGTCGAACTGCAGTCCCTTGGCCTTGTGTAGCGTCATGACCTGTACGGCAGCATCCGGGTTGCCGGGATGGGCATATAGGCTTTGCACTTCCCGCGTGAGCCACTCCAGGTCCAGCCCCGGTCCGCGCTGCTCGGACGTCTCCAGCAGGGTAAGAAAGCGTGCGGCGTCGCGGCCTGCCGATAGGTTTGTATAGCAGTCGGGGCCGCCGAGGCGGAGCCAGGTGGATTCCACCCAGGCGCGCAGCGATCGCCGGTCGCGCACCGATTCAGCGTGGTCCAGCACAGCAGCCAGGTGCCGCAGACGTGAACGGCCGTCGGCGGATAGCGCAGCGGCCAGATCCTCGTCCAGCAGAAGCGTTCGCGGCACCGCGTCAGCATCGACCGCGGCGAGTGCATGCAGGTCGGCGAGCAACAATCCGCAGAGCGGCGAGCGCAGCAGAGCGAAGGCACTCAGGCGATCGTAGCGATCAGCTAGCACGCGACAGAGCGAGAGCAGGTCGATGACCACCGGCTCGCCGTCGAGGCGCGCAATATCCTGTGCGGCAAAGTCGATATCGAGCGCGCGCAGTGCGCCCAGCAGGGGCGGCAACTGCGACCGCGTACGCGCGAGAATCGCGATGCTGTCGCCGGGACAGTTGCGCCGGAGCTCGCGTATATGCTCTGACAGCAACGCCACTTCGGCCTGGGCTCTGTTGTCACCGTGCAGCAGATGCAAAGTCGCAGGTTGCTCCCGATCCGCCGGCCGTATGGCGCTGCCCGGCGCAAAGCGGATGCTGCCCCGGGCCACGTCGTCCCGGACCGGAAACGCCGGCCCGAGGCAGCGGTTGACCCAGTTCACCAGCGGCGCATCCGAGCGGAAATTGCAGCTCAGCTGCAGCGGTTCCAGTCTCAGGCCATTGAAGCCCTCGTCGCGCGCCTTGAGAAACAGGCTGACATTGGCGTCGCGAAAGCCGTAGATCGACTGCATGCCGTCGCCCACAAGCATGACGGTCCGCGGTTGCGCGGGTCGCGTTGCGTTGTGTTCCCGCCAGCCCCGGGTCAGCCGCCTGACAAGTTCGAACTGGTTATTCGATGTGTCCTGAAACTCATCGACAAGTATGTGTTCGATCTGATAATCGAGGCGCAAAGCGATGTCCGTGGGACGTTCGTCCGCGCCGAGGGCGTCGAGAGCCGACATGGTGACTTGCGCGTGATCCACCTCTCCCCGCTGTCGAAACACCAGAAGCAGCGACGCCGCCAGCAGCGGCAGTATGCGCGACAAGTGCAGAAGCACCCGCCAGGATTCCGTGTCTGCGTCCTGCTCCGGCAGCGTATCCAGCGTCAGCAGCATCTCGGGCAGATCCGGAACCGCAGACAATTCCGCGATCAGCGAGAGCATCTCGCCGCGCATGGCGTTGTGCCGACCTTTGCCCGCGGGAAATCCCGTGCGTTTATCGATGGTCCTGCGCCATGTGCCCTCCCGCGTCAGCAGCAGCGAGCGCAGGTCCCGCCAGGCCGACAGAGCTCCCTGCTGCGCCGGGGGTAGCGCCGCGGCGACAGCGGTCTCAAGATTGCTCGCGCGCCATGCCAGCAGTGGGTCCAGCGCGGCAATGAATGGCTCCAGGCTGGCATACAGGCGATCGAGGTGGTCCTCTGCAAGCCCGGTGGTCACCTGCCTCAGGTAGGCCTCGGATTCTGCTGCCGAATGGTGCAGGCCCATATAGCCCCGCCACTGATCGCGTCGCGCGAGAACGTTCTCCAGCAAGGTCGCCAGCTGCTGCCGATTGTTGTCGTAGTGCATCAGCAGTGCCGCGATATCATCCTCCGGATCACGCCGTGTACCCAGACAGCTGAAGAAGTGCTCTATTGCCTCGCGGTACAGTCCGCTGCTGTCATCGCTGACCTGTGGTGCCCCTCCGAGACTGCTGAGGACCGGCATCTGTCGAGCGAGATCCGCGCAAAAGCTGTCGATAGTGCGTACGCGCAGGCGGGCGCTGTTTGCCGTAATCTGCCAGCTGCAGGCGGCGTCTCGCGCCAGCACCGCACTGGCCAGATCCCGCGTCGTCTGCGCGTGGGAACCGTCTACCGCGACTCCGGTCCGGGCCGCCTTTAGCGCGGCCGTGAGTCGCTCACGCATTTCCGCCGCTGCTTTGCGCGTGAAGGTGATTGCAACGATCTTCTCGGGCTCATCGACCCTCGCCAGCAGCGCGAGAAAACGCTGAATCAGCAGCTCGGTCTTACCCGACCCGGCAGGTGCACTGACACAGAAACTGCGCGTCGGATCGATGGCAAGCTGGCGCTCAGCGGCATCTGCGATTATGCACTCACTCATCGGTCAATCCATCGTCGTCGACCGCGAGTCCGATTCTGCACAGAGCCTGCAGACCGCAGTGGCGACATGTCTTGTGCCCGGAGAGCGGCTCCACCGCAGCATCGCCGCGCAGAAACGCATGTGCAAGTGATGCCAGCCGCTCGCCCCAGCTGGCCCGCAGAGCATCCCATGAATCGGCCGTGTCGCGATCGCCGACCGCTTTCTCAATATCGTCGCGGATACCCGCGGCATAGCGGGCATCCGCCAGGCCTGTAAACCCCGGCTTGTCGCGATTCACCGCCGCGAACGTGATACCCGCGGTATCACTGCCGCTCGCCAGCGCATACAGCGGCAACTGCGGCGCGGTCGGGCGCTCGCCGAGCCAGTCGGCCAGACTGCCGCCGCCGCTCTTGTAGTCGATGATCAGACGTCCACCGTCGGCAAGACGGTCGATGCGATCGACCTGCAGGTCGAGTTTAAGGCTACCTAGAGAGATGCTGTGTTGTTCCTCGCGTGTCTCCACCACGAAATCCACCGGTCGCGCAGCCTCGATCTCCAGCCAGCGCTGCAGCAGGCTCTCCAGACGCTGAGCCTCCAGGGCCAGCTGCGCGTCGCCGACAATGCGACGGCGCCAGCGGTCGAATCCGCTGACCGCGATCCGCGCCGCGTTGCGGCAATGCTCGCGCCTCTCTGTCTCGCTCATTCGGTGCAGAGTGTGGCTATCGGACAGCTGATCCCAGAGAAGCCTGAGCGCGGCATGTAGCAGAATGCCGCGTTCGCGCGCGCTGAGCGCCGCATCGCCGGCGTCGGCGGATTCCACGCGCAGGCGATGCCGTGCGAAGGCCCGAAAGGGACACGCCGACTGATTGCCAAGCAATCCGCTGCCACCGCGTAGCCGCGCCTGTTCCTCCTCGGCCACCGCGGGTGCGCGATCATCTGCGTGGGTTTCCAGCGCCGCCGCTTCATCTGCGAGGGCGGGCCAGTCGCTCTCAGGGGCCACGTCGTGCACGGCAGCGTGGCAGTCGGCAAGGAGCGCGCTCGGCATTGCGGGGCTGCCATCGCGCTCCAGCGTAAAGCTCAAATGCAGTTCGCCCACAGCGCTGCGATAGCGCGCCATCAGATTGTCGGCGAACGCCCACTCCAGCCCTGCGCTGCTGCCGGGAAGATTTGACTGGCGTTGCAGTGCAATAGGAATGAACGGGTTGGGGCGTGCCGGCGACGGCCACTGACCCTCCTGCATGCCAGACACCCACAGGTAATCGAAGGCCAGGCCCGCGGCCTCCAGGGGTCCCAGTATCTGTATATCCCGATCTTCTGTCTTGGGTTGGAAGATGCGCGCAGCGCAGAGCTGAGCCAGCAGGCCTTGCGCCGTGTCCAGGTCGACATTGAGCGTGAGGGCGTCGAGCCCGGCGAGCCGGTCGAGTGTTTCCTGCCATAGCGACCACTGCTGGTACTCGAGCGAGTCCAGCTTCGCGCCTACAAGCCATTGCCAGTCGGCAAGTACGGCATTGAATAAAGCGACCCATGCCGACGGCAGTTGTCTCTCGAGCCGTGCAAGGCGTTGCCAACTTCTCAGCAGTTGCCGTCCCAGTACACTACCCGCGGGCGTCGCAGCGCCCTCCCCCGGCTCGCTGTTGGCCAGTTCCCGGAGCAGGCCACTGTCGACCCGTACCGCTCCCAGCTGCCTGATCCTGTGCATGAGACGGTTCATCGGAGGGGTGTGGCGGTCCGCCAGCGGCATGAAGCGAGAATCCACCACTTGCTCCAGCGTGCGGAGTTCCACGCTGTCCTTCAACAGTGACAGCACGGCGAGGGCATCGCGCACTAGCGGCGCACGATCAAGCGTGATGCCGGCAGTGTAATTCACCGGCAGGCGGCCGAAGGGAGCGTCCAGGCAGTCGAATTCCCGACGCAGGAAGTAATCCAGGGAAAGCCGCTGGTTTCCGCTATCCGCAAGTACAACGCCTACCCGGCTGCCGGGAGCTTGACGCAATCTGTCCACACACCAGCTGGCAATGGCGCGCGACTCGGCACGCTCATCTGTGTAGCCTCGGGAGGTG
The DNA here is from genome assembly GCA_964346555.1 of uncultured Alteromonadaceae bacterium. Lineage (GTDB taxonomy): Bacteria > Pseudomonadota > Gammaproteobacteria > Pseudomonadales > Halieaceae > Chromatocurvus. The sequence goes on along the minus strand of CAYFVJ010000008.1, from coordinate 17,373 downwards.
ACCGGCGTGTTCCGACCGGGGCGACGATAGCGTTCCAGTGGTGCGCAGTGTCGCGACAGCGCCAGCTCAACCAGCGGCGACAGTCCCTCGCACTCCACCAGTAGGACAGCGCGGCCGGCGTCGATCTTGTCCAGTGACGCCAGCGCCATCAGGCAATCCGCGGGTGTTGCCAGCCCGGCCCCCTCCAGCTGCAGCTCAAAGCGTTCGAGCCAGAGTAGGAACGTATCGGCATCAGCATCGAGCTCGAACTGCTGACGCGTCGCCGGACTCCCGAGGTCTATCCGCCAGCGCAGCAGATAGTCGCGCGCCTGCTGTGCACTGCGCGCAGCGACGCGCGGCTGCAGAAGACTGAACGGTGTGTCTGGCGACGCGCACTCGGCGATGACGCGCTCCCAGAGAATAAGCTCTTCGGCCTTATCCAGGCAGCGCCGCGGCGCCAGCGCCGAACTCATCACGTGCTCATGCCAACGCGACTGTAGCCACTGCTCGACGGCATTCGTCTCGAGGGTCGGCCAGGCCTGCCTACCCTCAGCCAGTTGTCTCGCATCCCAGGCCTGCCGCATGTAGCGGGAAAGGCGCAGGTTAGGCGTCAGTAGCACGGCGCCCGCATCGATCCATGGCAGGAGCGGTGTCAGATCGTAGAGCGGTCGGTCGGCAACAGTCGCCGCCGGGACTGTGGATTGCATACTCATCCTGTTACTGGCCTGCTGTCATGGCACCAGTCCCTGCGCTAACATGTCGAACTGGCGGGGTGACGCTTTGCTCCCCACACTCGTTTTAATGCTATCAGGAAGCATGCCATGAGCAACAACTCGGTACACAACATCAACGTCGCCGCTCAGGAAGTCCTGGTCACGCCGGAAAAGCTCAAGGCGGCACTGCCCCTGACGGATGCCGCGCGCGATGTGGTCACAAGCAGCCGGGAGGTGATCTGGGATATACTCGACGGTCGCGATCAGCGCTTACTTGTGGTTGTCGGTCCCTGCTCGATCCACGACCCCGACGCCGCTCTGGATTACGCTCGGCGACTGCAAGCCCTGGCGCAGGAGCTTTCAGAGACCCTGTACATTGTCATGCGCGTGTATTTTGAGAAGCCGCGTACGACAGTTGGCTGGAAGGGCCTGATTAACGACCCCCGTATGGACGACTCCTTCAAGATCGAAGAAGGTCTGCATATCGGGCGCGAGCTCCTGCTCAACGTCCTCGAGATCGGTCTTCCTACATCCACCGAGGCGCTCGATCCCATTTCGCCACAGTACCTTCAGGACCTGATCAGCTGGTCCGCCATCGGCGCGCGCACTGCGGAGTCCCAGACGCATCGTGAAATGGCCAGCGGCCTGTCGTCGCCCGTGGGATTCAAGAACGGCACTGACGGCAATCTCGGTGTGGCGACAAACGCGCTGAAGTCTGCCGCTCGCCCGCACCGGTTCCTCGGTATCAACCGCCAGGGGCAGGTATCGGTATTCACGACGCGTGGCAACCGCTACGGGCACGTGGTACTGCGGGGCGGCAGCAACGGACCCAACTACGACTCAGTGAATATCAAGCTCTGCGAGGAAGCGCTGGCGGACGCGGGTTGTCCGGTCAACATCGTAGTGGACTGCAGTCACGCCAACTCGAACAAACAGCCTGAGCTGCAGCCACTGGTGGTGGAAGATGTGGTCAATCAGATTCGGGAAGGAAACCGCAGCATTGTCGGTCTGATGCTGGAAAGCAATATCAATTCGGGTTCCCAGCCCGTGTCGGCAGATCCTGCCGAGCTTGCCTACGGTATTTCCGTCACCGATGGCTGTATCGGCTGGGATGAAACAGCGCGTTGCCTGCGCGACGCGGCCGGCAAACTGGCCGATGTACTTCCCGGCCGTCGCAGGCCCGAAGAGAGCCGGTGCAAAGCCGGCTAACCCCGGGTTGCCGGCTGCATGGCTTGGGCTTGCTTCAGTAGTAGGCCTGAGAGCGATCCGTGTGATCGGTCGCATCGCGGATTCCCGACAAATCCGGAATCTGATCCATCAATGTTGTCTCGACGCCGTTCTTAAGGGTGATGTCGACGGCACTGCAGCCCTGGCAACCACCGCCGAACTGAAGCACGGCAAAATTATCATCAGTCACCTCGATTAGCGATACCTCTCCACCGTGGGCCGCCAGCGAGGGATTGACCTCGTTGTAGAGCAGGTAATTGATACGATCCTCCATAGTGCTGTTTTCATCGACCCGGGGCATCTTGGCATTGGGCGCCTTGATGGTGAGCTGCCCACCCATGCGGTCTTTCGCGTAGTCGACCAGGGCGTCTTCCAGAAACGCCACACTGCGCGGATCGAACCATGCCTTGATGCGGTCGAACTCGTGCACGACATCGTCTTCCTTGACTTCTCCCTCGCGACAATAGGCGATGCAGGTTTCGGCGCGGGGTGTGCCGGGCTGATTGATAAATACCCTGACACCCAGCGCATCGTCCTGTTTTGAAAGCAATTCTGCGAGGTACTCTTGTGCGGATTCGGTTATAGTGATCATAGCATCGACCTTCCTGACTAAATTGCTCAAGTATTATAGCAAAGCTGGTGCAACTGTCTCCACCCCTCTTGCAGTGTTAGAATGCGCACGATTGAGCAGGCGAATTCGTCAACGGGGAGTCGGCAGCAGTCGCAAGGAGACGGTTCTACCGAAATCAGCACGACGAAATCATCACGATAGTAAGCGACCTGTGTTTACCGGCAGACACAGAACAGGCAACAGGGCAAATCACACGATGCGGGACTCTCCCACACCGGAACAAGCGGACGCTACAGACTCACAGCCCAGCGATGGCGATTCGGAGAAGACGCGTGAGCCGCGCCAGGGACTCAAGTTACGCCAGGTTATCAGCAGCATTTTTGCCGCGGGACTCGGCGTTCAAAGCAGCAAAAACCGCGAGCGCGATTTCAGCCAGGGTAGCATCGGCACATTTATCGCCGCCGGACTGATATTCACCACCCTGTTCATCGGCGGCGTTTACCTGGTGGTGCAGATCGTGCTGGACAGCGCCACCTGATACGTCAAGCGCTAGCTGCGTAGCGCTCAAAGTGGCGAAAGGAGTTGCTATGCCGGCATGCTGCTCAGCCAGATCGCCAGCGCGGTAACGGCAATGGCGATAATAGCCGTGGCGGCAATGGCGTCGGCGTAGCTATCTTTTGGGTCATTTTCGGGCGTTGACATAGTGACGTGTCCTGAGTGTCGTTAAGGAGCAGACGCGACGGGGTCGCAGCGCTTATTTTCACCAGTATAACAGCCTCGACAGCGAACCGATTGCTCCCGCGGCTGGCCACTTTCCTGCCACAAGGGATCACTTCCCTGCAGACTTCCGCTTCATAACACCCCGATTACGCAGTTCTATTTATATAAAAAAATAGAATATTTAAGGCTTCTTTTATTCTGCTAAGGTGCCGTTTAAATGCACCGACCCAGACATAGCCATGTACGTATACGATCGATATGACCAACAACTCGTGGATGAGCGCGTTGCGCAGTTCCGTGACCAGACCGCACGCTACCTTGACGGCGAGTTGACCGAGAGCGAATTTCGTCCCCTGCGGCTGCAGAATGGCCTGTACATCCAGCGCCTCGCCCCCATGCTCAGAATTGCCATTCCCTACGGGCTGCTCAGCGCCCGCCAGGTACGCAAGCTGGCGCAGATTACCCGCGACTACGACAAGGGCTATGCCCATATCAGTACGCGACAGAACATCCAGATAAACTGGCCACGTCTGGAGGATGTGCCGGATATCCTGGGCGAGTTGGCGAGCGTAGAGATGCACGCGATCCAGACCAGTGGCAACTGCATTCGCAACACCACCACCGACCAGTTTGCCGGGGTCGCCGCAGATGAAATCGAGGATCCGCGCCCCTACTGCGAGCTTATCCGGCAGTGGTCCACACTGCATCCCGAATTCGCTTTTCTGCCGCGCAAGTTCAAGATTGCCGTGTGCGGCAGCAGGGAGGATCGCGCTGCGATCCGCGCGCACGATATTGGCCTTGAACTACACCCCAACGCTGCCGGAGACATAGGGTTCCGGGTGCTGGTGGGTGGCGGCATGGGTCGCACGCCAGTCATCGGCAGTGAGATCCGCGAGTGGCTGGACAAGAAGCATCTGCTCAGCTACCTGGAAGCTATCCTGCGCGTCTATAACAAGCACGGACGCCGGGATAACAAATACAAGGCGCGTATCAAGATTCTTGTAAAGGCGATGGGGGTCGACGCCTTCCGCCGTGCGGTTGAGGCTGAGTGGGCGACAGTCAAGGACGGTGCGACTACGTTGACCGAGGCGGAAATCCAGCGTGTAGCGGCGTATTTCGTCACGCCGTCCTACGCGCAACTGGATGCGGCCAGCGAGGAGGAGCGTCTGCATGAGGTGGCGGCTGCAGACCCGCTTTTCGGCAACTGGTTACAGCGCAACACGGTGGCACACCGTGTACCGGGCTACCGCGCTGTTACCGTGTCTCTGAAGGCCACAGGTAATCCACCGGGTGACATTACCGATACGCAGCTCGATCTGCTGGCCGACCTGTGCGAGCGTTACAGCCTGGGTGAGTTGCGCACCACGCACCAGCAGAACATTGTCCTGGCGGATGTCCGCGCCAGTGACCTGCACCCTCTGTGGCGGGTGCTGCAGGGCGCCGGACTGGCCAGCCCGAACATCGGCTATCTGACGGATATTATCTGCTGCCCCGGGGGCGATTTCTGCTCCCTGGCCAACGCCAAGTCCATCCCCGTTGCGGAGGCGATACAGGCGCGCTTCGACGATCTCGACTATCTGTACGACCTCGGACCTCTGGAACTGAATATCAGTGGCTGCATGAATGCCTGCGGCCACCATCATATCGGTCATATCGGCGTGCTCGGCGTCGACAAGAAAGGCGAGGAGTTCTACCAGGTCTCGCTTGGCGGCAGCCAGTCCAGGGAGGCCAGCCTCGGCAAGATACTCGGCCCCTCCTTTGGCCGCGATGACCTGCCCGATGTAATCGAGAAAATCGTATCGGTCTATGTCGATGCGCGCGTGGAGGATGAAACTTTTCTGCAGACATTCCGACGTATCGGCATCGAACCATTCAAGGAGCACGTCTATGCCCAAGCTGATCCGCAATAACGCGATCGTCGAGGACGGCTGGCTCTTCGCCGCTGAAGGCGATGTTACCCGCGGCGAAGGGGTAGCTCTTGCGCTGCAGGATTGGCTGGCCTTAGGCTCACCCGCGAATGCAGGCGTGCAGGCCGAACCGGGAGACGATTGCCGCTGTTTCGAGGGCGCGGTGGACTGCCTGCCGTTGATTGCCGTGTACTTTTCCGTCTTCACGGACGGCCGCGGATTTTCGATCGCTCGGGAATTACGCGATATGGGTTACCGCAACGAGATCAGGGCCCGGGGCCACTTCCTGCCGGATCAGGCACAACTCTTGTGGCGCTGTGGTTTCGACGCGTTTCAACCGGATGACGAATCCAGGCTGGTAGCGACGCTGGAGCGGCTACAGCCGTTCTCGGATCACTACCAGGCAGCGGTGGACCAGCCGCTGCCCCTGTTTCGCCGGCGCGCCTGACGCCCGGGAACCTCAGATTCTGGACTCAAAGTCCGGCAGTGCCTCGAACAGGTCGCCCACCAGGCCATAATCCGCGACCTGAAAAATTGGCGCGTCCTCGTCCTTATTGATCGCGACGATGGTTTTGGAATCCTTCATGCCCGCCAGGTGCTGGATGGCGCCAGAAATACCGACAGCGATGTACAGGTCCGGTGCGACAATTTTTCCAGTCTGACCCACCTGCATATCATTCGGTACGAAGCCGGCATCCACCGCGGCTCGAGAAGCGCCCATTGCCGCGCCCAGCTTGTCGGCGATACCTTCCAGTAAACTGAAATTATCGCCGTTCTGCATGCCTCTGCCCCCGGAAATCACAACCGGTGCCGCAGCCAGCTCCGGGCGGTCCGACTTGGCGATCTCCTGGCTGACAAACTCTGACAGACCCGCATCATGTGCTGCGTCAACCGCTTCAATCGTGGCCGAGCCGCCCTCTGCCGCGACGGCATCAAACGCTGTGGTGCGCACGGTAATCACTTTTTTTGCGTCACCGCTCTTGACTGTCGCGATAACATTGCCGGCGTAAATCGGACGCTTGAAGGTGTCTGCCGATTCCACGCCGATGACGTCGGAGATCTGCGCCACGTCGAGCAGGGCGGCGACGCGCGGCATGATGTTCTTGCCATTTGTGGTGGAAGCGGCGACCACGTTGTCGTAGGGCGCTGCGAGATCAGCCACAAGGAGACTGACGTTTTCGGCCAGCTGCTCGCCGTAGGCAGCATTATCGGCGCACAGGACTTTGCCAACGTCCGCAATGGCCGCGGCTGCCTCCGCCACCGACGCACAATTCGCACCGGCGACCAGGATGTCGACCTCGGCGCCGAGGGCCCGGGCGGCGGCGAGTGCATTGAGGGTAGCCGGGTTCAGGCTTTCGTTGTCGTGCTCTGCGATAAGAAGTGTGCTCATCAGATCACCTTTGCTTCATTTTTGAGTTTGTCGACGAGTTGCTCGACCGTCTCGACCTTGATACCCGCCTGGCGCTCTTCAGGGGGTTCGACCTTGACCAGCGTCAGGTGACTGCTGACTTCAACGCCGAGATCGTCGGGCGTCATGACATCCAGTGGCTTTTTCTTGGCCTTCATGATGTTCGGCAACGATGCGTAACGTGGCTCGTTCAGACGCAAATCTGTCGTGATAATGGCCGGCAGCTTGAGGCTGATGGTCTGCAGACCACCATCGATTTCCCGGGTCACTTTCACCCGCTCTCCCTCGACTTCGACTACCGACGCGAAGGTACCCTGGGCCATGTTCGCCAGGGCACCCAGCATCTGGCCAGTCTGATTGTTATCGCCGTCGATGGACTGCTTTCCGAGGATCACCAACTGTGGCTCTTCTTTCTCGATTACGCCCTTGAGCAGCTTGGCGACCACCAGCGGTTCCACGGCGCTCTCGGTCTCTACCTGAACAGCGCGATCGGCGCCTAAGGCCAACGCGGTGCGCAGCTGTTCCTGACAGGCCTTGGTGCCGACAGAGACAGCGACGATCTCTGTAGCAATACCGGCTTCCTTGAGCCGCACCGCTTCTTCGACGGCAATTTCACAGAATGGGTTGATGGACATCTTGACGTTGTTCAGGTCGACGTCCGTTCCATCCGCCTTGGCGCGGACTTTCACATTGTAGTCAACAACGCGCTTTACAGGGACTAGAACCTTCATGCAGTCTCCATTTCGTGTTCAGGGGCGTAAGGACCGCGCGCCCGGAGGATTGAAAAGTATCTTTTCTCCAATTGAGGGAAGCGCAAAATCGGCGCCGCATGGTGCCGAGATTCTTCACATGGGTCAATAATAGCGGGAACAAGTCGCGAATGCACACTGCAAGCGGCGGCACAAACCCCGCCGAGGTACAGGGCCTCGCCATTTCCGCGTACACTGTTGTCTGCTGTTAGAGGAGTTAACCGTGAGGCCGTCCGCTCTGATTTCCCTGCACGATGTCATGCCGCACACCCTGGCGGATGTACACGCATCGCTGGATCTTCTCGCCACCGCCGGCATCTCACGGGTCGCGCTCCTGGTCGTGCCGGGCGCCGCCTGGCAGCCTGCGGACCTTGATGCCTTACGCGCGCTCGACGCGCAGGGGCACGAACTCCTGGCACACGGCTGGCAACGTCAGACAAAACCGCTGCACCGTCTGCACGCAAGCCTCATCTCGCGCAACGCGGCAGAGCATCTGGGGCTTGGGAGCAATGACATCACCGGGCTCATGTGCCGCAGCCAGCGCTGGTTTCAAGAACAGGGCCTGCAGGTTCCGGACACCTACGTGCCACCGGCCTGGGCTTTGGGCAGTTTGACAGATGCGGACATGCAGGCGCTGCCGTATGCGGCCATCGAGACGCTGCGCGGAGTACGTGTAAGGCAGTCCCATGGTCGTTATCGCCTGCTGCCGATGCCGCTACTGGGTTTCGAGGCCGACTCCGCGCTGCGGGTGCGTTTTCTCTCCGACTGGAATCGGCTTCAGCTGCGGATTGCCAGGCGCCAGGGCAAGGTGCCGCGGATTGCGCTCCACCCGGCGGATTACCGCCTGCCTATGCGTAATCAGCTGCGTGCGATATTGGCGTTGGGCTGGACAAGCCTGCCCTACGCTACACTCTGTGACCCCCTGTCTGCACGATACTCGGGCGCGCCATGCAGCTGAGCGAGTTTGGCGAGAAGTTCTCGGCGCGCTCCGGTGTCGTCGACCTCATGCGCGATCTTGGCGAGGCACTGCATGAAAACCCGGACATGCTCTTCATGGGCGGCGGCAACCCTGCGCAGTTGCCCGCCGTTGCATCGGTGTACCGGTCGCGTCTGCAGGCGCTACTCGACGCGCCGTCGCAGTGGCAGCGCCTGGCCGGCAGCTATCAATCGCCGCAGGGCGATCGCGGCTTTCGCCTGGCGCTCGCCAACGACTTGCGCAAGCGCTACGGCTGGGATCTGGGCGCCGACAATATCGCGGTCACCAACGGCAGTCAGTCTGCCTACTTTCTGCTCTACAATCTGTTTGCCGGGCGCATGCCCGATGGCGGCCATCGCCGGATTCACCTGCCGCTGTCGCCGGAATACATCGGTTATGCCGACGCAGGCATCGCGCATGATCTGTTCTCCGCCACGCCGCCGATAATAGAACTGACCGCCGATAATGAATTCACCTACCGTCTCGATCGCGCAAACCTTCGTATTGACGATCAGGTCGGTGCCGTCTGTGTGTCGCGACCGACCAATCCCTCGGGCAATGTTCTCGACGCCGAAGAACTGGAACACCTGGAAACCCTGGTGGCCGAGCGAGACATTCCGCTGATTGTCGATGGTGCCTATGGCGCGCCGTTCCCGGATATCACGTTCGTTGAAGCGCAGCCGCGCTGGAATGAGAGCACGATACTGACCTTGAGTCTGTCCAAGCTCGGACTCCCGGGCCTACGCACGGGCATCATTGTCGCCAGCGAGGAGGTCATCGACGCATTCAACAGCGCCAATACCATCATGAGCCTGGCCAGCGGTTCGATGGGACCGGCACTGGCAGAGGACCTGATTAGCAGCGGTACACTGCAGAACCTGACCGAGCGGCATATCAAACCGTTTTATCGCGAGCGTATGGCGCACGCGGTTGCCTGTGCACACAAGGCATTCGCTGGTCTCCCCTATCGCCTGCATCAGGCGCAGGGCGCGTTCTTCCTGTGGTGCTGGTTCGATGACCTACCCATCAGCAGTGCAACGCTGTACACACAGTTGAAGGCGTCCGGCGTTCTGGCGATTCCCGGCGAGTCCTTCTTTATCGGACTGGATCCCGACTGGCCTCACGCACGACAGTGTTTGCGACTTTCCTACGCCCAGGACAGTGCGGTGGTCGACAAAGGCCTGGCGCGCGTCGGCGCGGTAGTGCGGCGCGCTTTCGAGGCCGGTTGAAGTCTGGTTTTCGCCTTCCGCAAACTCTATAATTGCTTCCCTATCAATGATTTAGTCTTAAAGCGGGGCGCGCTGTCGCACTCGCGGCGCCTGCAGATGCAAGGAAGAAAAGTATGACGGTTGAACGAGAATCGATAGAGTTTGATGTCGTGGTTGTGGGAGCCGGGCCTGCAGGGCTATCAGCCGCCTGCCGCATCATGCAGCTGGCCCAGGAGCAAGAGCGAGAGATTTCCGTCTGCGTCGTCGAGAAGGGTTCCGAGGTCGGCGCGCATATCCTGTCCGGTGCAGTGCTTGAGCCCCAGGCCCTGAATGAGCTGTTTCCCGACTGGCAGGCAATGGATGCGCCGGTAAAAACACAGGTCAGCGAAGACCACTTCTTTTTCTACAACAGCGACAAAAAAGCCACGCGCCTGCCGAATTTTTTCATTCCCCGACCCACGCACAACGACGGGAACTACATTGTCTCGATGGGGAATGTTTGTCGCTGGCTGGCTGAGCAGGCGGAGAATCTCGGCGTCGAGGTCTACCCGGGCTTTGCCGCGTCGGAAGTGCTGTACCGCGAGGACGGATCGGTTAAGGGCATCGCCACGGGTGACATGGGAATCGACGCCAGCGGAGAACAAAAGGGCAACTACACCCCGGGCATGGAACTTCATGCGCGCTACACGCTGTTTGCCGAGGGCTGCCGGGGACACCTGGGCAAGGAGTTGATAAGTCGTTTTGAGCTCGACGCCGGCAAGGACCCGCAACACTACGGGCTGGGTATCAAGGAAATATGGGAAATCCCGGCAGAACAGCATCACGAGGGGCTGGTAGTGCACGGCCTGGGCTGGCCGCTAAAGGAAAGTGGCTCCTCGGGCGGCGCTTTCATGTACCACGCCGAGAATAATCAGGTCTACATCGGGTTCATCACCGATCTCAACTACAGTAATCCGCATGTATCCCCGTACGATGAATTCCAGCGCTGGAAGCATCACCCGGAAACGGAAAAGTACTTGAGGGGGGGCAGTCGCCTCGGCTATGGCGCCAGGGCCATAACGAAAGGCGGCCTGAACTCCCTGCCGCGCATGCATTTCCCCGGGGGACTACTCATCGGCTGTGACGCGGGAACACTGAATGCCGTCAAGATCAAGGGCAATCACACTGCGATGAAGAGCGGGCTGCTCGCCGCGGAATGTGTTGTGGAGGCGTTGCTGCAGGGGGATGATGCACCGCAGGAGCTCACTGCGTTCGCAGACAGGGTCGAAGACTCCTGGCTCTATCGAGAGCTTTACACCACGCGCAATTTTTCCGGCTTCATGCACAAGTTCGGTTTCATGCTCGGTTCAGCCATGGTGTGGATCGACCAGAATATCTTTGGCGGCAGGCTGCCGTTCACGCTGAACGACACGCTGCCGGATCATGCCGCGCTAAAGCCGGCGGCCGAGTGCCCGAAAATTCACTATCCCAAGCCGGATAACGTGCTCAGCTTTGACAAACTGTCGTCGGTATTCCTGTCAAATACCAACCACGAAGAGGATCAGCCCTGCCACTTGACGCTCAGAGACGCAGCGGTACCCATCGAACACAACCTGCCCCTGTATGACGAACCTGCGCAGCGCTACTGTCCCGCCGGTGTTTACGAGGTAGTGGAAGATGGCGACGGCAATCGCTTCCAGATAAACGCTCAGAATTGCGTGCACTGCAAAACCTGCGATATCAAGGATCCGACCCAGAATATTGTCTGGATTGCGCCAGAGGGATTTGGCGGACCGAATTACCCCAACATGTAATGCGTTGCCGGCCGCGGCCCGGCGCATGCAAGCTCAGGCCGCATCGCCCAGCAGGTATGTCCAGTCACCGCTGCGCAATACAAGCTGACCATCTTGCACTTCGGCGGAGTCTACCAATCGGTACCAGACGCTGCGCGCCAGACTCGCGGTGAGTCCGTGGCGGCACTGCAGCCAGGGGACATCGCCGTCCTGTGCAGGCTGTAGCGGGTACTCGCTACCTATCGGCACATCCGGACCATAGCGGCATGTCGCAAGCAGCAAGCCACTGGTGGCGTCACGGTTGATATCAATGACCCGAAGGGCATGTCCCTCGACGCGTATCCGCCACTTCTCGACCGGGGTTACCAGGTAGTAGTGCCCATCGCTCTCGCGGCGCAGTATGCTGCTGAACAGCTCGACAATCGCCTCTCGTTTAAAAACTGCGCCCTCATGTAGCCACTCGCCATTGGCCTGAATCAGGATATCTATATCGCCGGTGAACGGCGGATCCCACTGGTCCAGTGGAGGTGCCTGCCTGCGGCGCAACGTCGTCAACTGCTTCTCGATACTGCCAAGCGGATCGGCCATAACGTCTCCCAAGCGAGGCTGCGGGCGTGCTCGGTTAAGGATAACCCTGGAGTCTATGCGTCACGCTCGGGTAAAGCGGATCAGTACACCGTGACGTCGGCCTGGTCACGCAGCCGCTTTTTGCGATACCGCTGCAGTAAACCGGCGTACTCTCCCGCCACGCGTTCGGCCAGCTGCGCACGCTGATCTGCTTGCAGCATCGTCAATTCACCGGGTCGCACGCGCGCCAGCTCCAGCACATAGAGGTCGCCATTGCGGTCGCGCGCAGTATCTCGCACCGGCGTGCCCTCCGGCGCCGGTAGCTTGAATGCTCGATCACTAACGGCAGAGGGCAAGCTGCCGGCGTCCCGCGTGGCGCCAAGTTCAACCTGCCAGCTGTAGTCCAGGTCATTCGCGATCTGTTGCATGCCTTCACCCGATTCGAGACGCGCAATAATCTCCTGCGCCCTGTTCATCGTGAGGTCCTCTGCACGCTCGGCGGCAAGTCGATTCGCGATCTGGTCGCGGACGTCTTCCAGCGGACGTGCCTGTGGTTCATTGTAATCATCGACATGCACAACAATGAAACGATCCGGGTCGATTTCGACCACTTCGCTGTTGTGACGCAAATCAAGCACATCCTCGGAAAAAATGGCTGACTGCAGGGCGGGGCTGGCGAAGACCCCCGTGCCACCCTGACGCGGGATACCCTCTCGCGTCTGCAGCTCAAGGTCCATCTCTTGCGCTGGACGGCGCAGGTCCTCGGCATTGAAGACGATATCGCGCAGCTCTTCCACCGCGAGCAGCAGTTCTCGGCGCGCCTCGCTGGCCTGTATCTTCTGCTCGAGCTCGCCACGCATCTCGGCAAAGGTCACACTCTCGCCGGCGCGGCGCTCCAGTACTTTGATCAGATGGGTGCCCGCCTCGGTCTCCACCGGGGCAGACACCTCGCCGGGTGCAAGCGCGGTGATAGCCTCCTCCATCGCTTCCGGGAACGTGTCACCCGCGGTAAACCCGAGATTGCCGCCAGAACCCGCAGAACCGACATCGTCGGAGTAGGCCTCGGCGGCCTCCCCGAACGGTGTGCCGTCACGCACGGCAGCCCGTGCTTCCGCAATACGCGCAGCGAACGCAGCATCGGATTCGTCGTCGCCCTGCTCCAATAAAATATGCGCGACCCGACTCTCGGTCTGATACTGCCCATCCTGCCTGGCTGTTGCGAACGCCTCGCGCAGGCGTTCCTCGGATACTGGCTGATAGAATGCGTCCGCCGTGAGCTCGATATAGCTGATATCAACGCTTTCGCGGGTCATGAATTCATCGCTATTGGCTTCGTAATAGGCCCGTATATCGGCATCACTGACCTGCACACTCTGCCTGAATGACGCCAGCGGCAGCGCCAGATAGCGGATGTCGCGTTTTTCCGCGGTGACGGTAGCGGCCGCGCCCAGCTCGCTAGCTGTTGCGAACTCGCTCGCCGACAGCCCGGCCCGTAGCTGCGTGAGCAGCACATCTTCGCGAAGGCTGCGTTGGAACATTGCCGGTGTGTACCCCGCGCTCGCCAAACTGTTCTGGTAGAGGGGTGCGGAGAACTGGCCGTCAACCTGGAACTGTTCCATTCCGCCGATAATGGCACCGACCGTGCTATCGGAAACAACCAGACCGAGTTCCCTGGCTGTCTGCACCATCAGCTTGCGCTCGATCAGGCTCTCGATAGCCTGCGACGCGAGCCTGTCATCATCCAGCAGAGCGGGATCCGCCTTATCTCCCAGCATGGACAGCAGACGGCGCTTCTGCAGATTAACTGTTTGCTGGACCTCGGCAGGCGACAGTTCTTCACCATTGATTTCGGCAACGGCATTGGAGCCACCGCCAACAAGCAGTGACTCGATACCGAAAATAGAAAAGGAGATGACAATAAGACCAATGATTATCTTGGCCAGCGTACCCTTACTGTTGGCGCGAATGTTCTGCAACATGGAGTATCAGTGATGTCCTTTTGGCAGCAATTAATCACGCACACGTAGCGTAAACAAAAAAAACGTGCCGTACCAGCACGCTTTTCGACCTGATTGCCTGTTCCCGTAGTATCATAAAACCCGCGGAGACTTGCGGACACCCGGGCAACAAACATAATCGGCGCCGGGCGCCCGGGCGGGGGTCAGGAGTTAACTGCGTCCTTCAATGCCTTGCCGGCCTTGAAGCCCGGCACGTTCGAGGGCTTTATCTCTATGGTTGCGCCTGTTTGCGGGTTGCGACCCTCGCGCCCGGCGCGAGCTTTAACCGAAAAGGTACCAAAGCCGACCAGTGCGACCTGATCGCCCTTGACAAGTGCCTTGGTAATATTATCTACCACGGCGTCGAGCGCCCTGCCCGCGTCTGATTTATTGATGTCTGCGTCGGAGGCGATGGCGTCGATAAGTTCAGATTTGTTCACTGCTGATCCCCTTGGATTCATTCTGGATTGCAGGCTCAGCCTGCGTTGTTGTAGGAACGATGGTGTTACAAAGCGCCGAACTGTATAACAGGCACACAGGGTGGTCAACCAGACACCGGCGCTAATGCGTGTTGATGCGGGCCTCATCCGTGTCTGCCGCCGTTTCTTTGCCTGGATGAACGGCGCCGGCAAGGAATTCCTTGTCGCTGAGTGGTTCGGGCGTCCTCTCCAGTGCAACAGAAAGGACTTCGTCTATCCACTTGACGGCAATAATCTCGAGATCCTGCTTGATGTTGTCTGGCACTTCTTTCAGGTCGCGCTCGTTTTCCCGGGGAATAATGGCGGTCTTGATGCCACCACGCCGAGCGGCCAGGAGTTTCTCCTTCAATCCGCCAATCGGCAGAACTTCGCCTCTGAGCGTAATTTCACCGGTCATTGCCACATCAGCGCGCACGGCAATATTCGTCGCTACCGATACCAGCGCTGTGCACATGGCCACCCCGGCGCTCGGGCCGTCTTTCGGTGTTGCACCCTCGGGCACGTGAATGTGCAGGTCGTGCTGGTCGTGATAGCTGGCGGGAATACCCAGCATCTGGGAGCGGCTGCGAACCACCGTGCCGGCCGCCTGTATGGATTCCTGCATGACATCGCCCAGAGAGCCTGTCTTGACGTAACGTCCTTTGCCGGCCACGGATGCCGCTTCGATGGTAAGCAGTTCTCCACCGACGGAAGTCCACGCCAGACCGGTAACCTGTCCGATCTTGTTTTCTTCTTCAGCGATACCGTAGTTGTACTTGCGCACACCGAGAAGATCCTCAAGGTCATCCGGAGCCACAGTCTTGCCGCTGCTTTGTTCGCCCGTGGCAATTGACTTGACCATCTTGCGGCAGACCTTGGCTACTTCCCGCTCCAACGAGCGCACACCGGCTTCCCGCGTGTAGTAGCGGATGATGTCTGTGATCGTTTCCGCCGCGAGCGCCACCTCGTCTTTTTTCAATCCGTTCTGCTTGATTTGTTTGGGTACCAGGTAGCGCTGAGCGATATTGAGTTTCTCGTCCTCCGTGTAGCCGGGGATGCGGATAATTTCCATACGATCGAGCAAGGGCGTCGGAATATTCATGGTGTTCGATGTACACACGAACATGACGTCGGAGAGATCGTAATCGACCTCGAGGTAATGATCGTTGAAGGAGTGATTCTGTTCCGGATCGAGCACCTCCAGCATCGCCGAGGCGGGATCACCACGGTGGTCCATGCCCATCTTGTCGACCTCATCGAGCAGGAACAGCGGATTCCGGACACCCGCCTTGGCCATTTTTTGCAGGAGTTTACCGGGCATGGAACCAATGTACGTGCGTCGATGGCCGCGAATTTCCGCTTCATCTCGAACGCCGCCCAGTGACATACGCACGAACTTGCGGTTGGTCGCCCGGGCCAGGGACTCACCGAGTGACGTTTTACCGACCCCGGGAGGGCCTACAAGGCAGAGTACCGGACCCTTCAATTTGCGTACGCGCTTCTGGACCGCGAGATACTCGAGAATGCGCTCCTTGACCTCCTCGAGACCATAGTGATCCTTCTCGAGAATATCGCTGGCCCGCTTCAGGTCGTGCTTGACCTTGCTGCGCTTCGACCACGGCACACTGACCATCCAATCGATATAGCTGCGGACAACCGACGCTTCGGCAGACATCGGTGACATCATCTTGAGCTTGCCCAGTTCGCCCAGCGCCTTCTCGCGGGCTTCCTCGGACATACCGGACTCCTGTATGCGTTTTTCCAGCTCGTCCGACTCATTCGGCACATCGTCCATCTCGCCGAGCTCTTTCTGAATCGCCTTCATCTGCTCATTGAGATAGTATTCCCGCTGGCTCTTCTCCATCTGCTTTTTGACGCGACCGCGGATACGCTTCTCGACCTGGAAAAGGTCGATTTCCGCTTCCATAAGCCCCATCAGGTGCTCCAGCCGCTCCTTGACGTCGGCGATTTCGAGAATGCGCTGCTTTTCCTCCAGGTCCACACCCATGTGTGCCGCGATGGTGTCTGCCAGGCGACCCGGGTCTTCAATACCCGACAGCGATGTCAGCACCTCGGCGGGGACCTTCTTACTCAGGTTGACATATTTCTCGAATTGGCTGGAAGTAGAGCGCAACAGGCCCTCCCCTTCCTGGCCGACCGGTTCGGCGCTCTCGATCTCGCGCACACCGGCGATAGCAAATGGCCCATCGTCGTTGACGGAATCGACCGCCGCACGATAGCCCCCCTCTACTAGCACCTTTATGGTGCCGTCGGGAAGCTTCAGTAGCTGAAGTATGTTGGACACGGTCCCGACCTGGTATATGTCGTCGACCCCCGGGTTGTCCTCAGATGCGTTTCTCTGGGCAACCAGCAATACCTGCTTGTCGTTTGCCATCGCTTCTTCAAGTGCGTCGATGGACTTTTCGCGACCGACGAACAGCGGCAGAACCATGTGCGGATAAACGACTACATCCCGCAGGGGAAGTAGCGGCAATTCTGTTGCGGTAGTGTCACCCATAGATATCTCCGGGTCAGCATTCGATATGCTTGAGGTGGGGTCAGATCGTGGAAAAACAAGGCGCCCGCGGCGCTCGCCGCGGGGCCTCGGCAGACAGTGTCAATCTTCGGTGGACGCTGCCCGGGCGGGCTCGCTGTTCTGGTAGACCAGCAGCGGCTCGGAGTCGCCGCGTATGACGGACTCGTCAATGACCACCTTGGCGACATCGTCCCGCGACGGTATGTTGTACATTGAATCCAGCAGAATGCCCTCGAGTATCGAACGCAGGCCACGTGCACCGGTCTTGCGATCCATGGCGCGCTGGGCAATGGCGCGCAGGCCATCGTCACGGAAATCCACCTCGACACCTTCCATTTCGAACAACTTGCTGTACTGACGGGTCAGCGAGTTTTTCGGCTCGGTGAGAATCTGCATAAGCGCTGCGATATCCAGCTCCTCGAGCGTGGCGATAACCGGAAGCCGACCGACGAACTCAGGTATCAGGCCATACTGCACGAGATCTTCGGGTTCCAGCTCAAACAGCAGCTCGCCCACATTGCGGGTATTGTCCTTGCTTTTGACTTCAGCACCGAAACCAATGCCACCTTTCTCCGAGCGCTGGCG
>CAYFVJ010000007.1:30633-35020 GCA_964346555.1 uncultured Alteromonadaceae bacterium | reverse complement strand
ACGCGCGAGGGTGACGAGTGGGTGCTGAACGGACGCAAGTGGTTCATCACCAACGCGATGTATGAGCGCACGAAGATTTTCATCGTTATGGGCAAGTCCGATCCCGACAATCCCAACCGCCACCTGCAGCAGTCGCAGGTGCTGGTGCCCAGGGATACACCGGGCGTGACCCTGGTTCGCCCGCTGACGACACTGGGCTATGACGATGCGCCACTGGGCCACGCGGAGATCGAGTTTACGGATGTGCGCGTGCCGCTCGAGAACATGCTGCTGGGGGAGGGACGCGGTTTTGAGATTGCCCAGGGACGTCTGGGACCGGGGCGCATTCACCACTGCATGCGCCTCATCGGTGCCGCCCAGCGCGCGCTTGAGCTGGCCTGCGCGCGTGTGCAGCAGCGCACGACGTTCGGACGCACTCTCAGTCAGCACCAGTCCGTGCGCGAGGATCTGGCCCGCTGCTTCTCGGAGATCGAGATGGCGAGGCTGCTGGTGCTGAAAACCTGCCAGCGCATGGATGAAGTCGGACCGCAGGAGGCGCGGGACATGATCGCGGCCAGCAAGACCAGCGTGCCGATCATGATGCAGAACGCGATCGATCGCTGCATGCAGGTGCACGGGTCCGGCGGATTGACGGAGGACTACTGCATGGCAGAGGCTTTTAACTATGCGCGCTGGTGTCGCCAGGCGGATGGCCCGGACCAGGTGCACCTGATGGCGCTGGGCAAGCAGATCATCAATCGCTATAGCTGAGCGCTACTAGGCGCTGCTGGCGCGGCTTTACCGAATTGCAGTAGACTTGCGCGGTAAAGCCTACGACTAGCTCCGAACCCGCGTTCGGTCTGGCCCCGACAGTGCGCGAATGGAGACGAGCATGCGACTTTCTGCCCAGGGATTTTTCGCCAGTTTTCTGCTCGCATTTTTTTTATGCGCCGGCACCGTCCATGCCGATAAATACGACGATGCCATCAGGTCGTTCAAAAGCGCCGGCGAAACCGATCACTTTTTCGAGAGCGCCTATGGCTATGCGCTTTTTCCGACGATCGGCAAGGGAGGTATCGGTATTGGCGGCGCTCACGGCAGGGGGCGGGTCTACGAGCAGGGTAGCTATGTCGGAGACGTGTCGATGACACAGCTGACGCTCGGCATCCAGCTCGGGGGACAGGCCTACAGCCAGATCATATTTTTCGAGGACCGGCGGGCTTTCGAGATGTTTACCTCGGGTAATTTCGAATTTTCCGCACAGGCGACCGCGGTCGCCATCACGGCAGGGGTGTCTGCAGAGGCCAATACCGGTGGCGGAGCCTCCGCCGGTGCCAGCGGTGGTCGCAATGATGCGACGGCGAAGCATGGCGGCTATCGCAAGGGCATGGCGGTATTCACCATCGCCAAGGGCGGGCTCATGTACGAGGCCACGATCGGTGGCCAGAAGTTCAGCTACGAGCCTGCTGCGGGCGCCTGATCCCGCGCCAATGCCGCGGCGGTACGGGCAACGTCCGGGGCATCCGGGGCGATGAGGATAACCAGCCAGTAGCGTGGGCCATGCGCCCCGTAAACCATATTCAGTCCGATGTCTGCGGTGCTAGACGGCCCCGAGATGATCTGGATGCAGCGCGGCCGGCTGTGTTCGGGGGTGTTGCGCGGGAGTGCTTCCTCGAGCCGCTCCACGATATCGCCCGAATCCACCAGCACAATGTGATCTTCGGGTAGCAGGCTGTTGGTGACCGGGCTGTCGCGGCCGCTCTCGAGAAGTACACTACCGGTTTCTGCCACGGCCCGCCGCGCATAACTCACGCTCACGCGGTCACTGCTCTCGATCAGGCCGAAGCGCGGCAGTATCCCCCCCTCGCGCCAGGGCAGTGCCGCCAGCCGCGCATCCTTCCCCGCAACTACCTTGCGCTGTCCGTAGCGACGGCCCAATATGTCGCCGATGCAGGCTACTGCGTCCGAGCGATCAACAGCACCGCGGACAGCGCCGTGGTTGTCGAGAATGTTGGCAAGGAAAGTAACGCGTAAATCGGTATGGCGCGGCAGGGCGGCCGGTGCGCGCGCCAATTCCTCGAGCTCGTCGGCGATATCGGCTGCCGCGGCACCACGACAATGCCGGCTCACGCGCGCGCGCACCAGCGATTCCACGTCGTCAGCGTCTTCCATCGCGGGATTTCCTGTGTCGGTACTGTTGCATAAAGCTCTCGCTGGACTCGGGCATCGGAAAATCCCGCTGTTTGCGCCAGCGGCAGTCGGGGCAGGCTCTGGCGGCCGCGCGCGAGACAGCGCAGCGCCCTCAGAGCAAGGCCGGTCGCGGCCCGATAGAGGCGCGGTGAGTTGAGCAGCCAGGCATGCGCGCGCATGCCAAGGCGCCAGCGGCGCGGCGTCAGTCGCTGGGTGAATTCCTCGTGCCGCAAGTCCCTGAGCAGGTCGGGCAGGGCAATATTGGCCGGACAGACCTCCTCGCAGCGGCCGCAGGCAGTGCAGGCATTGGGCAGCGCGTGACTGTCCTCCAATGAGGTCAGTAGCGGTGTGAGTATGGAACCCATGGGCCCCGGGTATACCCAGCCATAGGCGTGCCCGCCTGTGGCAACGTATATCGGACAATGATTCAGGCAGGCGCCGCAGCGAACGCATTGCAGCATGTCCCGGTAGTCGCTGGCGAGGATGTCAGAGCGCCGGTTGTCCAGTAGCACGATATGTGTCTGCAAGGGACCGTCTTCCTCGCCGTCGCGGCGCGGGCCACTGTACAGACTGCTATAGCAGGATATGGGCTGCCCGGTGGCAGACCTCGCCAGCAGACGCAGCTGGTCCATGGCATCCGCGGTCCGTGGCAGCAGCCGGTCGAGCGTCGTGCAGACAATCAGCACCGGTGGCAGGTTGGCGCAGAGATCGCCGTTACCTTCGTTCGTCACCAGAAGAGAATAGCCATTCTCGGCGATCAGTGCGTTGGCCCCGATAATGCCGACATCCGCCTCGAGGAAACGCTGCCGCAGCAGTCCGCGCGCCTCGGCCACCAGAGATGCCGGGTCGCCGAGCTCGCGCTCGCCCAGGTCGTGATGTTCTCGAAAAAGCTCGCGTACTTCGGCTTCCGGTTTGTGCAGCGCCGGGGCGACGATGTGGCTCGGTGTCTCATCTGCCTGCTGCAGGATATATTCGCCCAGATCGGTTTCGGTCACAGTGAAGCCCGCGGCGAGCAGGTGCTCGTTGAGTGCGGTCTCCTCGGTCACCATGGACTTGCCTTTGATGATCTGGCGGGCGTTATGGCTCTCACAGATTTCGGTGACCAGATGATTCAGATCATCGCCATCGCGGGCAAAGTGCACCTGGTTGCCATTCTTGCGTGCCTCTGCGGTGTAGGTGTCCAGGTAATGATCGAGGTAGTCGAGGGTATGCGTGCGCACCTTGCTGACGTGTGAGCGCAGGGCATCGAAATCGCCGAACGACGCCAGACCCTGCAGGCGCCGTTCCGGCATGAGCGCGCCGAGGCGCTGGCGATCGACCGCGCGCGTCGGCTGCTGCATGGCCTCATGCGCGTTCTGCAAAAAGCTGGCGCTGGTCTGCCTCACTCTGCCTCCACGGGGCGGGGCGCCACTTCGCCGATACCACCGCCGGGTAGTCGGGCCTGCAGAAGCTCGACAACGTGGCGGAATTCCAGGTCGATCCCCTCGCGGGAGGCGCGCCCGGCGAGACTGAGCAGGCAGCCGAGGTCGCCGGCCACCAGCATGTCTGCTCCGCAAGCCAGCGCATCGTTTAGCTTGTCGGAAGCCATGCTCGCCGAAATCTCCGGCATGCGCGCGCAGAAAGTGCCGCCGAATCCGCAGCATACGTCGCGGTTCTCCAGCTCCAGTACTTCCACGCCTGTATGGGCGCTGAGCAATGATCGCGGCTGATCGCGTATGCCCACCTCCCGCAGGCCGGCGCAGCCGTCGTGATAGGCGACCCGTCGCGCGCGCAGCTGTGGATCAGCCGCATGGGTTTCCGGCAGCGGCATCACCTCGCTGAGGAAGCGGGTAATCTCCCAGCTTTTGCTGGCGAGCGTGCGGGCCCGCTCTTGCCATTCGCCCTCCAGCAGGTCGGGGTAATGGCGAGTTATCATGCCCGTGCAGGAGCCTGAGGGTGCGACCAGGTAGTCGGCGCCCTCGAACATTTCTATAACGCGTCTGGCGACTGCCTTTGCACCCGCATAGTCACCGCTGTTGTAGCCGGGCTGGCCGCAGCAGGTCTGCGTCGCTGGTACGCGCACCCGACATCCGGCGGCTTTCAGCAGCGCAAGGCTGGCAAATGCGACAGACGGCCGGAACAGGTCGGCCAGGCAGGTAACGAAGAGGCCGACCTGAGGCCGCCTTCTCGGACGTGCACGGGTTGGCGATACGGGAGACAAAATAGAGACTTATCCTTT
>CAYFVJ010000007.1:13489-30533 GCA_964346555.1 uncultured Alteromonadaceae bacterium | reverse complement strand
ACAGTGACCAGGCCTGCGGGTATCGCCAGTGCCACTGCGATAACCGGGTGTCGCGACTGCAGCAGCAAGTAAAGCACGCGTGCCGGATGGCAGCGTTGCCATGCGCGTGTGTTCTTCAAGGGGCTCGCTGCATCGCTATCGGGGAATTGGCCGCTGCGGCCGGGCAGGCCGGGCAGGCCGACGCATACCAGGACGCCACCGCGAAGGATGAAGGGCCCGCAGCGTTTAAAGCTACCGCATTCACCTGTCTGGTAGACACCTCGGTGGTCGACCAGTGCAAGGTCGCCGCCGCCAAGGCCGATCTGTGGTGCCGGCGTGCGCAGATATCGCAGGGCCGCCAGGGTCAGGAAAAGCAGCGGCAGGGCGATGTACGTCAGTGCTACCTGGCGCAGGAATGCAGAGGCAAGCAGCATGCTGAAGGCAGCTGCTGCCGCAATTATCCAGCGCAAGCCGGCGGCGCGCCTGCGCGGGTCGCAAGGCCACCAGCGCAGCCGCTGCAGGTGGTGCTCGAGAAGGAAGACGGGTTGTGCAGCGAGGTCCGTGAAGCCTGAGCGCAGATGCCAGGTCATCCATGTCAGCACTGCGCCCGTGGCCACTGCGATTCCCAGTGCGAGCAAAACCAGTGCAAACACTTGCCGTCCCCGCGCGGATTCCAGTCGAGCCCGCGCCGCCAGCGCGCCCAGACTGCCGGATACCAGGGGAGCCTCTACCAGGCCGTCGGGCCGGACCCGCTGGACCTGCAGCGCCTCTGGCGTATAAACGAGCAAGCGGTCGCGCCAGCTTGCGAGGTGGGCGGGCACGAACCCGCTGGGCAGGTTGACCGCCTGCAGCGGGGCCCAGGTCGCGTCGAATGCATAAAGGCCGACTGTCCTGTCGTCCGCCAGCAAGACCCAGCGGGTCTCTGCGGTCAGGGCAAAGTCCACCACCCGTTGCTGCTCCCGGGCAACGGCCTCGGGGTGCAGGAGCAGTATCTTATCGAGCTGCTGACCGAATGCCGCCGTGTCCGGTCGATATACGCCGAGCCCGGGGTCCTCGCCACTGTTGACTATCAATAGCCCTCGATGGTTGATCAGGCGTGGCGCGACAGCGCTGTGCGCGAGTGTCGCGCGCTCGCCCGCTGCGCCGTCGCTGATGCGCAGCAGTTGCCAATCGGCTGTGACCGCGAACAGGGCGTCGCTCAGGCCACTGCTCGCCAGGGATTCGACGGCCAGCGCTCGGGAGGTCAGCGGCGCACATTTGCCGCTACCGCTCGCTGCTTCCAGCGTACAGCGCCAGGGACGTCGTGCAACGGGCTGATCGCCTGCCTGCGCGGCGCTCAGGTAAAGTGCACCGGCGTCGGCGTCCAGGAGCCTGTCGATGGCGGATAGCCCGAGCGCCTCCGCACTGACCGCACCCAGGTCACCGCCGCCGCGGTTGTGCACCAGCACCTGATCAGCTGCGAGCATGTACAGCGTGCCATCGGCTGCGGCCACGATGGACTCCGGGCCCGATACCGGGTCACCGGGTGACCACCAGAACAGCCGTGTCAGAATGGCAGCGGCGAAAACCACCCCCGCAATGCCGGTGCCCACAGCCGACGCCAGAAAGCGCAGCTGTGCCGTATCGGCATCCGGCACGCGCTGCCGCAGTCGGTCGCTGCGAATCTGGAACAGGTTGGGCGGTGCAGCGGAAAGCGTCGCAGCGTCACCATCGGGTCTGATCCCTGGCTCTGGCGCTGGTTCTGGCGCTGGTTCTGGCTCTGGCTCTGGCGCTGGTTCTGGCGCTGGTTCTGGCGCTGGTTCTGAATTTTGCTCTCGCTCTCGCTCACGTAGACGGCAATCGAGTCCGCCTGCGAGCAGTCGGTTGCACAACGACTGGGCCTCGGTCTGCGACAACGCGCGACGCAGAATGACCTCGCTGCCGCGAAAAAATGGCTCTACGTCGGTTGGATCCGTAAGCCGAAAGAGGGCGGTGAGCAACAGTCTTGCATGCCGGGGATCGGCACCGGGAAGCAGGCGACCGGTGAAAATGAGGTCAAACATTGGCGCGGATGACGACAGTGCACACTGCGCCTGCTGTTACATCGATTGGCTTAATGTATACCACGCATCATTCTGTGCAGTACGGGCGATACCGCTAGCAGTATTACGCCGATTGCAAGGCCGGTCCAAAGCAGGCTGCTGAAAAGATCGGTGTACCGCGCCAGAGCCTCATCGACATCGGCGACGGCGCCCGCCGGTGTGTCTACCACCGCCAGTTTGGACAGCTGTGCCGCAACGTGCTGGGAGTAGGCCGTGGCGAGGAACCAGGCCCCCATCATCAGCCCCGCCACGCTGGGTACGGCGAGTTTGGTCACGGCTGACAGCCCGACTGGCGACAGGCAGAGTTCGCCCGCGGTATGCAGCAGATAGGCGAGGACCATCCAGTAGCCCGACACGAGTCCGGCCTGGTCCGGGTTGGCGGCACCCAGCACCAGTGCGCCGAACCCGAGCCCGGCCTGGGCAATACCCAGGGCAAACTTGACCGGTGTGGAAGGTTCCAGCCCGCGGCGTGCCAGGCTTGTCCACAGCCACGCAAACAGTGGTGCGAACAGGAAGATAAAAAAGGCGTTGAGCGCGCCGAACTGCGACGCAGTGAGTTCAAAGCCGAGAATATTGCGGTCCATGACGCGGTCCGCGAACAGGGTCATGGAGGCTGAGCTCTGCTCGAACAGCGACCAGAACAACACGCTGGACATAGTCAGTATGATCAACACGATCATGCGGCTGCGCTCCGTGGCATCGCATTTGGCGACGACGAACCAGACCAGGCCACACAGAACCGCGATTGCGAGCACGTTGAGCAGGGTGCCCACAGCGCCGTGGAACTGCAGCATCCGCCAGGCGGCAACTACCGCCAGAATTGCTGCCGCGTAAATGCTCCATTCCTTGTTCAGACCCAGTGGCGAGCGCTCCCGCAGTACCGCCGGGCGCACGGGATCCGCAAGGCCGTGCAGGTGCTTCTGCCCGCGGAGGAATGTCACCAGGCCCAGCAGCATACCGACACCGGCGGTGCCGAAACCGTAGCGCCAGCCATAGGTTTCACCCAGGTATCCACACAGTAGCGTCGCGGTGAACGCCCCGAGATTGATGCCCATGTAAAAAATCGTGAAGCCCGCGTCGCGTCGCGGGTCATCAACGCTGTACAGCTTGCCGACGATCGTGGAGATACTGGGCTTCAGAAAGCCGACACCCACGACGATCAGCCCCAGGGAAAAGTAAAACACCTGCAGGGCGCGGTCGTCGCGAAGGATGTCGCCGCCTGTAAAGCGCGCCTGCTCGCCCTCCACCGCCATGCCCAGGTGTCCCAGCACAAGCAGCAGACCGCCGAAAATCACTGCTTTGCGCATGCCGAGATAGCGGTCGGCGAGCAGCCCGCCGAGGACCGGCGTGGCGTAGACCAGCGCGGCGTAGCCGCCGAGTACCTCGAGCCCATCGCTATCGCTGAACAGGTGATACTTGGTCAGGTACAGGAGCAGCAGGTACTTCATGCCATAAAAAGAAAAGCGCTCCCACATCTCGGTGGTAAAACACACGAACAGCCCCGGTGGGTGGCCGAAAAAAGCGTTGTCTACAGAAGGTACGGTTGTGCTGGCGTTCGCTTCCGGCATGCGCATAGTGGTCGGAACTGCAGTGGTTAAGGTGAGTGGAGTGTAACCCAGCTCGCATGGCATCAGAATGCCCGCTGATTTATCATGCGTTCAAAAGTCCTGTGGATAGTCCGCTATGTCACCGTCCCTGTTCGAGCGAGGCATCGAGGTCATGCTGCTGGGCATGGGCACCGTGATCGCCTTCCTGTCGCTGCTGGTCATCGCCATCGGGCTGATGCATCGCCTGCTGGAGCGGTTCTATCCTTCTCCTGTCCAGGTCGCGACCACTGAAGGTAGCGCCGCGAGCGCGCGCGGGACTGCCGCGCAGCAGGAAGTGATTGTCGCGATCGCTGCAGCGGTACACTGCCACCGGCAGCGATCGCACACCACACGCCCGCGTCAGGAGAATGCCTCTCATGGATAACAACAGACAGCCCCTCGGCATCACCGATGTTGTTCTGCGCGACGGACACCAGTCCCTGCTGGCGACCCGTATGCGTCTGGACGACATGTTACCGATCGCCGCGGCGCTGGATGACGTCGGCTTCTGGTCCGTCGAGTCCTGGGGCGGCGCCACCTTCGACGCCTGTATCCGCTACCTGGGCGAGGACCCCTGGGACCGCATACGGGAACTCAAGAAGGCGATGCCGAAGACGCGGCAACAGATGCTGTTGCGCGGCCAGAACATTCTAGGTTACCGGCACTACGCGGATGATGTCGTCTGTCGCTTCGTCGAGCGCGCGGCATCGAACGGCGTTGACGTGTTCAGGGTGTTCGACGCCATGAATGATATGCGCAATCTGGAGGTCGCCCTGCGCGCCGTCAAAGACAGCGGCAAACATGCCCAGGGCACGCTGTCCTACACCATCAGCCCCGCGCACAACATCGATACCTGGGTCGATATGGCGCGACGCATCGAGGACACGGGCGCTGACTCCATTGCGATCAAGGACATGGCCGGGCTTCTGCGCCCCTACGCGGGTTACGAGCTGGTGCGACGCCTGAAAGATGCCTGCAACATCCCCATTCACATGCAGTGTCACGCTACGACCGGTCTGTCCACGGCGACAATCCTCAAGTGCGTCGAGGCGGGTATCGACAACGTCGACACCTCCATCTCCTCCATGTCCATGACGTATGGCCATTCGCCGACCGAGTCCGTGGTGGCGATTTTCGAGGGCACCGGGCGCGCGACCGGGCTCGATATCAACAGGCTGGCGGAAATCGCGGCGTACTTTCGCGAGGTGCGACTGAAATACGCGCGCTTCGAGGGCGCGCTGCGCGGTGTCGATTCGCGGATTCTTGTTGCGCAAGTGCCGGGCGGCATGCTTACCAACATGGAGAATCAGCTGCGCGAGCAGGGCGCCGGCGACCGGATGGATGAGGTGCTTGAGGAAATTCCACGGGTGCGCGAGGACCTGGGCTATATTGCGCTGGTGACGCCGACCTCGCAGATTGTCGGCACCCAGGCGGTGCTGAATGTGCTTACCGGCGAACGCTACAAGTCCGTTTCGCGTGAAACCGCCGCCGTGCTCAAGGGCGAGTACGGCGCGACGCCGGCGCCGGTCAACGAGGAACTGCGCGCGCGGGTGCTCGAGGGCGGCGAGCCGATCACCTGCCGTCCCGCCGAACTGCTGGAGCCCGAGATGGGGTCCCTGCAGGGCGAGCTCGAAAGCCTGGCGGAAGAGCAGGGTATTGCCCTGGCCGACGGGGAGCGGCGCGTCGACGATGTCCTGACCTATGCCCTGTTTCCCCAGATCGGCCTCAAGTTTCTCGCCAATCGCGGCAATCCGGGCGCCTTTGAGCCGGCGCCCGGCAGCGAAGAGCCGGCCGCTGTCCCGACAGACGCAGCCGCCGATGACAGCGCGCCCGGCGCGAGTGCTGAACCCGGAGCCGACGCGGGCACTGCTGTGTACACGGTCACCGTCAATGGCAGCGCCTACACGGTAGAGGTGGCCGAGGGAGGCGAACTCGAGAGCGTCGCGCCGGTTGCGGACAAAGCCAGCCAGGCAACGGCCGCGGCACCCGCAGCCGTCGCTCAGTCCGAGTCGGGGGCCGAGGCAGTGAACGCGCCGTTGGCCGGCAATATCTTCAAGCTGGAAGTGGCCGCGGGTGACACGGTGACGTCCGGACAGGTGCTGGTGATTCTGGAAGCGATGAAAATGGAAACCGAGATCCGCGCCCCCCACGCTGGTCGGGTCGCCGAGATCAGGGTCAGCCCCGGCGACGCGGTGACTGTGGGAGCGACGCTGCTGACCCTGGGCGACAGCTAGTGGAGCGACTGCAGGAGCTGTGGCTGGCCTCCGGGCTGGCGCAGATGAATGCGGGAGCGGCGCTGATGATCGCAGTGAGTCTGCTGCTGCTGTTTCTGGCCATTCGCAAGAATTTCGAACCACTCCTGCTGGTGCCTATCGGGTTTGGCGGCATACTGGCCAACATTCCCGGTGCCGGGCTGGCGTACTCAGCGGTAGAGAGCGCGCTGTACGCCGGACCCCCCGACCTGCTGGCCACATTCGCCTCCATGTTGTCGTTACCACCGGACAGTACTGTAGAGACTCTACGCGAAGGGCTGGGTGATGCCGGTGCCTCGACGCGGGTGGGCCTGCACCGGCTCGCGGAGGATGCCGGCTTCAGCGACGGCATGCTGTACACCTTCTACCGCGTGTCTATTGCCAGCGGTATCGCGCCTCTGGTGATCTTCATGGGCGTCGGCGCCATGACCGACTTCGGTCCACTGCTGGCCAACCCCAGGACGCTGTTCCTGGGTGCGGCGGCGCAGTTCGGCATTTTCGCCACGCTATTCGGGGCAGTGGGACTGACAGAGCTCGGCCTGACCGAATTTACTCTGACCGACGCCGCGGCAATCGGCATCATCGGCGGTGCAGATGGCCCTACTGCGATCTACGTGTCCAGCGTGCTCGCACCGGATCTGCTCGGTCCCATCGCCGTGGCCGCCTACTCCTACATGGCGCTGGTGCCATTGATACAGCCGCCCATCGCGCGCTTCCTGACAACAGACGCAGAACGCCGCATCGTCATGAAGCAGCTGCGCGAGGTCAGCCAGCGAGAGAGGATAATCTTCCCCCTGCTGCTGCTTGTGCTGGTGGCCTTGCTACTGCCGGGCGCCGCGCCACTGCTGGGCATGTTCTGTTTCGGCAACCTGATGCGCGAGTGCGGTGTGGTTGAGCGTCTCAACGCGGCGGCCCAGAATGCCCTGATCAATATCACGACGATTTTTCTGGGCCTGTCCGTTGGTTCGAAGCTAATCGCCGAGCAGTTCCTCGATGTCAATACCCTGGGCATCCTGGCGCTGGGTATTGTCGCTTTCTCCATCGGCACCGCGGCGGGGGTGTTGCTGGCACGCCTGATGAACCGCTTTGGTGCCACGCCGATCAACCCGCTGATCGGATCCGCCGGTGTTTCCGCGGTTCCCATGGCGGCGCGAGTGAGCAATCGGCTGGGGCTGGAAGCCGACCCGCACAATTTCCTGCTCATGCATGCCATGGGACCCAACGTCGCCGGCGTGGTAGGGTCAGCGGTTGCAGCTGGCGTCATGATTACGCTGCTTGGATGACGCTCCACGCGCCGGCGCGAGGACAGTTAGCCGAGGCTGGCGTTATTTTGTAAACTCTCGGCACGGCATGGCTGGGGAACCGGGACACGATGAATCCTAACTATCTCGACTTTGAACAACCCATCGCAGAACTGGAGGTCAAGATCCAGGAGCTGCAGCTGGTGGGCACGGACGCGGATCTCAACCTGACTGACGAGATAGCCACGCTGCGCAAGAAGAGCACGCGCCTGACAGAGAAGATCTTCTCCAACCTGAGTGCCTGGGATATTGTCCGGGTTGCGCGGCACCCGCAGCGTCCCTACACCATGGATTATATCCAGCGCGTCTTTACCGAGTTCGATGAACTGCATGGTGATCGCCGTTTTGGCGATGACAAGGCGATTGTCGGTGGAATAGCACGTCTCGACGGCAAGCCGGTGATGGTGATCGGGCAGGAGAAGGGCAGGGCAGTCAAGGACAAGGTCTACCACAATTTCGGCATGCCCAAGCCCGAGGGCTACCGCAAGGCGCTGCGGCTTATGCAGATGGCCGAGCGGTTCAACATGCCGGTCATCACGCTCATCGATACGCCGGGAGCCTACCCGGGCATCGACTCCGAGGAGCGCGGCATCAGCGAATCCATCGCGACCAATCTTGCGGTCATGTCGCGCCTGTCGACGCCGATCGTGTGCGTGGTGATCGGTGAAGGCAGTTCCGGTGGCGCGCTCGGGATTGGCGTGGGTGACCACCTGGTTATGCTGCAGTACGCCACTTACTTCGTGATTTCGCCCGAGGGCTGCGCGAATATCATCTGGAAGTCCACGGACAACGCGCCGGACGCGGCGCAGGCCATGGGCGTGACGTCAAAGGTGCTGCAGGAACTCGGTATTGTCGACGCGACCATTCCGGAGCCTTTGGGGGGTGCCCACCGCGACCCCGAGCTTGCGGCCGATCGGGTGCGCGAGCACCTGGTCGAAAAAGTCGAGGCGCTACAGCAGGTGCCGGTGGAGAGCATGCTCGAGACCCGCTACCAGCGCCTCATGTCTTACGGCAACTGACCCCTGGAAGGGGCGCAGCCCGGAGTGATCCCGCCGCCGCCCGAACCCGATGCCGCTCTTGCCGATGCCCTGCGGCCCCGGCTGTCGGACCCGCTATGGGTGGTTGCCTTCAGCGGTGGGCTGGATTCCACGGCGTTACTGATCGCCGCATCGCGCTTTGCCAGCCGCACTGCAGGGGCGCCGCCGCTGGTGGCGGTTCACGTCAATCATCGCCTGCACCCGGACGCCGATGCCTGGGAAAGGCATTGTCTCGATAAATGCAAAGAAATGCATATCGAGTGTCGCGCACGGCGTATCGAAATCGACCGCGATGGCCACGGCCTGGAGGCCGCCGCGCGTCGGTCGCGTTACGCTGTGTTTCGCGACATGCTCGGCGACGGTGGCAGCCTGCTGCTCGGCCATCATCTGGACGATCAGGTGGAGACGTTTTTTCTGCGCCTGATGCGCGGCGCCGGTGTCAACGGGCTGGCAGGCATGCCCGCGGAGCGCGTGCTGGGAAATGGCACACTGCTGCGACCCTTTATCCGGCTGCCGCGAGACCGGCTGCGCGAATACGCCGCGGCGCTGCAGTCAGAGTGGCTGGAGGACTCCAGCAACGCCGACACCCGGTACGATCGCAACTATCTGCGGCACGCGGTAATGCCGCTTCTGGCACGGCGCTGGCCGGGTTACCGTGCGCCGGTTGCACGCGCCATGGACCACCTTGGGGACCTGGCTGTTTGCGGGCAATCGCCCCTGCCGCCGACCCGGTACAACGCTTTTGGTGATCCCGGCTGCGATGCCACCCTTCTGAGCAGCCTGCCGCCGGCCCGCGCCGCGAGTGCCCTGCGTCACTGGCTGCGTGCGCACAGCTGCCAGGCGCCGCCGCAGCAACCGCTGCTCGAGTTCCTGCGCCAGCTGCGCGATGCGTCGACGGCAGCTTCTCCCCGGCTGCAGCGGCGTGACTGGTGCCTGCAGCGCTATGGCGACACGGTTTATCTGCTGCCCCGTCCCTGGCGCTTCCGGGCGCCGCCGCCCCGCGTTGTCCACCCCGGCGACAGCCTGGATGTGCCTGGCGTCGGCCGCATTGTCGTCAGCCGGTCGGGGAGCACAGAGACCCCGCTCAAGCTGGGTTTCCGGCGCGGTGGCGAGCGCATTCGCCTCCCAGGTGAAACGTATCACCGGTCGCTCAAGACGCTATTGCAGGCGGCCGGCGTGCCCCCCTGGTGGCGAGAGCGGCTGCCGCTCCTGTTTGCCGGCGAAGAACTGCTGGCGGCTGGCGACTTCTGGCGGTCGCAGGGTGCAGGGGAGACTCTGGCCTGGAAGCCGGCCTCAGCGAGCCCGTCGGATTGAGGTGCCCCGGGGTTTCTGGTAGCTTATTTTATCTTCTCGCAGGGCATGCCGGGCTGGCGCGCATCGTGCCGCGCCGTTCCAGAGCGGTGTTGCGCGTCTCCAATTCAAGCCATTGTAAGGTTCTTCATGACGCGTTTTGTCTTTGTGACCGGTGGGGTCGTGTCGTCACTCGGCAAGGGCATTGCGGCGGCGTCGCTGGCGGCAGTTCTCGAAAGCCGGGGGCTCAAGGTCACGCTGCTCAAGCTTGACCCGTATATCAATATCGACCCCGGCACCATGAGCCCGTTCCAGCACGGCGAGGTTTTTGTAACCGAGGATGGCGCGGAAACCGATCTCGATCTCGGCCACTACGAACGCTTCACGCGTACGGTGATGCACCGCGGCAACAACTTCACTACCGGCCGCGTGTACAACGCCGTGCTCGCCAAGGAGCGTCGCGGCGACTATCTCGGCGGTACCGTGCAGGTGATTCCCCACATCACGGATGAAATCAAGCGCCGCGTGTATCTGGGTGCCGGCGACGCAGATGTCGCCGTGGTCGAAATTGGTGGTACCGTGGGCGACATAGAGGGCCTGCCGTTTCTGGAGGCCGCGCGCCAGCTGCAGGTCGAGCTGGGACCCTCGCGCGCATTGCTCATGCACCTGACCCTGGTTCCCTACATTGCTACGGCGGGCGAGATAAAAACCAAGCCGACGCAGCACTCGGTGAAGGAGCTGCGCTCGATCGGCCTGCAGCCGGACATTCTGTTGTGTCGCTGCTCCGTGGTAATCGACGAAAGTGCCCGCCACAAGATATCGCTGTTTACTAATGTCGAGGCACGCGCGGTTATACCCCTGCTGGATGCGGACTCCATCTACCGCATCCCCCGGGCGCTGCACGATAAAGGGCTGGATGACTTCGTCCTCGAGCGGTTTCATCTGGAGTGTCCCCGGGCAGATCTCAGCGAATGGGATGAGGTGCTGCGGCGGGAATTCAGCACCGATCGTGAGCAGATCCGCATCGCCATGGTCGGCAAGTACATGGAACTACCCGACGCCTACAAGTCACTCAATGAGGCCCTGGCGCACGCCGGCCTGCAGACCCTGACCGATGTGCACGTGGACTATGTCGAGGCCGAGGACATCGAGTGCAATGGGACCGCCGCCCTGGCGTCGGCGGACGCGATCCTGGTGCCTGGCGGGTTTGGTGATCGCGGCGTCGAGGGTAAGATCGCGACCGTGCGTTACGCGCGTGAGAACGGGGTGCCATTTCTCGGCATCTGTCTCGGCATGCACGTGGCGCTGATCGAATATGCGCGCAACGTCTGCGGACTCGCCGGCGCCAATTCCACGGAGATGCAGCGCGATGCAGCGCACCCCGTGATCGCATTGATTACCGAGTGGCAGAATGCCGACGGCTCGACCCAATTGCGCGACGAGTCTTCGGATCTCGGCGGCAGCATGCGCCTCGGCGCACAGCCCTGTCACCTGGAACCCGGCAGCAGGACGCGGGAGATCTACGGCGTGGATAGCGTGAATGAACGCCACCGTCACCGCTACGAAGTCAACAACAATTACGTGCAGCGCCTGCAGGAAGGCGGCATGCGCATGGCCGGCTGGTCAGCCGACAGAAGCCTGGTCGAGATGGTCGAATTGCCGGGGCACCCCTGGTTCATCGCCTGCCAGTTCCACCCGGAATTCACCTCGCGCCCGCGCGGCGGGCACCGGCTCTTCACCAGTTTTGTCGAGGCGGCAAAGGCGCGGGCAGCGGCCCGATAGCGGTCCTTGCGCGGGATAGTGGAGTACGACTGAATGCAGGAAACCAGCGTCGATGTCGCCGGAATCAGCATCGGCAATTCCCGACCATTCACCTTGCTGGGTGGCATCAATGTAATCGAAAGTGAGCAGTTCGCTGTGGATGTCGCGGGCGTCTACCGGGACGTCTGTGACCGTCTGGGGATCCCGCTGGTATTCAAGGCTTCATACGACAAGGCCAACCGCTCGTCCATTCATTCCTTCCGCGGGCCGGGACTGGAGGAGGGGCTGCGGATACTGGCGCGGGTTAAGTCCGAATACGAGCTGCCGATTATCAGCGATATTCACGCGCCGGAGCAGGCCGACGCTGCCGCCGCCGTGTGTGACATTATCCAGCTGCCGGCTTTCCTGGCACGCCAGACTGACCTGGTGGCCGCGATGGCGGACACCGGCGCCGCGATCAACATCAAGAAACCCCAGTTTCTGAGCCCGACGCAAATGGCCAACGTGGTCGAAAAATTCCGCGAGTGCGGCAACAACCGGCTCATGCTGTGTGAGCGCGGGACACTGTTTGGTTATGACAACCTCGTGGTGGACATGCTTGGCTTTGACGTCATGCGCGAGGCCTGTGGCGATATCCCTCTGATTTTTGATGTCACTCACGCGCTGCAGTGCCGGGATCCTCTGGGGGCGGCCTCGGGCGGGCGCCGATCACAGGTTGTGCACCTGGCGCGTGCCGGACTCGCCACCGGCCTGGCGGGCCTGTTCCTGGAGGCGCACCCATCCCCCGACAAGGCCCTGTGCGATGGTCCCAGTGCGCTGCCGCTGGACCGGCTCGAGGACTTCCTGCTGCAGGCCCGGGCTGTGGATGAACTGGTGAAGGGCCTGCCACGGTTGGCGATCGATTGAGGATTAGGGAGACATGGCATGAGCAAGATCAATAGCGTACAGGCATTCGAGGTGCTCGATTCCCGCGGCAACCCGACGGTCATGGCCGAGGTTGCCCTAGAGGATGGTCACCTCGGCGTGGCCTGCGCCCCGTCGGGTGCCTCCACCGGATTGCGGGAGGCTCTGGAGCTGCGCGACGGCGACGCATCGCGCTACCTCGGCAAGGGGGTGTTGGCGGCCGTGGGCCACGTCAATGACAGTATCGCGACACTGCTCGCCGGTGCCGATGCCCGCGATCAGCGCGATATCGATCGGCGGATGATCGAGGCGGATGGCACGCCGAACAAAGCGGCGCTGGGGGCCAATGCGATACTCGCCGTCTCTCTGGCCACGGCAAAAGCGGCTGCCGCCTCGCAGCGAATGCCGCTGTATCGACATATCGCCGGGCTCGCCGGAAACACTGCGCTGACGATGCCGGTGCCGATGATGAACATTCTCAACGGGGGCGAGCACGCCGACAACAACGTCGATATCCAGGAATTCATGGTGCAGCCGGTTGCCGCAACCTCGTTTGCCGAGGCACTGCGCACGGGCGCAGAAATATTCCATCACCTGAAAAAAGTGCTGTCTGCGCGGGGGCTGGCGACGGCCGTAGGCGACGAGGGCGGCTTTGCGCCCAGCCTGCCGAGCAATGCCGCGGCACTTGAAGTGATCGCCGAGGCGGTCGGTAATGCGGGTTACGCGCTGGGCGAGGATGTCACCCTTGCCCTCGACTGCGCCGCATCGGAATTCCACCGCGACGGCCGCTATTATCTTACCGGCGAGGGCGTGGACTACGACAGCGCCGGCTTTGCTGATTACCTCTCCGGCCTGGTTGATGCACACCCGATCATGTCGATCGAGGACGGTCTCGATGAATCCGACTGGGATGGCTGGAAGCTGCTGACCGAGAAGCTGGGACGCCGCGTGCAGCTCGTCGGCGACGATCTGTTCGTGACCAATACTGATATTCTCCGCCATGGTATCGAGCGCGGAGTGGCCAACTCGATCCTGATCAAGTTCAATCAGATCGGCAGCCTCAGTGAAACCCTGGATGCCATTGCGATGGCCCGCGGTGCCGGCTACACAGCAGTCATATCACACCGTTCCGGAGAAACCGAGGACACCACCATTGCCGACCTCGCCGTAGCGACCGCGGCGGGTCAGATAAAGACCGGTTCCCTGTGCCGCTCCGACCGGGTGGCGAAGTACAATCGCCTGCTGCGTATTGAAGCGGAGCTGGGCGACGCTGCCCCCTATCGCGGTCGCCGGGAATTTGCACGCTAGTGGGCCACTAGGCGGTGCTGCGCTGGCTGCTTGCGGTTCTTGTCGGCCTGCTGATAGTGCTGCAGTACCGGCTGTGGTTCGCCGACGGCAGCCTCGCCGAACGGCAGCGGCTGCAGCAGCAGGTCGAATCCGCCAGGCGTGAAAACGCGCTGCTGCGCGAGCGCAACGATGAACTCGCGCGGGAAGTGCTGGAGCTGCAGACCGGCAAGGCTGTTGTCGAGGAACGCGCGCGCGAAGAGCTGGGGCTGATACGCGAGGGTGAGGTGTTCTACCGCTTTATCGAGGGGTCCGAATCGTTGCAGACGCCGCCACGCGGGGAGCCCACCGAGTGAATTGCTGGGGCGTCATACCCGCGGCCGGCGTGGGCCGGCGCATGCAGACGGACACGCCGAAGCAGTTCCTGGTGGTGGCGGGCCGGTCGCTGCTCGAGCACAGCCTGCTTGCGCTGCTCGCCGATGCGCGTATCCGCGCGGTCAGTGTTGCGGTGAGAGCCGGCGACGAGCGCGTGTCGCGTCTCGACACCGTGGCCGGCAACTCGCGGGTCAGCCTGACCACGGGTGGGGATGAGCGCAGCGACTCCGTTACCGCCGGCCTTGACGACCTGGTGAATCTGGGAGCATCTTCTGAGGACTGGGTGCTGGTGCACGATGCGGCACGGCCGTGCCTGTCGCACGCGTCCCTCGCGGCACTGATGCAGCAGGTACTGTCCACCGGCTGCGGCGGCATTCTCGCGCAGCCGGTGCCGGACACGGTAAAGCAGTCACGTGATGGCTGCGTCGCCGCAACGCTGGATCGCAGCGACCTGTGGCTTGCACAGACACCGCAGATGTTCCGTCTCGGCGAGCTGCGCAGCGCGCTGGCTGCGGCTTGCAGGAACGGGTACGCGGTGACCGATGAGGCCTCGGCGATGGAGTTCGCCGGTGGCCGTGTACAGCTGGTGCCGGCGTCGAGGCGCAACCTCAAGGTGACTGTGCACGAAGATATCGAACTGGCGCGACTGTACCTGGAATCGGGAGTCTGATTCATGCGAGTGGGCCACGGCTATGATGTGCATGCGTTCGCAGACGGCGACCACGTCATGATCGGTGGCGTGCGGATTGCCCATGATCGCGGGCTCGCGGCGCACTCGGATGGCGATGTGCTCCTGCACGCCCTGTGCGATGCGCTCCTGGGCGCGGTTGCCGCCGGGGACATAGGCCACCGCTTCCCCGATACGGATGCAGCCAATGCCGGTATTGACAGCCGCATCCTGCTGCGCAGCGTCATGCACGAGGTACGCCGGCGCGGCTGGTCTCTGTGCAATCTGGACGCCACCGTGATTGCCCAGGCGCCGCGTATGGCGCCGCATATCGATGCCATGCGCGCTGCCATCGCGACGGAGTGCGCGGTCGATGCCGCGGCCGTGAACGTCAAGGCGACCACTACCGAGGGCCTCGGTCCCATGGGTCGCGCAGAGGGTATTGCCGCCCACGCAGTGGTCCTGCTCGAGCCACTCGTGGCAACCGGGCGCGAGTGACTTTCACGCGTGTATTTGTGAAGATACCGCGATGCGATGCAAGCAGCCTGCGCGCGCCTGCATAGCAGACCCGCAGTCAGTCACAGAACAGGAGCTGAGTTGAATAGCCCGGATCTTGCCGGTATTGGCATGACCTCACAGCGTACACGCGAGCGTCTGGTCGAGCGTCTGCGCGAACGCGGCATCCGCGATGCGGCGGTGCTGCAGGTAATGCGCTCGACGCCGCGGCACCTGTTTCTCGACGAGGCCATGGCGCACCGGGCCTATGAGGATACGGCCCTGCCTATCGGCTATCAGCAGACGCTGTCCCAGCCCTACGTGGTGGCGCGCATGACTGAACTGCTGCTCGCCGGCGGCCCGCTCGGCCGGGTACTCGAAATCGGCAGCGGTTCGGGGTACCAGACGGCGATACTGGCCCAGCTGGTGGGCGATGTGTTTGCCATCGAGCGGATCAAGCCCCTTCTGGATGCCTCCCGGCGACGACTGCGTGCACTGCGTCTGCGCAACGTGCGTTTCCGGCATGCGGATGGCGGTCTGGGCTGGCCCGAGCTGGCGCCCTTTGACGGTATTCTGGGCGCCGCGGCACCCGCCGACGTTCCCGCCGATCTCCTGGATCAGCTCGCTCCCGATGGTCGACTGGTGATTCCCGTGGGCGCGGAAGCGCAGCATCTGCAGGTCATCACGCGCACGCCGGTGGGATTCGAGACAGAGGTGGTAGACGCCGTGCGCTTCGTACCGCTGCGGCCTGGCGTCCAGCGGTGACACAACGGCCTGCTTTGCCGGGGCGGAAATACGCTGGCATCTATCTGCGCGGTCTGCTTATGGGTGCCGCGGACATCGTGCCAGGCGTCTCCGGTGGCACCATCGCCTTTATTACGGGGATCTACGATCGCCTGATTGCGGCGATCAGTGCCGTGGATCACCGCTTCGCCATGCAGCTGCTGCGAGGGGAGTGGCGCGCCGCCATGAAGTCGATCGACGGCGGCTTCCTGTTCGCACTCATGCTGGGTATCGCGACCAGCGTCGCCAGCCTCGCGCACCTGCTCTCCTGGCTGCTGGAGACCTATCCGCTGCTGGTTTGGGCTTTCTTTTTCGGTCTCATCGCCGGCTCGGCACTTGTGCTGGTGCGCCATGTTGCGCACTGGCGCGCAACGACGCTCACGGCCCTCGCCATGGGGATCCTGCTGGCGGCGGCGATTGCGTTATCGCCCACTACACAGCTGGGCAATAGTTATCTCGCGCTGTTTTTCGCCGGCTTCATCGCCATCTGTGCGATGATTCTCCCCGGGATATCCGGGAGTTTCATACTTGTCCTGCTCGGTATGTACGGCCCGGTGCTGGCGATGGTAGAGAGTTTTCACCTGCCGTCACTCGCGGTTCTGGGGGGTGGCGCGGTCTGCGGACTCCTCGCATTCTCGCGTCTGCTGAACTGGCTCCTGACCCGCTTCCATACGCTCTGCATGGCGCTGCTCACCGGTTTTCTTATCGGATCTCTGCTCGTCGTCTGGCCCTGGAAGGTCGCACGCGACACGGCGGCCCGTGGCACGGCCGCGGCTGAAAGCGTGCCGCAGTGGCCGATGAGCCCGGGGTCCTTTGCCGCTGTGACGGGCGAAGCCGCGATGGTAACCGCCTGCGCTGCCCTCATGCTGGTAGGGCTGGCTGCCGTGTGGCTGATCGAGCGTCGCTGGGGCGACGACGGCCCCTGAAGCATGCGCGGCGGACAGCACTGGCGGTCGCTCGGGCTGTGGGTCGCGCTGATGGTTCCGCTGGCGCTCGATGGCTGCGCTGGGCGGCCGCCGGCACCGATTGAGGACCGCAACGCGACGCCGGCAACGATGGGTCGGCTCTATCGTGTGCAGCCCGGAGACACCCTGTATTCCATTGCCTGGCGATACGGCCTGGATTATTCACGTTTGGCTGCAGCCAATGCCATCCCGGCGCCTTTTACCATCTATGCCGGACAGCAGATTGAGCTGCGCGAGGGGGATCGACCGACGACTGGTCCGTCCGAGACTAGTCCGTCCGAGACT